>NZ_JBVJKR010000007.1:0-471483 GCF_055585125.1 Nonomuraea sp. NPDC054003
TCTACCAGGGGTTTCTTACGTCGTCAGGCGAACACCAAGCTCGCGATCATGCTGTGACCAGCGACCCGCCGCCAGGGGATGCAAAAGGCTCAGTGTCATTGCCCTCGCTGGCCAGGAGCATTCCGATGCTGCGCCGGACCTCGACGGCGGTTTGAGAAATGTCGCTCTCCTTCGTACGGACCAGATCCAGTACGTCTTGGTACTGCTGGAGTGCGCTGGTGGCGTGGCCGAGTTCGGCGCGGCAGTCGGCCGCATGGCGGCGACAGTCGATGACGTTGTTGCTTGCCGGTCCTTCGGCGACCTCGTAGGCACGGGCGAGGTCGTCGAACTCCGGTAGCGATTCGCGATAATCGCCGCCGACGAACAGAATCGCCGCCCTTTTCTTGCGCAGGGCGAGGACTCGCGAGTGGCGGGCACCGAGGGCGGCCGAACCCGAGTCGATCACTTCCTGGAGGGCGTCCGCGGCCTGGACGTAGCGCTCGTCGCGGCACGACTCCACTTACGTCCCGGCCGGCATGCCCATCGGCGGCGTCGGCATTCGGGACTATGCCGAGCTGGTCAAGAAGCTCGGCGGTCTGATCAAGGCCTCCGACCTCGGCCTCAGCCACCGGGAGACCGTCACCATCGAAGGCGCGGATGGCTTGCGTCTGCCGATCCCGCTGGATCCGGCAGAATTCCTGGCCCTGCTGCACCGGTTGAACCAGATCAGCGAGCGGCAGGTGCCTCCCGACTTCGAGCGCCTGGAGGCCATCCGGCCGGTCAGCTCCGAGCCGCTCCTCAGCAAGCTGGACGCACTGCTCGACGAAGGGCTCCGAGGCCAGGGCGACCTCATGCTGCACCTGGTGATCCCGTCCGCTCTGGTCGACCGGCGTCACGAGGCTCGCTCGTACCGGATCAAGGTCGGTAGCGTCCCCCTCGTCCGAGAGGAGCTCGATCTTGACGATCTCCGCCGACGGTGCAAGGTGCAGTACTGCGTCAGTCCCTCTGCCGCGCTTCGTGACGGGATCGTCGAGATGTACGCCGACCGCGAAGGCAAGGAATCGATCGGCAAGGCCCGTGCCATCCAGTGGCTCGAGGCCGCCGTGGCGATCGGGCCGCACGTCTACCAGCTCAGCGACGGGAACTGGTACGAGTGCGGCGCCACCTATGTGGAGTCGATGAAGCGCCGGATGAAGGAGCTCATCGTGCCCGAGCCGGAGGTGGACATGCTGCCCTGGAAGGCCGGAGAGTCCGAGGAGGACTACAACATCCGCATGCAGGACACGCTCGGTCGAGGCCGGTACCTGTGCCTCGACCGCAAGTTCAATCGGACCCGGCAGCAGAGCAGGGGCAAGGGTTACGAGGCCTGCGACGGGCTCACCGACCGGCACACGCTGGTGCACGTCAAGGCGGCGGAGAGCTCGGAGCCTCTCAGCCACCAGTTCGCCCAGGCGCTGATCTCCACCCGGACCTTGTACAACGAGCCGGACGCCCGCGCGAAGTTCAGCGCGAAGGTGGCCGAGCTGAGCGGCGGCCAGCTCACCGTGCCGGAGAACTTCGTGCCGGGCAAGGTCGTGCTGGCCATCCTCCTCAAGGGCAAGGAACTGACGCCCGACTCGCTTTACCCGTTCGCCCAGGTCGCCCTTGTCGCGCTCGCCGATACGCTCCGGCGTGACCACGGGGTGATCGTCGAGGTCGTCGGGATACCCAGCGACTCCTCGGATAGCGCGGGCGGGACTATCCGAGCAGAAGGGTGATGTGGCGGCCGTACGGCGTGGTCGCCTGCTCGATGGCGCCTCGTTCCTTCCACAGCGAGGCTCGGGGCGCCGGTCGAAGATCACCAGTACGTCGATTGTTCCCATGCCCGCCGGTGGTGATCTTCCCGACCGGTGATGAGTGCGGTCACGTATTGTCAGTCCACCGCTGTGCCCGGCGTGAGAACGTACCTTCCGCGTACGCCGCCCTTGGCGACCGCGCGGTGGGCGGAGGCGACCTCGTCGAGAGGCACGACGGCGTGCACCCGCACCGGGAGGCGGCCATCGGCGGTGGCCTCCAGGAGCTGCGCGAGCCGGGCGCCGTCCGGCCGCGCCACCACCACGCGGACGGTGATGCCCCGCACCTCCGCCGGCGCCGCCCCCGGCTGCACGCCGACGAACAGGCCGCCGTCGCGGACCAGGGGCATGCCCTGCTCCTGCATCGCGGCGCCGTCGGCCACCGCGTCCCAGCCTGGCGTGGCCCGCGTGGTGAAGCCGGCGCCGAGGCCGCGCACGAACTCCTCGTCCTGCGTACGGGCCAGTCCGGTGACCCGCCACCCGCGATCCTGGGCCAGCGAGAGCACGTAGCCGCCGACAGCGCCCGCCGCGCCGGTCACCAGCAGGCTCCGGCCGTCACCGTCGCCGAGCAGGTCGACGAGCTGGGCCGCGGCCAGGCTGTTGAGCGGGACGGCGGCCGCCGCGACCAGGTCGAGGCCGGCGGGCACGGGCGCGATGTCGTCGGCCGACACGATCAGCTGCTCGGCGTACGTGCCGAAGTCGCGGTCGAACCCGTCGATCAGTCCCGCGACCCGGGTGCCGACCGCCCAGCCGACGCCCGGTCCGGTAGCGGCGACCGTACCGGAGAAGTCCCAGCCCAGACCGGTGTGGTGGGGCTGGTCGACCAGTCCTCGCCCGTGGAACACCCCGGCGGCGACCGCCAGGTCGACGGGGTTGACCGCGGCCCCGGCGATCTCGACCCGGACCTGACCCGGTCCGGGCTCGACGAGGGGCACGTCGATGATCTCGATGGAGTCGGGGCCGCCCGGAGTGCGGACGACGGCGGTGCGGAAGGTGGTGGACATGTTGCCTCCTATGGAGAAACGGGAGCTTTTGCACCACCATGGAGGGGTTACTCTCTGACGGGAAGTACGCACTCCGGAGTGCGTATCTCACCCGGCGGTAGGAAGGAGCGGCCGATGCCGACGACGACGGCGGCCCAGCAGCGGGCGCAGGCGAAGATGGAGTACGACGCGTTCCTGGCCGGCTGCCCCAGCCGCCGGCTCCTGGACCGGATCTCCGACAAGTGGGTGTCCCTGATCCTGGCCGCGCTCGGGAGCGACGGCCCGCGCCCCGGCGGGGACTGCGCCGGTGAGCCGAGACCGATGCGCTACTCCGAGCTGTCCCGCCGCCTGGCCGGAGTCAGCCAGAAGATGCTCACCCAGACCCTGCGCAGCCTCGAACGTGACGGCCTGATCACCCGCACGGTGACGCCGACCGTGCCCGTCACGGTCACCTACGAGCTGACCGACCTCGGCCTCTCGCTCCGCGACCTCATGCACGGCATCAAGGCGTGGGCGGAGACGCACATGGACGAGGTCCTCGCCAACCGGGAGCAGTACGACACCCGTACCGCGTGACCAGGGGTTGCAGATGGCACGAGCGCGACGCCCTTCCGCGCAGACCGCCGCGGTGCTCATCGCCCTGGCCGAGACGGGCGCGAGCTGGAGTCACGGCTACGACCTGCGCCGCGGCGGCGCGGCCCTCGGAGCGGCTCTCCGGCGCCCGCGCGGCCGGGTCACGCCGCCGCGACCCGGGCGGAGAGTCCCCGGCGGTCGAGGACGACAGTTCCGGCGCGTCAGATCGCGGCGCCCGCCGAACCGTTCAGTAGCCGCGCAGGTGAAGGCAGTGGAAATGACCGGCTGAAGTCCGGCTGTCGTCCTGGAGCCTCCTCTTGCGGTGACTCAGGCTTGGGCGCATGGGATTTCCGAAGGTGACATTCATCGCCGGGGCGGCCCTGGCCGCTCTGACCCTGGCGGGCACGGGCACAGCCCATGCGGCGGACGGGAAGCTGACCTTGATCAGCGAGACCGGCAGCCGCACGATCGTCTACGAGAGCTGTCAGCCTCCGAGACAGCTCCAGCCGCAGCTCGCTCAGCTCCAGTCGTTCCGCAACCAGCCGCCTCCCGGCTGCCAGGCCGTCCTCGTCAACCAGTCCGGCGCCGGCCTGGTGCTGTGCGTGGGGCGCGGGTTCGTACCGCCGGAATTCAGCCGCCCGTCGCTCGTCCGCATGCAGCCCGGCACCGCGCCGGCCTGTCTCTGAGGCGGAAGGGCCGCGGGCTGTCACCCCGCTGGGAGCGACGCGCCTGCGACGACAGATCAGCAGAAGTCGACGTTGACGTACTTACGGGCCACCTTGTGGATCTTCTCGTCGGTGGTGACCAGAGTGCAGCCCAGTGCTTCGGCCAGGGCCACGTAAGCGGCGTCGTAGCCGTTGAAGTCGGCCCTCAGGTCCCAGGCGCGATCGGCGGTGAGGTCGTCGGCGTGACGGGTGAAGGGCAGGCCCGCCTTGACCATCCGGGCGCCTTCGGCGCGGGCCTCACTGATCTTCCCGCCGAGGAGCAGGCCGCGCAGGGCGTTACGGAACTCGTAGTCGAGCAGGTGAGGAATGTGGAGCCGGTTCTCGGCGACGCGGGTCCCGGTCTTGATCGTCCGGCGGATCATAAACTGCTGGTCATGGCACCCAGACGCAGGCGGAGCCCCGCGGAATCGCGCGCCGAGCTGCTGGCGGCGGCGGCCGGGCTGATCAGGGAGCGAGGGCCGGACAACGTCAGCCTGCGGCAGATCGCGGAGGCCGCCGGGGTCGCGCACGGGCTCGCCTCCCACTATTTCGGCACCTATGCCGCCCTGGTCCGGGAGGTGCTGCGGGCCGAGAACGATCGCATCGAGGCGCGGGTGCGCGAGCGCATCCAGGCCGAGGACGGCGTGCCCACTGCCGCGGGGATCATGGGGGTGCTGTTCGACACCCTGGCGGACGAGAGCTACCTGCGGCTGTTCGTCTGGGCCGAGATGCACGCGGAGTACCGCGGCGCCGCGCGGCCGGAGCTGGTGGAGCTGGTCGACACGATGGAGGCCGGCATCCGCGCGGCGCTCGCGGGAGGGCCGGTGCCGAGCCGGGCGCGCATCGAGGCGGTCGTGCTGGTCGGCCTGTCGGCCGCGTACGGGTTCGCCATCGGCGGCCGGTCGTGGCTGGCGGGCCTGGGTCACGATCCCGACGACCCGGCGTACGAAGCGGAGTTCCGCGTTCAGCTCGCCCGGATGATGGGGGCGCACATGGTGGAGGAGGCTTGTTCTCCAGTTGGAGAATAAGATGGTGTGGTCACGCTGACCGCACAGACAGGACTCCGAAGCATGGTCGAGCATCCCCCGAGCCGGCAGGTACGCCCCTCCGACGAGGAGCGTGACCAGGCCGCCCAGCGGCTCCAGTCGGCCGCCGCCACCGGCAGGATCCAACTGGGCGAGCTGGACCAGCGGCTGAGCGAGATCTACGAGGCGAGGACCCAGGACGAGCTCGCGTACGCGGGCCGCGGCCTCCCCGAGCCCGCCCGCGCGGAGACGCTGGTGGTACGGGACGAGCCGAGTTCCCGGTTCGCGCTGAGCGTGTTCGGCTGGTTCAGCCGCAGGGGCCGCTGGGTCGCGCCGCCCGCGTTCACCTCGCTGGCGGTGTTCGGCGGCGGGGAGATCGACCTGCGCGACGCCCGCTTCGCGAGCCGGGAGATCCGGGTGCGCGCCTTCGCCCTGTGGGGCTACACCGAGGTGATCGTGCCCGACGACGTGGAGGTCGAGGTCAAGGGCTTCGGCCTGTTCGGCGCGTTCGACAGGAGCGCCGTGCGCCGGGAGCGGGGGGCGCCGCGGATCGTCGTCAGCGGCCTCGCCCTGTTCGGGGGCGTCGGCACGAAGGTCAAGAAGGCCTCCGGTTCGTGAGCTGCCGGGTGATCGACGGGTCGGCGATGGCTGTGTCGGCGGCCAGGAGGAACGCCTTGGACAGCACGACCGACAGCATGCCGCCGTCCTCCTCGAAGGGCAGGAAGACCTGGTCGCCGACGCCGCCGGGGACGATGCACAGGTAGGCGTCGTCGGGCTCCATGAGGATGTTTCCCGAGCCGAGGTGGATCTTGTAGGTGCGCAGGTCGCCGCGGACCCGGAGGAAACGTTCGGTGAGCTCGCAGCGGCTCGCGATGGAGAGGCGGGGCAGCAGCCGGGTCAGGGCGTCGCGGCGGATCCGGGCGGTCTCCGACAGCGCGCCGAAGCTGTAGGACTGCCAGTAGTCGCCGTCGCCCTGGAGGTCGAGGCCGGTGGAGGTGACGCCGACGGCCAGGTCCGCGTCGCGCAGCGTCTCGGAGAGCACCAGGGGAGGGACCCGCTCCAGGGGGATGGTCCGGCCGTCCGCGCCGGTGAAGCGGAGGTTTCCGCTGACGCAGATGGAGACCGTGCCGACGCCGTCGCGGTCGAAGGAGTGCTCGTCGAGGTGGAAGTCCCAGTGCGCGGCCAGCCCGCCGGGCAGTTCGCGGGTGGCTTCGGCCTGGTCGGAGCCGTACTCCCAGCCCCAGTGGCCCAGCGACATGCCGGTCCAGCCGCGCTCGGTCAGCAGCGCCTTGGCCGTGCCGTACCGCAGGAGGTGACCGGCGAAGCGGCGTGAGTGGTCGTGACTCGCCTCCTCGGCCGGGGTGAGCAGGTAGACCTCGCGGAAGGCTTGTTTGAACGGCTGGCGCAGGCCGGCGTCCATGAGATGGTCGCGCCAGGCTCGGATCTCCTCCACGCCGTGCGTGATGGGATGCCACAGATGGACCGGGGTGTCAGGGCCGGGCTGGATGCGGCGCCCGTCCGGGCCGGTCAGCTCCCAGCCGTCCTCGCGCCGCACCGGAATCCCGGCGGGGCCCTGGAGGATTTCCCAGATGAGCGTACGGGCGAGCGTGCCGGTGACCGGATGGTCCAGATAGAACGCACACACGTCGCGCCAGCGCCAGGTGCGCTCGGTGGCCAGGGCCCGCTCGATCCGGAACCGTTCGGCCGGCAGGGTCTTCCTCAGCTCCTTGGCGGCGGCCCTGAACTCGGCCAGAAGCTCCCGGTCGACGCTCCTGGGGATGGTCTTGCGGATCTTGCCGGATGGATCGGTGAAGGTCACGGTGCCGTCGGCGGCCAGGCGCAGGCCCTGCTCGGTGCGGACGCCGTCGGGCCCCAGCCCGAAGCCGGGCACGGTGCGCTCCAGGAGCTGCTCCGGGGAGAGCCCCGCTTGCGCGGCCACCGCGCCGATCGTCCTGGCCACTCCGGCGAGAATGGTCTTCTTGCGCACCTTGGCCTGGACGCGGGCGAGCTGGGCGACCACCTCCAGGCCGCCGCGCCGGCCCAGCACGCCGACCGCGGCGTTGGCCAGCTTCTCGCTGCGGGCGTTGGCGCCCGTGCCGCCGATGCCGGTGCCGGTGGTCACGGCGACGTCACCCAGCAGCGAGGTCACCCACGGCTGGTCGACGAGCTCGCACGTCCAGACCATGCCGCGCAGCGGCACGGCGGTGCGCTCGCGCAGGAAGACGGTCTCGGTCCATTCGCCGCCGCCGCGGTACTGGTGGCGGTGGGTGACCTCCCGGTGCGCGACGACCATCCGGAGCACGTCCCGGACGACCTCGTCCGCCTCCGGGGTCAGCAGCGCGGCGGCCCGCTTCAGCCACCGGGCGCTCGGCTTCGACGCGGTCGCCGTGTTCCAGTGGCGCAGCAGCGGCAGCACCTCGGGCGCGGCCAGCCGGGCGGCGTGCGCTTCGATCATGCGCCGGGCGAAGGCGTCGTCCTCCCACATGATGTTGCGGACGGTCGCGGCGGGGTCATCGGTCTCGGGCTCGGTGAGCAACGTCCCGATCGGCTCGCGCAGCACCTCCCAGGCGGGTTTCCAGTATTGGGCCAGCCAACTGGGCCGGTGGTTCAGCACGTCACGCCGTTCGTGGTACGGCAGCCGGGCGGTGGCGTCCAGTGGCAGCCTGTAGAGCTCGTGGATGTTGGTGTGCTCCCAGGTCATGAGCCTGTCGGCCACGCCCCACAACTGCTTGACGGTCTCCATGGGCAGGTCCGGCATCCGGTCGATCACGTCGCGGATCACCGCCAAGCGGCGCTCGTCGTGCTCGTGGCCGCCGTCCCAGCCGAGGCTGAGCCGCATCTGCGCCCAGACGGCGAACGGGACGCGTTCGTCCTCCCCGCAGACCAGCTCCTCTTCCGCCGCGAAGGCGGCGTCGAGGCGGTCGAACAGGTCGCGGTGGTCGTTGGCGAAGTACACGGAGGTGTAGTCGTTGTTGAGCGGCGAGTCCTTGAGGATCTGATAGTCCACGTCAGCCTCCGACCAGCGGGACGAGCTTGACGAACGACACCACCGGGTCGGTCGTGAGCGCGATCTCCTCGTCCAGGTCCTCGATCTGCCGGTCGCCCACCAGCAGCAGAAACCCGTTGCGGGCGAACGCGGCCTCGGCCGCGTCGGCCTGCCTCTCCCAGTCGAGCCTGCGTGCGGTGCGCATCCGGTAGCCGTTCAGCTCGGTCTCGGCGTCGGTGGGCTTGACCAGGCCTCGGAAGTGGTGGCTGGGGGCGGCGTTGTGCCGGGCCACCTCCTCGCGTACGCGGAGCCGTACCAGCTCTCTGGCGGAGATCCGCTCCGGCAGCCCGGGCAGGGAGAACTCCTCCAGAGCCCGGCCTGTCGCGGTCTCATCGCGAAAGGTCACCGTCGTCATGAACGCACCCGTTCCGTGGGGGGTTGGATGATCACGTTCTTCATAGCAGCGGCGGGTGACAAATCACGGTGGGGTCGGAGAGGCTCACGGGTCGCCGTCGCGCCGGCGCCTCCTGCGCAGCACCGCCGACGGACGCACCTCCAGCCCGCGCGGCACGGTCCAGCCGCGCCACTCGGCGACGATCCGCAGCAGAACGCCGAGCGTGATGGCGGCGACGGTGCCCGCGACCGGGAATCCGGTGGCGATGCCCAGCACCTCCACGGCGGCGACGAGGACGGCCACGGAGGCGTACCAGCGGGTGTCCTGCAGCACCGCGGGGACGCGCTGCAGGAGCAGGTCCCGGATCGCGCCGCCGCCGACCGCGGTGATCGTGCCGAGCAGGATCGCCGGGAGCCAGCCCAGGCCGACCCCCATGGTCTTCTGCGCCCCGACGGACGCCCACACGCTGAGCGCCGCCGCGTCCAGGAACTTGAACGCCGGGCTCCAGTCGGGCGGTGAGATGTCGAGCAGGAAGGCGACCCCGGTGCCGGCGAGCGCGGTGGGGATGTAGGCGGGGTCGGTGAGTGCGGCCGGAGGGCCGTGCTGCAGCAGCACGTCGCGGATCAGCCCGCCGCCGAGCCCGGAGGCGATCCCGATCACGAGGAAGCCGAACAGGTCCAGCCGGTCGCGCCGCGCCACCGTCCCGCCGAGCAGGGCGTTGAGGAACACCCCGACCAGGTCGAGGACCGTGGTGGCCGTGTCCATCCGCACCCTCCCGAGGGTAATGATCACCGTGTCCGGGGTCGCGGGTGTTGGTAAGGATGTTGCCGCAGGTTGGCGTATACGAACCGGCCCGTCGGGGATGACCAGGTATGTCCGTACTCATGAGAGGGGCACGGCATGCCGGGCGGCACAGAGATCCTCGCCGGCCTGGACCGGATCAGGCCCGGCCTGGAAGCGCTCTACAAGGACCTGCACGCCCACCCCGAACTCGGCCACGCCGAGCACCGCACGTCCGCCGAAGCCGCCAGGCGGCTTACCGGCTGCGGCTACGACGTGCGCGCCGGGATCGGCGGCACCGGAGTGGCCGGCGTGCTGGAGAACGGCGACGGGCCGGTGGTGCTGGTCCGCGCGGACATGGACGCGCTCCCGATCCGGGAGCGGACCGGCCTGCCCTATGCCAGCACCGTCACCGCCCCGGGCGACGGCGGCGAGCCGCGGCCGGTGATGCACGCCTGCGGGCATGACGTCCACGTCACCTGCCTGCTCGGCGCCGCCCGGCTCATGGCCGAAGCCCGCGACGCCTGGAACGGCACCCTGGTGGCGCTCTTCCAGTGCGCTGAGGAGCCCGGCGACGGCGCCGACGCCATGCTCTCCGACGGCCTGGCCGACCGTGTCCCCCGGCCCGGCGTGTGCCTGGCCCAGCACGTCCTGCCGTTCCCGTCGGGTCGGGTGGGCACCCGCCCAGGCCCGGTGCTCTCGTCGGCCGACAACTACCGGATCACCGTGCACGGGCGCGGCGCGCACGGCTCGCGGCCCGAGTCGGGCATCGACCCGGTGGTGATCGCGTCCATGATCGTGGTGCGGCTGCAGACCATCGTCTCCCGCGAGATCGGCATGCTCACCCCCGCCGTGGTGACCGTGGGCAGCCTGCACACCGGTACCAATCCCAACAACATCCCCGAGTCGGCCCGGATGGAGATCAACGTCCGCACCTACGACGAAGACACCCGGGCGAAGGTGCGCGCGGCCGTCGAGCGCATCGCCAGGGCCGAGTGCGCCGCGGCCGGCGCCCCCGAACCACCGGACATCGAGCGCTTCGGGAGCTTCCCGCCGACCGTCAACGACGAGGCGGCCACCCGCCGGGTCGCCGGCGCGTTCGCCCGGCACTTCGGCGACCGGGCCGGCACTCTCGACCCGCAGACCGCCAGCGAGGACTTCAGCAGGATCCCCGACGCCTTCGGCGTCCCGTACACCTACTGGGGGATCGGCGGCACCGACCCCGGCCGGTACGCCCGCGCGGCGGAGCAGGGCACCCTGGACAGCGACATCCCGGTCAACCACAACGCCCGCTTCGCCCCGGTGATCCAGCCCACCCTCGACACCGGGGTGCGGGCGATCGTGGCCGCCGCCGCCTCATGGCTCGTGACATCGGCGTCGTAGGCTCGGCACGGGTTCCCCCGAGGAGGCAGCATGACCGTACGCGTGGAGCGCCGGGGCCAGGTCACCACGGTGGTGATCAGCAGGCCGGAGGCGCGCAACGCGGTCGACCGCGAGACCGCCGGCGCGCTCGCCGCCGCCTTCCGCGAGTTCGACGCGTCCGACGCCGACGTGGCCGTGCTGTGGGGCGAGGGCGGCACGTTCTGCGCCGGAGCCGACCTCAAGAAGCTGGACAACCACGTCGGCGAGGAGGGCGACGGGCCGATGGGGCCGACCAGGCTGCGGCTGTCCAAGCCGGTCGTCGCCGCCGTCTCGGGCCACGCGGTCGCGGGCGGGCTGGAGCTGGCGCTCTGGTGCGACCTGCGGGTGGCGGAGGAGAGCGCGGTGTTCGGGGTGTTCTGCCGGCGGTGGGGGGTGCCGCTCATCGACGGCGGCACGGTCAGGCTGCCGCGCCTCATCGGCCGGAGCAGGGCGATGGACCTGATCCTCACCGGCCGCCCGGTCGGCGCGCGCGAGGCGTACGAGATGGGCCTGGCCAACCGGGTGGTGGCCGACGGGACGGCCCGCCGGGAGGCGGAGGCGCTGGCCCTGGAGATCGCCCGATTCCCGCAGGCGTGCCTGCGGGGGGATCGGATGTCCATCCTGGAGCAGGAAGGGCTGGGGGAGCGGGAGGCCATGCGCAACGAGCTCCGTCACGGCCTGGTCTCCCTGCCGGACGCCGCCTCCGGTGCCGCGCGTTTCGCCGGGGGCGTGGGCCGGCACGGGGACTTCGGAGCGATCTGACCCCGGGCTCCTACGCGGTGCCCAGGACCGGGTAGTTGGCCCTGAGGACGCCGTGCGGGTCGCGGGCCCGCTTGAGGTCGCGCAGCCGGGCGAGGGTCCCGGCGTCGAAGGCGGACGCGGCCTGCTCCCCGCTGTGCAGCATCGTGTACGGCTTGCGCCCGCTCGTGTGCGGCACCAGGGCCTTCGACAGCACGTCCATCCGCTCGGCGGTGCCGGGCATGGCCGGGCCCACCATGTACAGCAGGTACGGCTCGGTCAGCTCGCCGGCCGCGCCGCCCGAGGGGCGGGTCAGGGCGCCGCCCAGGTGCCGCACCTGGACGTTGAAGAGCGGATCGATCGGGTCCGCGAGCAGCGCGGCCGCCACCGCGTCGTCCAGCCCGGTCAGCAGCTCCACCCGCCCGGCCGACGGGGTCGGGTCGGTCGGCTCGGCGCAGATCGAGCCGAGGTCGGCGACGGGCAGCACCGCCCTGGTGTCGCCGATCGCGCCGCCGACCGCGTCGAACGGGCGCAGCAGCTCACCGGGGTCCTCGCCCAGGTACGTGCAGTCCACCGCGACGAGCCCCGGGGCGCCGGGGAACTTCAGCAGGTCGAACCAGACCGTCAGCTCCTCGGGCGCGCCGGCCGTGACCTCGCGGAAGGCCGCCAGCACCTCGGGCGCCCGCTCGGCCGGCCACATCATCCGCCCGCCGTACAGGACGGGCGCCGGGCTCAGCGCGAACTCCAGCCCGGTCACCACCGCGAAGTCGCCGCCGCCCCCGCGCAGCGCCCAGAACAGCTCCGGGTCCGACTCGGCGGTCACCCGCCCCCGCGCCCCGGTGGCGTCCACCACGTCGGCGGCCAGCACGCTCGCGGACGCGAACCCGTACTTCCTGCTGAACCAGCCCAGCCCGCCGCCCAGCGTGTACCCGGTCACGCTCACCACCGGGGAGCTGCCCGCGACGCCGGTCAGCCCGAGCGGCCCGGCCGCCGACAGCACCTGGCCCCACTTCGCGCCCGCGCCGACCCGCGCGACGCCGTCCGCGATCTCGACGGTGTCCATCAGGTGGGTGCGCAGCAGGACCACGCCCTCGGCCGTCACCGCGCCGTGCCCGCTCGCCTGGGTGGTCACGGTGAGCCCGTGCAGCGCGGCGTGGCCGACCGTCGCCGCGACGTCGTCGGCGCCCGCCGCTTCCACGACCGCCGCGACCGGCTGGTCCACCGACAGGTTCCACGGCGTACGAGCCTCGTCGAACCCCGCGTCACCCGGGAGCCACAGCCTGCCCTTGATCATGTTCTTCAGCTCGTTCATGGGGACAAGCATGCGTTTTCCTGTTTGCGGCTGACTTGGGGTTGACTTGGGGTTCGTGGACGTGCGACTGCTCGGCCCCCTGGAGGTGGCCGACGCCTCGGGGGCGCGGCTGGACCCCGGCACCCGCAAGCAGCGGGCCGTGCTCGCCATGCTCGCGCTCAGCCCCGGCCGCCCGGTCTCGCTGGACCGGCTCGTCGAGGAGCTGTGGGCGGGCGAGGCTCCGGCCAAGGCGACGGCCACCCTCCAGGCGTACGTCTCCCACCTGCGGCGGGTGCTGGAGCCCGGCCGCCGGCCGCGCACCCCGCCGCGCCTGCTGCTCACCCGCGAACCCGGTTACCTGCTGGACATCACCCCCGCCCAGACCGACGTGGGCCGGTTCGCCGCGTGGGCGGCCGACGGGCGCCGGCTGCTGGCGGCGGGGCGGCCCGCCGAGGCGGCGGGCGTGCTGGACCGCGCGCTCGGGCTGTGGCGCGGGGAGCCGCTGGCGGAGTTCCCCGGGCTGGGGTTCGCCGGGGCGGAGGCGGCGCGGCTGTCGGAGCTGCGCTCGGGCGTGGTCGAGGACCGGCTCGCCGCCCGGCTGGAGCTCGGCGAGGCGAGCGTGCCCGAGCTGGAGGAGCTGGTCACGGCCGGCCCGTACCGGGAGCGGGCCTGGTCGCTGCTGGTGCTGGCCCTCTACCGGGCGGGGCGGCAGGCCGAGGCGCTGTCCGCCCTGCGCCGGGTGCGCGCGCTGCTGTCGGACGAGCTCGGCATCGAGCCGGGACCGGCGCTCAGGCGCCTGGAACAGGCTGTCCTCACCCAGTCGCCCGAGCTGGAGACCCCTTCGGCGACCGAGGTGGGACCGCAGCCGGGTGCGGCGGCCGGGGTGGCGCGGCATCGGGAGGGCGGACGCGAAAGGCTGGTCGGGCGGGAGAGAGAGGTGCGGGCGCTGGAGGAGCGGCTCGCCGAGGCCAGGGGAGGGCGTGGCGGGCTGGTCATCGTGAGCGGCGAGGCGGGCATCGGGAAGACGAGCCTGGCCCGCGCCGCCGCCGACGTCGCCGGGTCCCGAGGGTTCCGGGTCGTCTGGGGACGGTGCCCCGACGAGGGCGGCGCGCCCGCGTTCTGGCCCTGGCGCCAGGCGGGGGCGCTGCCCGCGCGGCCGCACGCCGAGCTGTTCGACCTGTACGACGACGTCCTGGCATACCTGCGCGAGGAGCCGACCCTGCTGGTGCTGGAGGATCTCCACTGGGCCGACGCCTCGTCGCTGAAGCTCCTGGAGTACGTCGCCGCCGAGCTGCCCCGTACCGCCACGCTGGCGATCGTCACGCTGCGGCCGGACGAGCAGCGGGAGCGGCTCGGCGAGACGCTGGGCGCGCTGTCGAGAGAGGGGCTGCGGCTGCCTCTCGTCCCCTTCGGCGCCGACGAGGTACGCGCCTACCTGCGGCAGCGGGACGTGCGCGCCGACCCGGTGGCGCTGCTCGACCGGTCCGGTGGGAACCCGTTCTACCTGGAGGAGCTGCTCCGGCTGCCGGAGAGCGAGCGCGACCGGGTGCCGCCCGGCGCCCGCGACGTCATCGGCCGCCGCCTGGCCAGGCTGCCCGGCCCCACCCAAGACCTGCTCAAAGCCGCCGCCGTGGCGGGCCGCGAGGCGGACGTGGACCTGCTGTCCGCCCTCGCCGGCCGTCCGGTCGAGGACGTCATGACCACCCTGGAGCCTGCCCTCGCCACCGGCCTGATCACCGAGTCGGCCACCGGCTACCGCTTCTCCCACGCCCTGGTCCGCGAGGCCCTCGACACCGGCCTCACCCGCCTCGACCGCGCCCGCCTCCACCTCCGCGCCGCCGAACACCTCGAACGCGCGTCGGCTATCGGCCCCGCCGACCATCTGGAAGGCGCGGCGGCTACCGAGCCCGCCGACCACCTTGAACGCGCGTCGGCTCCCGGCCCCGCCGACCACCTGGAACGCCGCCCCGACGGCGCCGTTGGACAGCGCCTTGAGCGGGTGTCGGGCGCCGATGCCGGGGGCCGGTCGGCGGAGCGGGCGTGGGGTGGGGATCTCGGTGGGCGGAACGCGGGTCCCGATCCCGCGGTGCTCGCGGCGCACTTCGCCGCCGCCGCTCCGCTGGCTCCCGCCGGGAAGGCTGTCGCGTACGCCACCGAGGCCGCGCGCCAGGCAGCCGGGCGGCACGGTTACCAGGAGGCCGTCGCGCTGTGGGAGCTGGCGCTGGCCCACCTTCCGCCCGGCGACTCGGCCGCCCGCTGCCGCACGCTCACCGGCCTGGGCCAGGCCAGGCGTGCGGTCGGCGACGCCGAGGGCGCGTTCCGCGACCTGGCCGAGGCCGTCGCGCAGGCGCAGCGGATCGGCGACCGGGCGGCGCTGGTGCCGGCGGTGACGGCGTTCGGCGCACCCGCCGTGTGGAACTGGCGGCCGTACGGGTTCGTCGACGACGACCTGGCCGACGTGCTGGAGAACCTGCTCGCCGGCCCGCTCGGCGACCACGACAGGGCGGCCCTGCTCGGCACGCTCGGCGTCGAGCTGCACTACGGGCCGCGCCGCGCGGAAGGGGAGCGCCGGGCCGCCGAGGCGGTCGAGCTGGCCCGCGCCACCGGCGACCCCGCCCTGCTGGCCAGGACGCTGAACAACTACCTCCTGGCCGCGTTCGTACCGGGACGCAACCACGAGCGGCTGCGCGCCGTCGACGAGCTGCTCGCCATCCCGTGCCTGCGCCGCGAGGAGAGGCTGGTCGCCCGCGTCATCCGCATGTCGTGCCTGCTGCGCGCCGGCGACCTCGCCGAGTGGGAGCACGAGCTGTCCCGCTGCGAGCAGCTCCTGCGCGAGCTGCGCAGGCCCGAGCTGGAGGCGATGGTCCGGGTGGCGCAGACGGGCGGGCTCATGCTGCGCGCCCGCTGGGCGGAGGCCGAGTCGCTGCTGGAACGCTTCCCCGCGCCCCGCTACGGCGCCAGCCTGTGGGGCCTGGACGCGCGCCGCCTGATCGCCCGCTACCTGTGCGGGCGCGCGCGGGGCGAGGCCGCCGGGCTGGTGGACGAGCTGGTCGCCGCCTCCGAGCCCGCGCTGATGGCGCCGGTACGCCCCGTCGCGATCCTGGCCGCCCTGGAGAACGGCCGCGAGGTCCTGGCCCGCGAGCTGCTCGCCCGATGGGGCGGCACCCTGCGGGAAGACTGGTCGGCCGACTTCCTGTGGCCGGTGTGGGGCCTGGTCGCCGCCAGGCTCGGCACCCCCTCGCCCGACGACCTCTACGCCCGGCTGCTGCCCATCGCCGACCAGCTCGTGGTGATGGGCTCGGGCAGCGCCGTCTTCGGCTCGGTCCGCGACGCGCTGGCCCAGCTCGCGCTCCGGCTCGGCCGTACGGAGGAGGCGGCGGAGCACGCGCGGGCCGCGATCGCCGCGCACCAGCGGCTGGGCCTGCCGTACTGGGAGCAGCACAGCCACGACCAGTGGCAGTCCGCCACCGAACGAGCGAACCCCCGGTCATAGAACCCCGAACCAGCCGGCACGGCGCGCACCCCGTCCAGTCCGCGCCGATCGGGCCGGGACAGCGTCTCCCTGTCCGGAAGCGCGTCGTGCCGGTGCCGTGGGGATGTCGGGGGGTGCGCGTATCGTGACCACATGTCTGACATCGAGGTCGCCGGCCGCGAAGTCCGCATCACCAGCCCCGACAAGGTGATCTTTCCCCGCACCGGCCACACCAAGCTCGACCTGGTGCGTTACTACCAGGCCGTGGGCGAGGCGGCGCTGCGCGGCGTCCACGGGCGGCCGATGGTGCTCAAGCGGTTCGTGCGCGGCGTGGAGGAGGAGCCGTTCTTCCAGAAGCGCGCCCCCGCCAAGCGGCCCGGCTGGATCGAGGTGGCCGAGCTGAAATACCGGTCAGGGCTCAGCGCCGAGGAGGTCGTCTGCACCGATCTGGCCCAGCTCGCCTGGGTGGTCAACCTCGGGTGCGTCGACCTCAACCCGCACCCCGTGCGCGCCGACGACCTGGCCCACCCCGACGAGTTGCGCATCGACCTCGACCCGGTGCCCGGCGTCGAGTGGGACGACGTGCTGCGCACCGCCCAGGTGGCCCGCGAGGTGCTCGCCGACCACGGCCTGACCGCCTGGCCCAAGACGTCCGGCTCGCGCGGCTTCCACGTCTACGCCCGCATCGACCGGCGCTGGCCGTTCGCCCAGGTGCGCAAGGCGGCCGAGACCGTGGCCCGCGAGGTCGAGCGGCGCGCCCCCGACCTGGCCACCAGCCGGTGGTGGAAGGAGGAGCGCCACGGCGTGTTCGTCGACTTCAACCAGAACGCCTACGACCGCACCGTCGCCTCCGCCTACTCGGTGCGCGCCGTCCCCGACGCCCGCGTCTCCACCCCGCTCACCTGGGACGAGGTGCCGGGCTGCCGGCCGGAGGCGTTCACCGTCGACACCGTTCCCGCCCGGCTGGCCGAGTCGGGCGACCCGTGGGAGGACATGGACCTGCACCCCGGCTCCCTCGACGGCCTGCTCGCGCTGGCGGAGGAGCTCGGCCCGCCGGCCAAGCCGCCCAAGGGCACCGGCCGCAGGCGGCAGACCAGACCCGTCATCGAGATCGCCAAGGCCCAGCACAAGGACGAGGCGCTGGCCGGCCTCGAACGCTGGAAGGCCCGCCACCCCGGCGTCGCCGCCCGGCTGGAGCCCGCCGACGTGCTGGTCGACGGCATGCGCGGGCGCAGCAGTGTGTGGTACCGGATTCGCGTCAACCTCCAGCACGTCCCCGAGGCGGAGCGCCCGCCGCAGGAGCCGCTGGAGGTCGACTACGACCCCTGGAGTTAGCGGCCGGAGATCAGGTCGGCGATGCGGGCGTAGGGCGAGGTGGTGGTGCCGTGGTCGTTCTCGCTCCGGTCGGCGGCCCTGTAGAGGGCGTAGATCAGCTGCACGCCGATCCAGCGCAGCGGCTCCGGCTCCCACTGCCGCACCTGGCGGCCCACCCACGGCAGCGACGTCAACTCGGTGTCGCGCCGCAGCACCAGGTCGCGCAGCGTGCGCCCGGCCAGGTTGGTGGTGGTCACGCCGCTGCCGACGTAGCCGCCCGCCCAGCCGAGCCCCGTCTCGTGGTCCAGGTGCACCGTCGAGCACCAGTCGCGCGGCACCCCGAGCACGCCGCACCACGCGTGCTGCACCCGCGCGTCGGCGGTGGCGGGGAACAACTTGACGAGCATCCGCCAGAGCGACGCGACCGTCTGCGCCTGCGTGGCCCCCCAGACGTCGGTACGCGACCCGTACCGGTAGGGCACGCCCCGCCCGCCGATGGCGATCCGGTCGTCGGCCGTGCGCTGCGCGTAGATGTAGCCGTGCGCCTGGTCGCCGAGCAGTTCGTTGCCCGACCAGCCGATGTGCTTCCACATCTCGGCGGGCAGCGGCTCGGTGACGATCATCGAGCTGTTCATCGGCAGCCACTGCCGGTGCTGGCCCGTCAGGCTGGCGGTGAAGCCCTCCGTCGCGCGGATCACGTACTCGGCCGTGACCGTGCCGCGCGTGGTGACGGCCGACGCCCGGCCCGCCTCGCGCGGGCGGATCTCGGTCACCGTGGTGCTCTCGAAGATGTCCACGCCCAGCGCCTCGGCGGCGCGGGCCAGTCCGATCGCCAGCTTGGCCGGCTGGATGCGGGCGCAGTGCGGCGAGTAGGCGCCCTCGATGGCGCCGGCCACGTGCAGCCGCTCGCCCATCTCGTCGCGGTCCATCAGGCGCATGTCGTCCTCGCCGTACCCCCACGTGCGCAGGTCGGCGACCTCGGCGCGGAGGCGGCGGCGCTGCGCCGGGTTGGTGGCGGCGTGCACCAGCCCGCCCTTGTGGACGTCGGCGTCGATGCCCTCCTCACGGGCCACGTCGATGACCTCGTCCACCGCGCGGAACATGGCGTGCTGCAGGTCGATCATGGCCTGGCGGCCGCGCGCCCTGGCGTGCCGCTTGCGCGACCCGGCGAACTCCGCCGACAGCCAGCCCCCGTTGCGGCCGGACGCGCCGAACCCGGCGAACTCCTTCTCCAGCACCGCGATCCGCAGGTCGGGCTGGGCCTTCTTCAGGTAGTAGGCCGTCCACAGGCCGGTGTAACCGCCGCCCACGATCGCCACGTCGTACACGCGCGGGCCGGGCAGCGGCGCCCGGCGCGCCGGCAGTCCGGCCTGCCGGTACCAGAACGAGACCCCGCCGTTGGCGAAGTCCCCCGTCAGCGGGATCCCATTCACGTCTGAAACCGCCTTCCATGTCAGGCTAGTGGGGAAGAGAGGAACGGAGCCGGGCGCCCCGTCGGTGATCCGGGTGCTCAGGCCGGGGTGGGCGGGCTGATCACCCAGATGACCTCGGCCGGCTGGTCGCCCTCGTTGGCCACGCGGTGCGGCACCGAGGTCCGGTACTCCACGCTGTCACCCGGCCCGAGCACGTGCGGGGAGGCAGAGCCCGACGGGCCGAGCCACACGGTGATCCGGCCGTGGAGCACGAGGAGGATCTCCTGCGACTCGCCGTGGGAGTACGGCTCGTCCCCGGTGGAGGCACCGGGGTCGAACTCGCCCGCGTACACCTCCACGTTCTGGAGGGGACGCTGGGAGATCAGGTACTTGCGGGTGCCGGGGGCGGTGCGTAACTCGGGACGCGACGGGCGGCGCACCACGCGGTGCCCGATCTCGTCCTCCTCGCTGAACAGGTCGGCCACGGTCAGGCCGAGCGCCGTGGCGATCCGCCTGAGCATGCCGATGCTGGCGCTGGTCCGGCCGCGCTCAAGCTGGCTGATGAAGCTCGGGCTCGCCTTCGCCTCGACGGCCAGTCCGCGCACGGTCATGCGGCGCATGTTCCGGTACGTCCGGATGCGCGCACCCAGGCGGGCGGTCTCTGGCTCCGTCATCGAACCCTCGGTCGGCGGCACTGAACAAGGTGTTCAGTGTAACGGAAGGGACCGTACAGGTTAGGAGAAACCCCAGCAAAACGGCATACTACGCCCGGGTCTGCCGCTGGTAACCCTCGTCGCCGCCGTACACCCGCACATCCGGATCGCGCTCCGGCTGGTTCGCCGGGCTGGTCGGCGACGCGGTGTGCTCCTCGGCGAAGTCGTCCGACAGCTCGGCCGCCGGCGTCAGCCACTCCCGCCACCCGAGCGTGCCCAGCGGGGCGTTCCTGACCATCAGCCAGCCCGCCCGCTGCTCGGCCGCCGCCTTGCCGGGATAGCGCACCCGCGGGCACAGACGGCGCAGCCCGCGCGCCCTGAGCCAGGTCCTGACCAGCTCGGAGGTGCTGAGCACCTCCGGTCCGCCGTACGCGAGCGCCGCCCGGCGCGGCTCGCCCGCCAGCAGCCCCGTCAGGTAGCCGGCCACCTCCCGGGCGTCCACCGGCTGCCAGGGCAGCGACGGGTCCACCGGGAGCACGGGAGAGGCGGCCCACTGCCGCAGCAGCAGGTCCAGCGACTGGTGCAGGTGGCTGTGGCGGACGAGGGTCCAGCCCAGGCCGCTGCTCCTGACGACGCGTTCGGCGTCCTCCCGGCGCCGGCGCTCCCGCCCGGTCGCCGGCGCCGCCACCCGCAGCAGGTGCGGCACGCCCGCCCCGCACGCGGCGGCCACCAGCGCGCGAGCGGCCGCCGGGTCCGCGCGCCGCTCAGGCAGGAGCAGGACGGCGTCGCAGCCGCGCACGGCGTCCTTCACCCGCTCGCCGGGGAACCACCGGGAGTCGCCGCCTTCACCAGGTCCCCGGCCCAGCGCGCGGACCTCGTGACCCGCCTTGACCAGGGCGGGCACGGTCGCCCTGCCCAGCGCCCCGCCCGCTCCCGACATCAGAATGCGCATGCCGGGCTACTACCCCCCACCTGCGGGTTCAGGCGGCGGCGGAGTACGACTCGGCGATGCCCCCCGCCGCCGTGCGCAGGATGTCGACCAGGCGCGGCAGCTCGCGGGCCCGGCGGGACGCCAGCACGATGCCCAGCGCGGCGATGGCCCGGCCCTCCACCAGCACCGGGGCGGCGGCCGAGCAGGAGCCCAAGGTCATCTCCTCGTACGTGAGCGCGTATCCCTGGGCGCGGACCGTGGACAGCTCGCGGGCCAGCCGGCCGGGCTCGGTGATGGTGTGCGGGGTGGGCCGCTCCAGCTCGCGCGCCAGATAGGCGCGGACGAACCAGTCGGGCTCGTAGGCCAGCAGCGCCTTGCCCACCCCGGTCGGGTGCATCGGCAGCCGCCCGCCCGCCCTGGACACGATCGGCACCGCCCGCCGCCCGTACACCTTGTCGACGTACAGCACCTCCAGGCCCTCGCGGACGGCCAGGTGGACGTTCTCGCCGGTGCCGGCGAACACCTCCTGCAGCCACGGGTGCGCCAGGTCCTGCAGCCGGCCGGGCGCGAGCTGCCCCAGCTCCCACAGCCGCAGCCCCACGCTCAGCCGCCCGTCGGGGCCGCGGCCGAGCGCCTGCCACCGCTCCAGCTCGCCCACCAGCCGATGCGCCGTCGTCAGCGGCACCCCGCTGCGCGCCGCCACCTCGGTGAGCGTCAGCCGCGGGTGCGCGGCGTCGAACGCGCCGAGGATCGCCAGGACCTTCGACGTCACGCTCCTGCCCGGCTCCCGTGCTCCACCTGCCATGCGCCCATCCTCGCAGGATTCTTCCGCTCAGTGGAAGCGCCCCCTCGATCCGCGGGGCGGGAAGGCAGGATGCTTTCCGCATGCGGACTCAGGTAGGGATCATCGGAGCCGGGCCCGCCGGCCTGCTTCTGTCTCACCTGCTCCACCTGCGCGGCATCTCCTCGGTGGTGCTGGAGAGGCGTAGCCGCGACTACGTCGAGCGGCGCGTGCGCGCCGGGGTGCTGGAGCAGGGCACGGTGGACACGCTCGTCGAGGCGGGCGTCGGCGGGCGGATGCTCCGGGAGGGGCTGCCGCACCACGGCATCGAGCTCAGGTACGGCGGCGCGGGACACCGCGTCCCGTTCGAGAAGCTGGTGCCCGGCCGGGCCATCACCGTGTACGGGCAGCAGGAAGTGGTCAAGGACCTCATCGCCGCCAGGCTGGAGGCGGGCGGCGACATCCGGTTCGAGGTCGAGGACGTGGCGCTGCACTCCCTGGAGGACCGGCCCTACCTGACCTTCGGCGGCGAACGGCTCGACTGCGACGTGATCGCCGGCTGCGACGGCTTCCACGGCGTGTCCAGACCGGCCGTGCCCGAGGGCGTGCTGACCGCGTACGAGCGCGAGTACCCGTTCGCCTGGCTCGGCATCCTCGCCAACGTCGCGCCCTCGTCCGAAGAGCTCATCTACGCGCGCAACGAACGCGGCTTCGCCCTGCACAGCATGCGCTCACCCACGGTCAGCCGCTTCTATCTGCAGGTGCCGCCGGACGCCGACGTCGACGACTGGCCCGACGGGCGCGTCTGGGACGAGCTGAAGGCCCGCCTGGAGACCGTGCCCGGCTTCACCCTCACCACCGGTGAGATCGTGGAGAAGGGCGTCACGCCGATGCGCTCCTTCGTCGTGGAGCCCATGCAGTACGGCAGGCTCTACCTGGCCGGCGACGCCGCCCACATCGTGCCGCCCACCGGCGCCAAGGGCCTCAACCTGGCCGTCGCCGACGTGCGCGTGCTGACCGAGGCGCTGGCGGCGTACTTCGAGGACGGCTCGGCCGAACTGCTCGACGGCTACTCCGCCGCCTGCCTCAAGCGGGTCTGGCGGGCCCAGCACTTCTCCTGGTGGATGACGACGCTGCTGCACACGTTCGACTCCGACGACGCCTACGGGCGGCGGCTGCAGCTCTCCTACCTGGACTACGTGACCTCGTCCGAGGCGGCGGCGACCACCTTGGCGGAGAACTACGTCGGCTACGAATGGTGACCGAAGGACAGATCATGACTCATCCGCCCTACCTGTATCCCGGCTACCAGAGCACCGTGCTGCGCGCCCCGTCGCGGCCCCCGGTGGCGTTCAAGGCCGACCCCGACGCGATCGAGCTGAGCAGCCCCGTCTTCGGGCACGACGAGGTCGGCTCCCTGGACGCCGACCTGACCCGGCAGCACGCCGGCGAGCCGATCGGTGAGCGGATCATCGTCACCGGCCGCATCCTGGACGACGGCGGACGCCCGGTCCGCGGCACGCTCGTGGAGGTCTGGCAGGCCAACTCCGCCGGACGGTACGCGCACGCGGGCGACCAGCACCCGGCCCCGCTCGACCCGAACTTCACCGGCGCCGGCCGCTGCCTCACCGACGACGAGGGCCGCTACCGGTTCGTCACGATCAAGCCGGGCGCGTACCCCTGGCGTAACCACCCGAACGCCTGGCGGCCCGCCCACATCCACTTCTCGGTGTTCGGCACCGCCTTCACCCAGCGGCTCGTCACCCAGATGTACTTCCCCGGCGACCCGCTCATGCCGTTCGACCCGATCATGCAGTCCATCCCGGACGAGGCGGCCCGCCAGCGGCTCGTGTCCTCGTACGCGCACGACGTCACCCAGCCCGAGTGGGCGCTCGGCTACACCTTCGACGTCGTCCTCGGCCGTACCCCCATGGAGTCCTGATGCCCGCGACCCCCTCGCAGACCGTCGGCCCCTTCTTCGCGCACGCGCTCCCGTACGAGCACGACTGGGAGCTCGTCCCCGAGCGGCACCCGGAGGCGATCACGCTCACCGGCCGCGTCTGGGACGGCGCCGGCGAGCCGGTCCCGGACGCGCTGCTGGAGCTGTGGCTCGGCCGCACCGGCGACCGGGGCGGGCTCCGCCGCGGCGACGGCGGCGTGTCCGGATTCGGCCGCTGCGCCACCGATCCCGACGGCCGCTACCGCTTTCGAACCATCCGTCCCTCCGGGCCGTACCTCTCCTTGCAGATCTTCGCCCGCGGCCTGCTGCGCTCCGTCCTGACCCGCGTGTACCTGGAGGACCTTCCTGACCCGCTGCTGGACGGACTCGACCCGGCCAGGCGTGCGACACTCCTCGCCACGGGGAAGGGGGACACCTACGAGTTCGACGTACGCCTGCAGGGCGAAGGGGAGACGGTGTTCCTTGACTTCTGACGACACCCCCGACAGCGCATCGGGGGGTTCCGGCGCTCCCCCCGGGGGTTCTGGTGCTGCCTCCGGCGGTGCGGTAGCGGGCGCGTCGGGGGGTTCCGGTCCTGCCTCCGAGGGCTCCGGTCGCGCGGCAGCGGGCGCCTCCCGAGGTTCTGGTGCCGCTTCCGGAGGTTCCGGCGGTGCGGCAGCGGGCGCGTCCGGGGGTTCTGGTGCCGCCTCCTGGGGGACCGCCGCCGGCGCGGGTAGCTCCGGAGAGGGTTCCGGGGCGCTCGATAGCGGGCTCCTGGCTCCGGTGCGTGCGGGCGTCCGCGTCGAGGAGTTGACGTCCGACCAGGCTTGGGTACGGGCGATGCTGGACGCCGAGGCGGCTTTGACCCGAGCGCAGGCGCGGGCGGGCCTGGTGCCGGAGGAGGCGGCGGCGCTGATCGGCCGCGCGGCGGCGGAGCTGGACGTGGACGTGCCCGCCCTGGCCCGACGCGCCCGCCGGTCGGCCAACCCCGTCGTGCCGCTGGTGTCCGACCTGCGCGAGGCCGCCGGCGCGGCGGCCCCCCATGTGCACCTGGGCGCCACCAGCCAGGACATCCTGGACACCGCCGCGATGCTGGTCGCCCGCCGGGCATCCGAAGCCATCCTCGCCGACCTCGACGCCGTCGCGGCGTCCCTGGCCGAGCTGGCGGAACGGCACCGCACCACGGTGATGGCCGCCCGCACGCTGGGCCAGCAGGCCGTCCCCACCACCTTCGGCCTGAAGGCGGCCACCTGGCTGGCAGGCGTCCTGCGCGCCCGCGACCGCCTGGCGGCCGTCCCCCTCCCCGCCCAGCTCGGCGGGGCCGCCGGCACCCTCTCCGCCCTCACCGAAGCCGCCGAAGGCCCTCCCACGAGCGCCCAGTCTCCCGAAGGAGCGGGAGCCGCGGGGACACCCTCTCCCACTCCAGACCAGCGTTCCCCCTCCGCTCCCGCCGAAGCGGCCGAAGGCGCTTCCGCGAGGGCGCAGTCTTCCGAAGGAGCGGGAGCCGCAGAGACACCCTCTCCCACTCCACACCAGCCCGGCGAAGGTCGTACGCGTGAAGGGCGGGCGGCCTCTGGCGTCGGTGGACACCCGCCTTCGGCAGGGGAACGGGCCCTGCGCGTCGTCGAGTTGTTCGCCCAGGAGACCGGGCTGGTCGCGCCCGAGATCCCGTGGCACGCCGAACGGTCGGTCGTCGCCGACCTGGGCGCGGCGCTGGCCGGGGTGTCGACGACGCTCGGCAAGATCGCCGCCGACGTCGTGCTCATGTCCCAGACCGAGGTCGGCGAGGTCGCCGAGGCGTCACCGGGCGGCTCGTCCGCCATGCCGCACAAGCGCAACCCCGCCCTGTCCGTCCTGATCCGCGCCGCCTCGCTCCAGGTCCCCGTCTACGCGCAGGCGCTGGCCCAGGTGGGGGAGCACGAACGCGCGGCGGGCGCCTGGCAGGCCGAGTGGAGCCCGCTCCGCGAGTGCCTGCGGCTGACCGGCGGCGCCGCGGAGACCGCCGCGGAACTGACCGCCGGCCTCCAGGTCTTCCCGGGCCAGATGCGCGCCAACGCCGGGCTCACCGGCGGCCGCATCGTCTCCGAACGCCTGGCCGCCCACCTCGGCCGGGACGCGCTCACCCAGACGCTCCGCCGGGACGGCCCCCTCGACGCCCCCGCCGACCTGCTGGACCCGTCCGGTTACCTGGGCGCGGCCCCGGCCCTCACCGACCGAGTCCTGGCCGCGTACCGAGACAGAGAAGGACACCAGTGAAGCTCCATCATCGCGTCGACGGCCCCGCCGGCGGGCCGCTGCTCGTGCTCGGCCCGTCGCTGGGCACCACCTTGGACGTCTGGAAGCCCCAGCTGCCGGCGCTGACCGACCGGTGGCGGGTGCTGCGGTACGACCTGCCGGGTCACGGCGGCTCGCCCGCGGCCGGCGGGTTCACGCTCGACGACCTGGCCCTGGCCGTGCTCGACCTGGTGGACGAGCCGTACTTCGCCATCGGCGGGATCTCGGTAGGCGGCGCGGTCGCCGCGACCGCCGCGCTCAGGGCGCCGGAGCGGGTGCGGAGCCTGATCATGTGCTGCTCGTCCGCCAGGTTCGGCGAGCCGGGCCCGTGGCGGGAGCGGGCGGCACAGGTACGGAACGCGGGCGTGCGGTCGCTCGGGCCCGTGCTGGCCTCACGCTGGTTCACCGACGGGTACGACGAAGGCTGGGTCATCGACATGCTCGGCCAGGTCGACGACGAGTCCTACGCCGCCTGCTGTGAGGCGCTGGCCGGTTACGACCTGCGGGCCGGGCTGCCGGAGATCGCCGCGCCCGCGCTGATCGTGGCGGGGGCCGACGACCCGGCGACGCCGCTGGAGCACGCGCTCACCCTGACCACCGGCATCCCGGGCGCCCTGCTCGCGGCCATCCCGGCGGCCTCGCACCTGGCGACCGTCCAGCGTCCGGTCCCGGCGACGGCCGCGATCCTGCGCCACCTCTCCGACACCTGGCCGGCGGGCGCGGGTAAGGCCGCGGGGGAGAGCCGGGCCGACGGGATGCGGACCCGGCGCGAGGTGCTCGGCGGCGCGCACGTCGACCGGGCCAACGCCGCCATCACCGACTTCACCCGCGACTTCCAGGATTTCATCACCCGCTACGCCTGGGACGAGATCTGGAACCGTCCCGGCCTCGACCGGCGCGCCCGCAGCGTCGTCACGCTCACCGCGCTGGTGGCGCGCGGTCACATGGAAGAGCTCGCGATGCACGTACGGGCGGCTCTGCGGAACGGGCTCACCCGTGAGGAGATCAAGGAGGTGCTGCTGCAGACCGCCGTCTACTGCGGGGTACCGGCGGCCAACTCGGCCTTCGCGGTGGCGCAGCGCACGCTCGCGGACATCGACGCCGAAGGGTAAAGGGGTTTTGGGGTGGTTTATGGTTTAAAGGTGCATTTCGAGGATGGGTGGGCGGCTGCGCCCCTGCAGTGGGTGATGGGGGAGCTGGGCCAGGACCAGCTCGCCAGGATGGCCACCGACCCCGCGCTGGTCGCCGCGGTGGACCAGCACGCCGCGATCCTGCGGGACACGATCCCGCTCGACCCCGAGATCCTGGGCGACTACGTGCTGGGCTTCCTGGACGGACTGCGCGAGTGGGGCTGGTTCTACGACGGCCTGCCCGACCCCCCGGCGCTCCGCCTGACGGCCGCGTGCTGGCTCGCCCACCGGCACGGCTTCCTCACCGGCGACCTCCCCGCCTAGGCCGTCCGCGGGACCGTCATGCCCGCGCCGGCAGCTTGTCCAGCGGCTCGTTCCGGTACAGGCGCCCGATGGCATCGGCCAGGAGCGGCGCCACCGAGCACACATCAAGCGGCATTCCCGAGTCGGGCCGCTGTGCGACGGTGTCGGTGACCAGGATCCGCCGGATCATGGCACGGCCGAGGCGCTCGGCCGCCGATGCCACGAACAACCCGTGCGTCGCCACCACCACGATCTCCGGCGCGGCACCGTGGCCGGCCACCACCTCCGCGGCAGCCTCGATAGTGCCGCCCGTACTGATCATGTCGTCGACGATGACCACCGGACGATCCCGTACATCCCCCACCAGTTCCTCGGCGACCACACGTGTCCCGCTCAGCCTGGTCTTGCGCACCACCGCCACAGGACACGACAGCAGAGCGCCGTAATGCTCCGCCAGCTTGACCGCGCCGAGATCAGGCGCCACCACCACGGCCTCGTCCGGCACCTGCTCACCCAGCACGCGGGCGAGGGACGGCACGGCCGTCAGCATCTCCACCGGAACAGCGCAGATCGCCTCCAGCGCGGTCGTGTGCGGATCCGTCACGATCAGACGCCGCATCCCGGCCGAAGCGAGCGCGTCCGCGACGACGCGGATTCCGATCGCCTGCCCGGACCGGCCACGACGGTCCTGACGGGCGTACCCGAAGTACGGCATGACCGCGGTGATCTGCGCCGCGCCCGCCCGACGGCAGGCGTCGATCAGCAACAGCGACTCCATCACGTGCTCGTTGACCGGCGGGCTCGTGGGTTGGACCAGATAGACGTCCGCACCCCGCATCCCGCCCACGACGGGCCGGAGCTCTCCGTCCGGAAATCGCTCCACCGCCGCGGAGACCGGCGCGATGCCGAGAATCCCGGCCACGGAGCCGGCCAGCGCGTGGTTGGCCGTTCCCGCCACGATCTGCAGTGTCATCGGTGTGGTCCACCTCCGCTCGTGGCGGGGCATCTACCCCTCGCTGCCCTCGCTCCCCCTCCGGCCCAGGCCGGCCGCGAGCAGCAGCTCGTGGGCGAGTCGTGCGGCCCGCTCCGCATGCGGCTGCCCGGGCTCCTCCACCGGAGGGCTCTCCAGGCCGCGGGCCAGGGCCAGACTCGCCTCCGCCAACGCCTGGAGCTGCTGGTCGACTTTGTCGGCCCGGGCCCTGAGAGCGTTCAGCTCGGCCTCGAGCGCATGAGTTCGTTCTTCTGAAGAAACCACGTCAGGCTGGGGCTCGGACATCTGACCTACCTCTCAGGAAGCGCTCGCTCTGCTTTCCCCCTGCCCAGGGTCGGCGCGGTGTCACAGCGTCCAGACCTCCTTACCGGGGTCGCGGCCGGGCCGAGTCGGCCCGCCCGCCCCTGCATCGTCCCGGAGGTCGGCGGGAGTCAGGGCTCCCGGATGTCCGGCCGGGTGGAGCCGACCGTCCCGGTGCCGGTCTGCGGCGTGATCCGCTGCTCCGACGTGCCGCGCTCGGCCATCTCCTCGGGCGTCATGGCACGGGCGTGCTCACGCCCCTGCTGGTACGCCTCCGCGTGCGCCCTGGCCTGCGGCGCCTCCTCCTCGATCCGGCTGAGCCAGCGTTCCCACCGCTGCTGCATGGGCCGCACGAGCCCGCCGCCGACGCCGATGGCCGCGATCGCGCCCACTGTGGCGAGCGCCGCGATCAGGACCGGGGTGGTGACCGCCGTGGCCACGCCGATCTGGTTGAGCGCGGCGATGATCCCCAGCGCCCAGATGAACACTTCCGCGGCCACGGCCAGCAGGCGGCCGTAGGACAGCCCGCCGAGCGCGCCCCTGATGATGTCGCCGACGGCCTTCGCGATCGCGCCGGCCACCACGATGATCACGATGGCCACGATCGCCATGGGCAGCCACGCCACCACGGCGTTCAGCAGCGCGGAGATCGGGTTCGGCCCGAACACGCTGAACGCGATCTGCAGGGTGACCAGGATGATCGCATAGAAGACGATCCTGGCGAGCAGGCTGCTCGCGTCGTACTGGCTGCGCTCCAGCCACCTCTGCACGCCACTGCGCTGGACGGCCCGGTCGAACCCGACCCGCTCCAGAACCTTGTCGACGACCTTCTCCAGCAGCTTCGCCACGATCCAGCCGATGATGAGTATGACCAGGAACGCGATGAGTCTTGGTACGAATGTCGCGATCATTCGCCAGGCATCGGATATGCCCTGGCCTATGTTGATGTCCACGGTTTCCCCCTCCGAGGAGCCAATGTCAGCGCGCTACCCGCTCGGAGTGGCTATATGCACGCAGCGTGACATAATCTGCGCAGAAGCGGCCAAATGGTAAACAGAGCGTGATGATGGACGCCTTTGAGGTCAAGGCCGCTCGATGATTCGCCCTGGCCCGGTGCAACGAGAAAGCCCCAGACCTGGCGGGTGCCAGAATCTGGGGCTTTGTGGGGTGGACGATACTGGGATTGAACCAGTGACCTCTTCCGTGTCAGGGAAGCGCTCTCCCGCTGAGCTAATCGTCCGTATTGAGTTGTCACTCAGAGCGGAAGACGGGATTCGAACCCGCGACCCTCACCTTGGCAAGGTGATGCTCTACCCCTGAGCCACTTCCGCATGGCACTGCTCTTACCTTAGCGGATCTCGTGAGATCCGCCGAACCTGCCGAGGTGGAGACGGGATTTGAACCCGTGTAGACGGCTTTGCAGGCCGCTGCCTCGCCTCTCGGCCACTCCACCAGGAGTTGAACTCCGAGCGGAAGACGGGATTCGAACCCGCGACCCTCACCTTGGCAAGGTGATGCTCTACCCCTGAGCCACTTCCGCGTGTCTCCGGCGCCAGCCGGTTACGAAGAAAACCATATCGCTTTCCGGGAGTGCCCGTGTCCATGGAGCAGCTCCCGGGGCGAAAATCAGCGGACGAGGCGGACGTCCTCCGCCTTGACGAACGCGACGCGGTGACCGAGCTGGATCTGGTGGTAGCGCTGCCTGCCCCTCACGGTGACGTGGTTCGCGGGCTTGTATCCGGCCGCATGGTACGAACCGGTCAGGGTGTCGCCGACCGTGTACGCCTCGCCGGGGCCGATCCGGTACGGGAGCGCGACGTGAGGCTGGTAGGCGACTCCCGTGCCGCGATAGGCCGACTTCTCCGGGTAGGCGCGCCCGTACACCTTGACGTCCGGGTTGCGCGGGACCACCACGGGGCCGCGGGCGCGGACGGCGGTCGGGTGCTCGTGCGGGTCGTGGAACCAGGCACGGCGGCCGAGATACCAGATGGCCGTCCAGTCGCCGCGCCGCCCGGCCACCGCGAACCGCTGCCCGGCGGAGGCGCGGGCGCTGTGGTCGTAGACGCTGTACGTGCTGGGCTCGCCGACGCGCTTGCCGATGTCGTCCACCAGCGGCGCGTCGTGGCGGGGCGCCGTGTGCAGCCACACCGCGGACGCGCCGTGCGGCGGGCACGGCCGGTCGGGCTTGGCGCTCTTGCAGCCGGTGAAACGCGGCCGGTGCTCGTCGTACTCCGGCAGGATCAGGACGGATCCCCCACGCCCGGGCCGTTCCCGCACAACCCTGCCGAACCCGACCCCATCACGCACGACCGAGCTTGCGGCGGTCTGGTCGCGCATGGCCGAGCCCATGGAGTCCTGGTCACGCACCACCGGGCCGCTCTGACCGCGCACGACCGCGTCCGCTGTGGCCTGATCAAGCACGATGGTGTCGGCGGCGGTCTGATCACGCGCGGCCGGATCCGCGGCGGGCCGGTCAAGCGCGGCTAGGTCTGCAGGGGTGTGGTGGTGCGTGGCGGGGTCCGCGGTGGTCTGGTCATGTGCGGCCGGATCCGCAGGGGTGCGGTGATGCATAGCAGGGTCCGCGGCGGTCCCGTCGTGCGCGGCCGGATCTCCAGCGGTGTGGTGACGCATGGCGGGGTCCGCGGTGGTCTGGTCATGTGCGGCAGGATCCGCAGGGGTGTGGTGGTCCGCGGCGGTTCCGTCGTGCGCGGTCGGGTCCGCGGCGGTGTGGTGCATGGGCAGGTCTGCGGTGGTGTGGTCGCGTATGGCTGGGGCCGCCGGAGGCTGGGCGTGGGAGGGACTGGTGGTGTCGGGGTGGTCTGGTTCTTCGCCGTACGAGGTGGCGGGCTCGTCGGTGGCTGCCTTCCTCAGGGTGTCGAGTCGCCGGGGGCGCTTGTCGAAGGGGGCGTCGAGCAGGTCGAAGTAGTGGGCCCAGTCCCAGTAGGGGCCGGGGTCCTCGTGCATGGTGGCGAGGGTGTCCGGGGTGGTGCCGGGGACGTTGTCGTGGCCCAGGATGTGGGCCCGGTCGAGCGGGATGTCGTGCTCGGCGGCCAGGTGGCGGACCAGCCGGGCCGAGGCGCGGTACATGGCCTCGGTGTACCAGGTGCCACCCCTGGCCAGGTAGCCCTCGTGCTCGATGCCGACCGAGCGGGTGTTGACGTCCCAGTTGCCGGCGTGCCAGGCGATGTCGCGGGTCTTCACGTGCTGGGCGATCTGGCCGTCGCGGGAGCGGATCGTGTAGTGCCAGCTCACGTACTCCGGGTCGCGGATCAGGCGTGGGATGCCCCGGAAGGGGCCCTCGGTGTCGTGGATGACGATGTAGTCGATTCGGCGGGGGCGGCTCATGCGGTCGTGGTTGCCGTAGTCCTGCTCGCCGGTCCTGGCGTACGCGGCGGGCATCCATCGGCACTCCAGCGACGGCGGGCACTCGGCCCCGTCCCCCGGATCGGTCGGACGGACGGGGGAGCGGAGCGCCGGGTGCGCGGGCAGCCGGACCAGGGAGCCGTCGTCCGCCCGTCGGGCCGCGCCGTCGCGGATCACCCGCAGCACCTCGTCGGCGAACGCGGGCGAGCCCGAGTAGCGGGCGACCGCGGCGTGCCAGCGGGCCGGGTCGGCGCTGGGCACGCCCTGGTAGGACGCGAGCAGGGCGGCGCCGGCCCGGATGTTCGCGGCGGCGTCCCTGCGCAGCCGCTCGACGCTGACCCCCGTCAACCGCGCGGCCTCCCCAAGAGTCGCCCCCCAGTCGCCTCCGGACGAGGCCGCTTCGCCCGCGGTCGCGCCCCGATCGCCGCTTCCGGTCCGCGCCGCCTCTTTCGAGGTCGCTCGCGGGGAGCCGGATGCCGGCCGGGTGGTCTCGTGGGGTGTCGTCCCCTTGCCTTCCGCCGGGCCCGTCGCGGGTTCGCCCCGGGGATCCAGGTGCGGGCGGGGGCGGGCAGCGTCGCCGCGGGCGTCGCCGTGCTGGTGGCCCGGTGCGGCGGCGCGGGGGAGGGGGCCGTGCGGCCGGCCGCCGGAGCGGGGACCGGCGCCCGTGATGAGCGCGGGGTCCAGCAGGTGCATGGGGCCGTAACCGCCCGCCGTGGAGGGCTCGCCCGCGTGCGCGTCCCAGCGCGACTGCAGGTACGACACGCCCAGGAGCACGCTGACCGGCACCCCGTACTCCCTGGCCGCCGAGGCGAAGTCGTCCTGGCGTCCCCCCGGCTGGCCGGCCAGGACGGCGGCGGCGACGGCGACCTGCAACAGCATGACGGACCTCCACGCGACGGTACGACGCGAACACTGTGCGTCACCATTCCCGCGCCCGCATGGGATCTACCTAAAGCCGCACACCTGATTGGGAGAAGCTGAGCCCTCGTCCGAGCTGATTCTGCCCGAAATCGGGCAGGATGTTGGCGTGTCTCGTTCCATCTGCGTAATGTCCTCGTCTGTGTCTACGGCGCGGCATCCCTACGAGGACCTCATCGTCCACCTCACCCGGACGAGCCCGCTCGGGCCCGGCGAGGCGGCGCGCGTGGTGGCCGACGTGCTGTCGTACTTCTCCGAGTCCTCGGAGGAGTTCGTCCGGCGTCGCCACGGGGAGTTGCAGGCCCGTGGCTTCACCAACGATGAGATCTTTCCCAGGATCGCCGCCGAGCTGAGGGCCCGCCGGGTGGCGGCGCCCGAGCTGTCGCTGCGGCAACTGCGCCGGATCGTCTACGGATAGGAGACTCGGATGTGCGGAATCGTCGCGTACGTGGGGCCGAAGGACGCGGCACCCATCCTGCTCGAAGGGCTGCAGCGGCTGGAGTACCGCGGCTACGACTCGGCCGGGATCGTCGTCTCCAGCAAAGGACTCAAGGTCCGCAAGGTCAAGGGCAGGGTCGCCGACCTGGCCAAGGTGGTGCCGGCCAGGTTCAAGGGCGCTCTCGGCATCGGCCACACCCGGTGGGCGACGCACGGCGTGCCCAGCGACGAGAACGCGCATCCGCACCTGTCGGGCGATGAGCGCATCGCGGTGGTGCACAACGGCATCATCGAGAACGCCGGGGAGCTGCGGGCCAAGCTCGTCGCCGACGGCGTGGAGTTCCGGTCCGAGACCGACACCGAGGTGCTCGCCCACCTGATCGCCGCCGCCGTCGACGAGAACGACTCCCTTGAGGAGGCCGTACGCAAGTCGCTCAAGAGCGTCGTCGGCACGTACGGGATCGCGGTGATCGACGCCGAGCGGCCGGGCGAGGTGGTCGTGGCTCGCAACGGCAGCCCGATCGTGCTCGGCATCGGCGAGAAGGAGATGTTCGCCGCCTCCGACGTGGCCGCGCTCGTCCGCTACACCCGCCAGGTGGTCCACCTGGAGGACGGCGAGCTGGCCGTGCTGCGCGCCGACGGGTTCCACACCTTCGCCAGCGACGCCCGCGAGACCGCCAAGGAGCCGCTGACCGTCGACTGGGACGCCGGCCACTACGACACCGGCGGCTACGAGCACTACCTGCTCAAGGAGATCTCCGAGCAGCCCGAGACCACCGCCCGCACGATGAGCGGCCGCCTGGACGAGCGCTTCAACGTGGCCCACCTGGGCGGGCTCAACATGAACGCCCGCGAGACCCGCTCCTTCCGCCGGGTGAAGGTCATCGGCTGCGGTTCGGCGTACTACTCCGGCCAGATCGGCGCCCAGCTGATCGAGGAGCTGGCCCGCATCCCGGCCGACGCCGAGCCCGCCAGCGAGTTCCGCTACCGCAACCCCGTCGTCGAGCAGGACACGCTCTACGTCGCCATCAGCCAGTCCGGCGAGACCTACGACACGCTCGCCGCCGTGCAGGAGCTCAAGCGCAAGGGCGGCCGGGTGATCGGCATCGTCAACGCGGTCGGCAGCGCCATCGCCCGCGAGGTCGACGGCGGCGTCTACCTGCACGCGGGCCCTGAGGTGTCGGTGGCCTCGACCAAGGCGTTCACCTCGACCGCGGTCGCGTTCGCGCTGCTGGCGCTGCACCTGGGCCGGGTGCGCGACCTGTCGCCGGCCGACGGCCGGCGCATCTGCGAGGGCCTGCGCAGGCTGCCGGGCCAGATCGAGGAGATCCTCACGCAGGGCGACAAGATCGCCGAGCTGGCGCAGAAGTACGCCAAGCACGCGAGCATGATGTTCGTCGGCCGGGTCCGCGGCTATCCGGTGGCCCGCGAGGGCGCCCAGAAGCTCAAGGAGATCTCGTACGTGCACGCCGAGGCCTATCCGGCCAGCGAGCTCAAGCACGGCCCGCTCGCGCTGATCGGCCCGGAGATGCCGACGGTGGCGGTCGTCCCCGACGACGAGCTGCTCGACAAGAACCTCACCACGCTCGGCGAGATCCGCGCCCGCGGCGGCAGCGTGCTGATGGTCGGCCACCGCGAACCGGACACCAAGCTGGCCGAGGACTGCATCGTGGTGCCCAAGAACGAGATCGAGCTGGACCCGATCCTGCTCACGATCCCGCTCCAGCTGCTGGCCTACCACGCCGCGGTGGCCCTCGGCAGGGACGTGGACAAGCCGCGCAACCTGGCCAAGAGTGTCACGGTGGAATAGCGGCAAGAGGGGGTTAGTAAACCCTTACCGTTCGGCTGGGTCATAGTCGGAATCCGGCCGGTGTCGCCCCGGGAGGGGAGCGCCTAGGGTCGAAAATGTGCCCCAGTCCGACCCCGACACTCCCAATCTCGCCCGAATGTACGACTACCTGCTCGGCGGCAAGGACAACTTCGCGGTCGACCGCGAGGCCCTGGACCGGCTGGCGGACCTGATACCGGAGGCGGTGCCGCAGGCGCGCGCCGCCAGGGAGTTCCTCCAGCGTGCGGTACGCTACGCCGCCGCGCAGGGCGTCACCCAGTTCCTGGACGTGGGCAGCGGCCTGCCCACCCAGGGCAACGTGCACGAGGTGGTCCCGGACGCCAGGGTCGTCTACGTCGACCACGACCCGGTGGTGGCCGCGCACGGCCGCGAACTGCTGGAGGAGCAGGCCGGGGCCGTCTTCGTGGAGGCCGACCTGCTCGACCCCGCGCGGATGCTGGACGGCGCCGCCGGCTTCCTCGACCCGGCCAGGCCGGTCGGGGTGCTGCTGGTGTCGGTGCTCCACTTCGTGCCCGACAGCATGAACCCGCACGCCGTGGTCGCCCTCCTGCGGGAGGCGCTGGCGCCGGGCAGCCACCTGGCGATCGCGCACGCCACCTCGTCCGGCGACGCCCCGGCGGGCGGCACCGGCCGGGGACCGGAGGAGATCCAGGCGTTCTTCGGTGACTTCGTCATGATCGAGCCCGGTCTGGTGCAGGCCCACGAGTGGCGGCCCGACCGGCCACGCCTGGTCGGCGCCACACGGCTGCCGCTGCTGGCCGGGATGGCCTGGAAACCTTAGTAGGTGATATCCGGCATGTGTAACTCTGCGTGATCTGTAAATAACCTGAAGTGGACACTTCGGGGGAGGCGGGTCATGCGGCGCAGGCGGTTCCTCGTGACAGGCCTGGGAGTGGCCGCCTGCTTGGCCGGCTGCGGTGACCGTCACGCCGGACGCGCGCCCGGCGCGTACGAGATCCTCGGCGGCGGCGAGCGCTGGAGCCGCGTCGCCGAGGCGTTCACCCAGGTGGCCCGCGGAGCCGGCTACCCGGTCGGCGGGGCCGGGCCGGTCACCACGATCACCATCACCGGGCTGCCCGCGCTCGCCGCCGCCGAGCTGAACGCGGCCGAGTCGCCCCTGCACGGCACCACCCCGCTGGCCCGGCTGGCCGGCGAGGTCGAGGTGGTGCTGGTGCCGCGCGACTCGGGTCTGGCCACCTTCGACGCGTTCGGCGCCCGCCTGCGCGCCGACCCCACGGGCACCCCGCTCGCCGGCGGGCCGCAGGGCGCCCCCGACCACCTGCTGTTCGGGCTCATCGCCCGCGGGCTCGGCGCCGACACCCGGCAGGTGGACTACACCGGCTACCCCGGCATCTCCGAGGTCGCCACCGCGCTGCTCGCCGGCCGCGCCGTCGCCGCGACGGGCCCGCTCGCCGGCTGGCGCCCGTACATCGACCGGGGCCGGGTCCGGGTGCTGGCCGTGTCCTGTGCCGAGCGGTTCCCCGGGCTGGACGCGCCCAGCCTGCTGGAGCTCGGGGTCCGGGTGGACTTCGCGAGCTGGTGCGCCGCCGTCGGGCCCGGCGGCATGCCGCAGGAGAGCCGGGAGGCGGCCATCGGCATGTGCGAGGAGGTGACCGGCTCGCCCGGCTGGCAGCGTACCTGCCGGGAGGGCGACTGGACGCCGATCCCGCTGGCCGGCGACCGCTTCGCCGCCTGGGTCGTCTCCGAGGTCCGCCGCACCAAGGCCGTGCTCCGCGATCTCGGCCTCCTCGAAAGCGGCAAGGGCACAACATGATGTGGCGGTTGCGAAAGCAGCCACTAGATGTAGGATCTCGATCGTTCGCCGGTTCGCCCCCGCCCGGGGCGGAGCAAAAGGGAACCCGGTGCGATTCCGGGGCTGCCCCGCAGCGGTGAGCGGGAACGACCGCCGTCAACGAGCACTGGAAAGATCCGGGAAGCGACGGCCAGTAGGAGAGTGCGAGACGCCCGCGAGCCCGAAGACCTGCCGGCGATGGACCATGTCCAGGGCCTCGAGGGAGGGCCCGGGGGCCTAGCGGCGTGCGCCGCCGTGCTCTCGCGCGCCCTCACGGGGATGAGCTCGCGAGGAGAGAGCACGTGACACAGATCGTCGAGGGTGATCGGCGCCTGGCCATCGAGGAGGCCGCCGCCCGGGTGATCGCCGACCCGGCGAACTCGCGGGTGGCCGCCGGGCTGCTCGCCGAGGAGATCGCCGACGAGGCGGCCGCGCACGGGGTGCGGTCGTTCTCCGGCTCGATCGCCGCCACCCACGCGGCGGGGCTGATCCAGGACGGCCTGGCGGAGTTCGTCGCCGCGCACGCCGCCGAGCTGGACGCGCTCGTCTCGGACGCCGCCGACGAGCGGTTCGAGTACTTCGGGCTGCGCACCGTCTACGACCGCTACCTGCTGCGCCACCCGGTCACCCGGACCGTGCTGGAGCGGCCCCAGCACTTCTTCCTGCGGGTCGCCTGCGGGCTGTCGGAGACCGTCGCGGAGGCCGCCGAGCTCTACCGGCTGATGGCGACGCTGTCCTACCTGCCCAGCTCGCCGACCCTGTTCAACGCGGGCGCGCGCCGCCCGCAGCTCTCGTCGTGCTTCCTGCTCGACTCGCCGCGCGACGAGCTGGAGGCGATCTACGACCGGTACGCGCAGGTCGCCCGGCTGTCGAAGTACGCGGGCGGCATCGGCATCTCGTGGACCCGGGTGCGCTCACGTGGCTCGCTCATCCGGGGCACCAACGGCCACTCCAACGGCATCGTGCCGTGGCTGCGCACCCTCGACGCCTCGGTCGCGGCGGTCAACCAGGGCGGCCGGCGCAAGGGCGCGGCCTGCGTCTACCTGGAGACCTGGCACGCCGACATCGAGGAGTTCCTGGAGCTGCGCGACAACACCGGCGAGGACGCCCGCCGCACCCACAACCTCAACCTGGCCAACTGGGTGCCGGACGAGTTCATGCGCCGCGTCGAGGCCGGTGAGGACTGGTCGCTGTTCGACCCCAAGGACGTCCCCGACCTGCCCGACCTGCACGGCGAGGCGTTCACCCGCGCCTACCGGGCCTACGAGGCCGAGGGCCGGCACACCCGGCGGATCCCGGCCAGGACCCTGTACGGGCGGATGATGCGGACGCTCGCGCAGACCGGCAACGGCTGGATGACGTTCAAGGACACGGCCAACCGCACCTCCAACCAGACCGCCCGGCCGGAGAACGTCATCCACCTGTCCAACCTGTGCACCGAGATCCTGGAGGTCACCAGCGACGCCGAGACCGCGGTGTGCAACCTCGGCTCGGTCAACCTCGCCGCCCACCTGGACGGGCGCGACGGCCTCGACTGGGAGCGGCTGCGCGCCACCGTCCGGACGGCCGTGCGCTTCCTGGACCGCACCATCGACCTGGGCTTCTACCCGACGCCCGAGGCCGGGGCGGCCAACCGGCGCTGGCGGCCGATCGGGCTCGGCGTGATGGGGCTGGCCGACGTGTTCTTCGCGCTCCGCCTCCCGTTCGACTCGCCGCGGGCGCTGGAGCTGTCCACCCGTATCGCCGAGGAGATCGCGCTGGCGGCCTACGACACCTCGGCCGACCTGGCCGCCGAACGCGGGCGGCATCCCTCGTACGACGACACCCGCGCCGCGGCGGGCGTGCTGCACCCCGACCACTACGCCGCCGCCGGCTCGCCGCGCTGGGACGCGCTCCGCGAGAAGATCGCCGCCACCGGGCTGCGCAACTCGCTCATGATCGCCATCGCGCCGACGGCCACCATCGCGTCCATCGCCGGCTGCTACGAGTGCATCGAGCCGCAGGTGTCCAACGTGTTCAAGCGCGAGACGCTGTCTGGCGAGTTCCTCCAGGTCAACCGCTATCTGGTGGCCGACCTGCGGGAACGCGGGCTGTGGACGCAGGCGACGCGTGACGCGCTGAAGCGCGCCGACGGGTCCGTGCAGCACCTGCCGGGCATCCCCGACGACCTCAAGCTGCTCTACCGCACCGCCTGGGAGCTGCCGCAGAAGGCGCTCATCGACCTGGCCGCCGCCCGCCAGCCGTACGTCGACCAGGGCCAGTCGCTCAACCTGTTCATGGCCGCCCCCACCATCGGCAAGCTCTCGTCGATGTACGCCTACGCGTGGAAGCAGGGCCTGAAGACCACCTACTACCTGCGTTCCCGCCCGGCCACCCGCATCGCGCAGACCACCGTCCAGCCGGCCGCCGCCGTCGAGCAGGTGGCCTGCTCGCTGGAGAACCCCGACGTCTGCGAAGCCTGCCAGTAAGGAGATCCCCTCATGCTTCTCGACCCCGGAATGGACCTCACCCTGCGCCCGATGCGCTACCCGGACTTCTACGAGCGCTACCGGGCCGCCATCCGCAACACCTGGACGGTGGAGGAGGTCGACCTGCACTCCGACGTGGCCGACCTGGCAAAGATGACCGCCCAGGAACGGCACCTGATCAACCGGCTGGTCGCGTTCTTCGCCACCGGTGACTCGATCGTCGCCAACAACCTGGTGCTCAACCTCTACCAGCACGTCAACGCCCCCGAGGCCCGGCTCTACCTGAGCAGGCAGCTGTTCGAGGAGGCGGTGCACGTGCAGTTCTACCTGACGCTGCTCGACACCTACCTGCCCGACCCGGACGAGCGGGTCAAGGCGTTCGCCGCGATCGAGCACATCCCGTCGATCCGCGACAAGGCCGAGTTCTGCTTCCGGTGGATCGACTCCATCGGGGACCTGCGGAGCCTGGAGAACGCGGGCGACCGGCGGCGGTTCCTGCTCAACCTCATCTGCTTCGCCGCCTGCATCGAGGGCCTGTTCTTCTACGGCGCCTTCGCGTACGTGTACTGGTTCCGCTCCCGCGGCCTGCTCAGCGGGCTGGCCACCGGGACGAACTGGGTGTTCCGCGACGAGTCCATGCACATGGAGTTCGCGTTCAGCGTCGTCGACACCGTCCGGGCGGAGGAGCCCGAGCTGTTCGACGAGGAGCTGGGCGAGCAGGTCGGCCGCATGCTGGAGGAGGCGGTCGCCGCCGAGCTGGCCTTCGCCCGCGACCTGTGCGGCGACGGCATGCCCGGGATGTCCGCCGAGCAGATGCGCGCCTACCTGGAGTACGTCGCCGACCAGCGGCTGGTCAGGCTGGGCATGCCCCGCCGCTACGGCACCGAGAACCCGTTCGCCTTCATGGAGCTCCAGGACGTGCAGGAGCTGGCCAACTTCTTCGAACGCCGGGTGTCCGCTTATCAGGTGGCGGTTGAGGGCAATGTGAGTTTTGACGAGAACTTCTGAATCTTCGGGGGGTCGCTCACGTGCAGTTCTCCAGCGCCTGGCTGAACCTGGCCGGCGCGATGATCGGGGCGGTCATCGTCCTGGAGCTGACCCGGCAGGTGCTCCTCAGGGTCGGGCGCAAGTGGACCTTCAGCAGCCGCCTGGTCAAGCACTGCCACTGGCCGGTGGTGACGACCGTCCTGCTGATGACGTTCAACATCATGTTCTACCCGCTGATGATCGGCCCTGAGCCGCAGCAGCGGGCGTTCGGCGAGTCCGTCGAGCGGGTCGTCACGCTGCTCATCATCGGCGCGGCGACCTGGCTGATCATCCAGGCGACGTACGCGTTCACGGACGTCGCCCTGGAGCGCCTGGACCTCGTGGAGGGGGAGCGCAACCGGCGGGCCCGCCGCATCAAGACGCAGATCACGCTGGTGCGCCGGGCCGCCACCGCGACCGTCGTGGTGATCGCGTTCGGCGCGATGCTGTTCACCTTCCCGCAGGTGCGGGCGCTGGGCGCGGGTCTGCTCGCGTCCGCGGGCATCGCCGGCGCGGTCGTCGGCATCGCCGCCCAGCCGACGCTCGGCAACATGCTCGCCGGGCTGCAGCTCGCCTTCAGCGACGCGCTGCGCCTGGACGACGTCGTCGTGGTGCAGGAGGAATGGGGCAGGATCGAGGAGCTCACGCTCACCTACGTCGTGGTGCGGCTGTGGGACGAGCGGCGCCTGGTCCTGCCGGTCTCCTACTTCACGCAGACCCCGTTCGAGAACTGGACCCGGCACGGCAGCCGGGTCCTCGCCGTCGTCTACCTGCGCGTCGACTGGTCGGTACCGGTCGAGAAGCTGCGTGAGGAGCTCTACCGCTACCTGCAGACCAACCCGCTGTGGGACCAGAAGGACTGGACCCTCCAGGTCACCGACATCCAGCTGAACGGCCTGGTCGAGCTGCGCGCGCTGATGAGCGCCGCGGACTCGGCCTCCGCCTGGGATCTCAAGTGCGACGTGCGCGAGCACCTCATCACGTACGTGCGCGAGAACCACCCCGAGGCCATGCCCCGCTTCCGCGTCGAGTCGCCCGAGACCCGCGCGGGCGTCCCCTGGCCCGGCGAGCCCGGCTCGCCGTAAAACCGCTGGCGCTCCGGCCGATCATCGGTCTAGCGTTGACAGCGTCAAGACCGAGGAGAAAGGGGGCGAGCAGTGACCGGCCTGAAGCGCGAACCGCTTCCCCCGTCTCCCGGCGCCTGCCCGGCATCCGGCTGACCCGACCCGGCCGCCGGGGTTCACAGGCGGTTCTTCACCACCCGAGTGTGGGGCAGCTTGGCAGCCCGCCTGCCTTGGGAGCAGGAGCGTCGCAGGTTCGAATCCTGCCACTCGGACACCGGCCCTGAAAGAAGAGGGCCGCGGGCACTGATCTGGACCGGCGGGAGTGGCGACCCCCGGCCGGACACGGCCCTCCGCCCCGGGCACGGCCCACGCCAGCCCGGCCCGGGGCCCACCCTCTTAACCCTGCAGCAGTCCGGCCAGCTTCTCCGCCACCTCGTCGGGCGATCCGGAGCCGTCGACCACCAGGTCAGGGTGCTCCGGCGGTTCGTAGGCCTGGCCGAGGCCGGTCATGTTGGGCAGCCTGCCGGCCTTCGCCTGGGCGTACAGGCCCTTCGGGTCCCGGCTCGCGCACACCTCGGGCGGGGTGTCCACCCAGACCTCGGCGAAGTCGCCCGGCGGGAACAGGCTCCGCGCCGCCGCCCGGTCCGTCCGGAAGGGCGAGACCAGCGCGACGATCACGATCAGCCCGGCGTCCAGCAGGATGCGGGTCAGCTCGGCGACCCGGCGCACGTTCTCCGCCCGGTCTCCCGGGGTGAACCCGAGGTCTCTGTTGAGTCCGCTGCGGACGTTGTCGCCGTCGAGCACGTACGTGTGCAGCCCCATGGCGTGGAGCCGCCGCTCCAGCGCGTTGGCGATGGTCGACTTCCCGGAGCCCGGCAGACCGGTCAGCCACAGCACCTTGGCCCGCTGCCCCTTCAGCTCCTGCCTGGCGTCGCGGTCGACGGTGAAGGTCTGCCGGACGACGTTGCGGCCGCGCCGCAGCGCGTGCCGGACCATGCCGGCCGCCACCGTCTCCTTGCTGACCCGGTCCACGAGCAGGAAGCTGCCGGTGTCCCGGCACTCCTGGTAACCGTCCAGGCAGAGAGGGGTGTCGGTGGCCAGCTCGACCGTGCCGATGTCGTTGAGGCCGAGGGCGCGCGCGGCGAGCCGCTTGCCGGACACCACCTCCATCCGGCCGCGCACGGCCGTGACCGTGGCGGGCACGGTCCGCGGCCCGGCCAGCATCAGGTAGGAGCGGCCGTGCCGCAGCGGCTCCCCGGCGGTCCAGATCAGGGTGGCGGAGTACGCCGTGGCCGGGGACAGTCCGTCGCCCAGGGCTTCCGGCGTGGTCAGCAGGTCTCCGCGCCGGACGTCGACGTCGTCGGCCAGCGTCACCGTCACCGGGGTGCCGGGAGCGGCCTGGTCGAGGTCGCCGCCGCCGGGGCCGATCAGCCGGTCGATCCTGGACGCGACCCCGCTGCCGGCGACCGCGACGGCGTCGCCCCGCCGGACCGGGGCGCCGATCACGGTGCCCGCGAAACCGCGGAAGTCGTCCGCCCGGATCACGTACTGGACGGGCAGCCGGTAGCCGCCGGCGTCGTCCGCCCGCGACCCCTCGGCCGGCTCCCACTCCGACAGCGCGCCGAGCAGCGTCGGCCCGTCGTACCAGGGCAGGTTCGGCGAGGGCTCGACCACGTTGTCGCCCTGCACGGCGCTGGCCGGGATCACGCTCGCCGCCATGTCGAGGCCGTTCGCCGCCGCCAGGACCTCGCTCGCGAGTTTCTCGAACACCGCCTGGTCGTAGTCCACCGCGTCGAGCTTGTTCGCCACCGCGATGACCGCCCGCACACCCATCAACGCACAGATCGCCAGGTGTCTGTGGGTCTGCTCGCGGACCCCCTTGGTGGCGTCGACGAGTAACACGGCGACGTCCGCGGTGGACGCCGCGACCGCCATGTTGCGGGTGTACTGCTCGTGTCCCGGCGCGTCGGCGATGATCACCCGGCGCCCGGACGGCAGGTCCAGGAAGCGGTGGGCGACGTCGATGGTGATGCCCTGTTCGTGCTCCGCCTCCAGCCCGTCGGTCAGCAGTGAGTAGTCCACCGCGCCCGCAGCGATCGTGGAACCGCCGCGCCTGGTCCGCCGCGCGTAGTCGAGCTGGTCGTCGGTGGCGCCGCCGGTGCCGGCGAGCAGCCGTCCGATGAGGGTGGACTTGCCGTCGTCGACCGAGCCGCACGCGACCACTCGAAGCATGGAGATCATCAGAAGTATCCCTCCGACTTCTTGCTCTCGATGGAGGTGCCGCCCTCACCGTCGATGAGCCGGCCGGCGCGTTCGGACCTGCGGTCGCGTCTCATCTCGTCGATGACCTCGTCGACGGTCGCCGCCTTCGACTCGACCGCCGCGGACAGCGGGTAGCAGCCGAGTGTGCGGAACCGTACGTGGCGCAGTCGCGGCTCTTCGCCGGGCTCCAGCGGTAAGCGCTCGTCGTCCACCATGATCAACGAGCCGTTCCGCTCGACGACCGGGCGGGGTGCGGTGAAGTACAGCGGCACCACGGGGATGTCCTCTCGCTTGATGTAGCGCCAGACGTCCAGCTCCGTCCAGTTCGACAGCGGGAACACCCGCATCGTCTGGCCCTCCGCCAGCTCGGTGTTCGCCCGCCACCAGAACTCCGGACGCTGCGAGCGCGGCTCCCAGCGATGACCGGGCTCACGCAGCGAGAAGATCCTCTCCTTGGCCCGTGACCGCTCCTCGTCGCGTCGCGCGCCGCCGATCGCGGCGTCGAACCCGCCGTCGTCGAGCGCCCGGCGCAGCGTGACGGTCTTCATGATCCGCGTGTACTCGTGAGCGCCGTGGGTGAACGGCGTGGCTCCCTCAGGGTTGGTGTGCACCCGCAGGTCGAGCCCCAGCCGCTCGGCCGTCTCGTCCCGGAAGGCGATCATCTCGCGGAACTTCCAGCCGGTGTCGACGTGCACCACGGGGAACGGCATCCGGCCCGGCGCGAACGCCTTCATCGCCAGGTGCAGCAGCACCGAGGAGTCCTTGCCGATCGAGTACAGCAGCACCGGGCGGCGGAACGCGCCGGCGACCTCGCGCAGCACATGGATCGCCTCGGCTTCGAGCATGTCCAGGACGTCTTCTCCGGCCATGTGCAGACCCTCCGTCGTCGCTGTGCCAGATAGACCGTCTTCGCGGCCGTACGTGTCTATAGTAACCTATAAATAGGTGATATCGGGTTACTCGGTCTCACGCAAGACCCGGACCGGCCGAGCGGAGGAGAGGTCATCAACTTCCCAGGACGCGCGGCCGGAAACGCTACGAACAACCAGATCGGCGGTGTGGCGGATGAACGCTCGTGGCAAGCGGAACGGCTCTTTGACCGTCGAAGAACTGTCCAAGAAGACCTGGAACGACTTCGAGACGGTTCTCGGCGACAACGGAGGCGCCCGGGGGTGCTGGTGCATGCACTGGCGGCTCTCCATCGCGGAGTGGACGGAAGGAAAGGGCGAAGGGAACAAGAAGGCCATGAGCCGTCTCGCCCAGCGGAAACCGGTGCCGGGCGTCATCGTCTACGACGACGGCGCGCCGGTGGCGTGGTGCTCACTCGGGCCGCGCTCCGCGTTCCCGAGGCTCGAACGCTCGCCGCTCCTGTCGAGCGTGGACGACGAGCCGGTCTGCGCGCTCGCGTGCGTCTTCGTCCACAAGAAGCATCGTGGCTCCGGGCTGCTGCCGGGCATCCTCGAAGCCGTCTGCGCGTACGCGGCGTCCGAGGGTTACACGACCGCGGAGGGATATCCGGTCGAGCCTCCCGAGGGGAAACGCGCGGGCTCGGACACGGCGATGACGGGGATAGCCAGCGCCTTCCTCAAGGCCGGGTTCTCCGAGGTGGCTCGCCCGCGCAAGGACCGGCCGATCATGCGGCGGCAGCTCACCTGATCCCTGGGAAGGCGCGCCGGTCAGGGCGTCCGGCCCTGACGGTGGCGGCGCGCCTTCTCCCGGTTCCCGCAGATGCTCATGTTGCACCAGCGGCGGCGTCCGCCCCGCGAGGAATCCAGGAACAGCCAGCCGCACCTCCCGCAGGCCCTGACGCGGCCGGACGGAAGGGTGAACACCGCGTGGACCGCCAGCAGCGACAGGACGGCCGGAATCGCTCCCGGCGCCGTCCAGTCCGCGGTGTACCGGTCGAGCGCGGCGTCGATCCGCTGAACCTGGTCGGCTCCCACGCCCTTTCCGGCCCGTTCGAGAAGCGCGCCGAAGGGCCCGGCCGGCGCCGCCTCGCCGCGCGCGATCGCGCTGAACACGGCCCACGCCTGTTCCCTGACGGCCTGGACCTCGGGTACGAGATCCTTGGCGGACTCCTCCGGCAAGGGCGGCGTCTCCTCGAACAGCCCCGCGGACGCGCACCACGTCAGGACGTCCGAGGGCGTGTTCAGCAACTCGCCGTCCTCCGCCGGGTGGTTGCGGTCGAAGACGGTGTTCGTGAGGTCCAGGACCGGGTGGCCGCCGACGAAGTGGGCGTCCTGCCAGGGAGACTGGGCCTTGATAGCTAGAGTAACCATTACGTCTAGTTTAAATGGTTACGCGGCCCTTGGCTAGGCGTCAGGCCGGAGCCGTGGCCTCCCCCTGGAAACGCTTCCGGAGAAGGACGGTCGCGACGATCGCCCCCACCGCGAACACGACCGAGCACCAGAGCGCCCAGCGCCAGCCGTCGACGGCTCCGCCGGAGGCCGCGGCGAAGTGGGCCGCCACCGAGGTGACCACTCCCACCCCCACGGCCAGTCCCAGCTGCTGGGAGACGTTGAGCAGCGCGCCGGCCGTGGCCCGCCGCCCCTCCTCGGCGCCGTTCGTGCCGGCGATGCTCGTCGTGACCAGGGCGATGATGTGGCCGAACGCGTTCACGGAGGTGCCGATCAGGACGAGGGCGAACCCGTAGCCTTCCGGCAGGCCCACCATGATGAGAATGCCGGCCGTCTCGATGACGATCCCGCACAGGAGGACCCGGTAGAGCCCGAAGCGCTCGACGTACCTGCCCGCGTAGATTCCGACGACGATGGCGATCGCGCCCGAGACGGCGAACGTCAGGCCGGTCTGGAGCGCGCCCAGACCGAGATGCGTCTGCAGATAGAGCGTGAGGACGAAGAGCATTCCCCCGTAGGAGCAGATCAGCAGGACGTTGACCAGGTTGGCCGCGCCGATGGCGGCCGTGCGGAAGATGGAGATCGGCACGAGGGCGTTGTCCTTGCGGGACTCCACCCAGACGAAGAGGGCGACGGCAGGCACCGCGACCGCCGCGCAGGCGAGGATCGGGGCCGACGACCAGCCGTACTTCTCCCCTTCGGTGAGGGCGAACACGAACGCGACCATGCCCACGGTCGCCAGGACGACGCCGGTGAGGTCGAGGTGGCGCGACGCGTGCCTGTCCCGGCTCTCCTCAAGATGCGCTCTGGCCAGCAGGCCGAACGCCACGACGATGGGCACGTTGATCAGGAAGACGGACCTCCATCCGGCGAACTCGGTGAGGACGCCCCCGAGGACCATGCCCGAGACGAATCCCGCCGACAGCGCCGACCCGTAGATGCCGAGGGCGCGCTCCCGTGGCGGTCCTTCCGGGATGGCCGCCTGGAGGAGCCCCAGACCCGCCGGAGCGATGAACGCGGCGGCGACCCCCTGCAGGGCGCGGCCCGCGATGAGAGCCGCCGGCGACCAGGCGAGGCCCGCCAGCAGCGAGGCGAGCAGGAATCCGGCCAGGCTCCAGATGAACACCCGCTTTCTTCCGTACAGATCGGCGATCCTCCCCCCGAGAAGGAGGAAGCCGCAGAAGGCGAGCGGATAGGCGGAAAGAACCCACGCGACGCCTCCACCGGAGGAGAAGTCCATGGATTCTCGGATGCTCGGAGCCGCGACATTGATGATCGAATAGTCGAGGGCGACCAGGAACTGGGTGCCGCAGATGACCGTGAGCTGCCAGAGATGCCGGGACCGGAAGGTGCTCTCATCCCTTCCGGCCGTGCGCGCCGATGCTTCCTTCATGGCGTATCCCCTCTGCTTCTGTCGACTGCGGGTCCGGATGTCTCCGCTGCGGTCCCGGCGCGTGGGCGCGGTGTTCCGCGTGGCGGCGACCGCCGTGCGGATGGGCGTCCGCGAGCGTGCCGGGGCCGAGGAACATGCGGTGGAGATGCGTCACGGCGTTGAGCACGTCGTGCTCGGCGCAGGTGATGGAGATGCGCCGGGCGCGGACGATCACGTCCGTCACGGTGACGCCGCGGGCCTTGAGCGCGTCCACGAGGAGCCGCACCTGCGGATGGTGGGCACAGAAACCGCAGCCCACCAGCGACACCTTCGCCATGGGGCCGGACCAGTGGCATCCGGTGAAGGCGTCGGCCGCGCGCAGGCCGGCGAGCGCCTCGTCCACCTTGTCCCGGTCGGCGGCGTTCACGATGAACCCCAGCGAACCGGCGGAGGCGTCGGCGGCCGGCTGGCCGAGCATGTCCACCGGCGGCATCGGATCGGCCAGCGCGGCGGCGATCGTGGTCAGGGCGCCGGGGTCGACCCCGTCGAGCCGGCAGCGGAGCTGACCGGTCCGGTGCGCCACGCCGACGGCGGTGAACCGCTCCCCGTCGAGCGGGGCGGCCGAGCGGAAGCCGGTCACCCAGGTGCCGGCGGCCTCGGTCGTGCTGGAGCGGACGTGCACGGGAACGCGATGGGCGCCGGCGTACTCCACGCTGGGATGCGCGAGCACCGTGGCGCCGCAGGCGGCCAGCTCGGCCATGTCCTCGTAGAAGAGGCGGTCCACCTTGCGGGCGTCGGCGACGTGTCGCGGGTCGGCGGTGAACACGCCTTCGACGTCGGTGAAGATCTCGCACACCCTGGCCCGTAACGCCGCCGCCAGGGCGACGGCGGTGGTGTCGGAGCCGCCCCGGCTCAGGGTGGTGAGCTCGCCGTTGTCGGCGGACAGGCCCTGGAAGCCGGAGACGACGGGGACGTGGCCGTCCTGGACGCATTCGCGGATGCGTACGGGATCGACGTTGACGATACGCGCGCGGCCGTGCACTCCGTCGGTGATGATGCCGCAGTCGTGGGCGCTGAACGAGCGGGCGGGCACGCCCAGCTCGTGCAGCGCTATGGCGAGCGCGGCCGCGGAGGCCTGTTCACCGGTACTGAGCAGGAGGTCCAGCTCCCGGGCGTGCGGCGTGTCGGTGAGGTCCCGGGCCAGCTCGATCATGGAGTTGGTGGTGCGGCCCATCGCGGAGACCACGGCGACCACGGACCCGTCCGCGGCGGCGATGCGCCGCGCCACGCGACGGATCTTGCCCGCGTCACCCAGTGATGTTCCGCCGTACTTCTGTATCACCAGGTCCATTGGTTTCCTCTTCCTGCGCCACGACGATCGTCATCGCGTCTCCCGGCTTTCGCGTCGCAACTGGTCCGGCGTGCCGAGGCGGACCGATTCGGCCGCGGCCCGCCGGTAGTACAGCTGGGCGTCGTCGTCGGACCGCATGCCCGCGGCGCCGTGGACCTGCATGGTCCGCGTCGTGACGGTGCGGGCCAGGTCCGACGCCGCCGCGAGGTCGGCCGCCGCGTGCGCCGCCGCGTCGCGGTCGTGCACCAGCAGGCGCGTCGCGTCGATGTGCATCGACAGCTCGGCCAGCCGGAACGCCAGGCCCTGGAACTTGCCGATGGGCTGGCCGAACTGGCGGCGGGTCTTCGCGTAGCCGACGGCGTGGTCGAGCGCCGCCTGGGCCAGGCCCACCAGGTACGCGGCCTGGCGCACCCGTGCGCCGGCCAGCGCCGCCTCCCACCGGGTGGGGTCGGCCCACGCGGTCACGGGGGCGCCGTCGAAGACGACCTCGTACGCCTCGCCCCGGCCCGTCTCCTCGTACCGGCGCGTCGTGATGGCGGGATGGCCGGCGGGCACGAGCGCCAGGCGCGGTCCGGCGCCGCCCAGAAGGAAGTGGTCCACCTCCGCGGCGAACCCGACGAAGGTCCGCCGCGCGGAGACCACACCGTCCTGCTCGGACAGCGGCTCGTCCGCCACCGCCAGCGCCACCGGGGACCGGCCGATGTGGTCGTCCCCGAGCAGTTCCCGCGCGGTGAGCGTGTCGAGCAGCGGGCCCTGGTACAGCACGGACCCGAGGAGCTCGGCCAGCCGCACGGCGTCGGGGCCGGACGCGTCGAGCGCGCCGAGCTCGGCCAGCCCCTGCCACACCATCGCGCGGGTCTCCCGGCTGTCGTCGTCGTCCCAGCCCTCCGCGCGCGGCCGGTCGGCCATCCGCCGCACCAGCGGGGCCAGTTCCTCGTCGAAGAAGTCGGCGATCATCGTGGTCATGACGGCAACCCCAGTTTCGATGTGGCGACGAAGAAGAGCATGATCTCCGAGGAACCCTGGGCGAGCGTGAGCCCCGGCGCCTCCCGGAACGCGGCGTCCAGGACGCCGTCGGCGATCGCGTCGGGATCGCGTGCGTCCAGCAGCGCCCGCGGCCCGAGGATCTCGACCGCCGCCACCGACACCTCCTTGGCCGTCTCCGACGTGTACCATTTCGCGGTCGCCGAGTGGACCTCGTCGGGCCGGCCCTCGTGCAGGTTGGCCACGCACCGCCAGGCCAGGAGCCGGGCCGCGCGCACCCGCGTGTCCAGTTCGACGAGCCGCTGCTCGCACCCCGGCGGGGCGTGCTCGCGCAGCGCGGCCAGCGTGCGTTCCGCCTTGGCGGAGTGGTCGAGCCCGGTGCGCTCCAGCGGGAGCACCTTGCCCAGCACCTGCCAGCCGTCGTCGGCCTCGCCGAGCACGTCCTCGGGCCCGATCCGGATCCCGTCGAGCGTCACCAGGTCGAAGCGTTCCTCGGACAGGTTCCACACCGGCTCGATGACCACGCCCATGGACTGCAGCGGCACCAGGAACAGCGTGATCCCGGCGAAGTTCACCGGCCCGGTCGACGTGCGGGCCGCGCACAGCGCGAAGTCACTGTGCTGCGCCTTCATGTTGTAGATCTTCCGGCCGTGCAGGCGCCAGCCGTCGCCGTCGGGTTCGGCGCGTGTGGTCAGCGACGCCAGGTCGGACCCGATGTCCGGCTCGCTGAAGAGCACGTTGGCCGTGATCTCGCCGCGTGCGAGTCCCGGCAGGAACCGCTCCTTCTGCTCCTCGGTGCCGAACAGGTGGATGGCGTTCCCGACGATGTCGACGCCCAGCGAGTGCACGTTGTCGGGCACGCCGTGGCGGATCATCTCCTCGGTGAGGATCGCCTTCTCCACGATCGTGGCGTCCGCTCCGCCGTAGCGCTCGGGCCAGTTGATCGCGAGCCAGCCGAGCTTGCCCAGCCGCCGATGCACGTCGAGCAGACCGGTCTCCTGCCCGTACGGCGTCCGCCGGGACTGCGCGATCTCCGCGCGCACCTCGTCCTCGCACAGGAGCTTGCAGACTTCTTCCCGGAAGTCGTCCTGTTCCGGCGTGAAGGCCGGGATCATCGGACACTCACCTCGCTCAATCTGTGGCGCATGGCCTCCGCCAGCGCCTCGATGTGTGGGGGCCGGAGCATGGTGTAGTGGTCGCCCGGCACCACCTGGATCTCGTCGGCGTAGGGCCGCCACCGGCTGAGCTTTTCGCCCTCGGACTTCTCGGCGCACAGCAGCACGACCCGGCTGTCCACCCGCGACGGACGGAACGTCAGGAGCGCGCGCACGTTCGCGGCGAACACCGGGAACCGCTCGGCCAGCTCGGCCTCGCCGGGTTCGGCGCCCATGGCCGCGACGTCGGAGGCGAACCACGCGCTCAGCTCGTCGTCGCCGGGACGGGACGGCGCGTCCGGGACGGCGGTGTCGAGCACGAACGTCAGCGCGACGTCGCCGTCCTGGCGTGCCATCTCCAGCGCCACCGCGCCGCCGACCGACCAGCCGCCCACGTGCAGCAGCCCGTCGGGCCGGGCCTCGCGGACCGCGGCCAGATAGGTGGCCGCGAGGTCCGCGAGCGAGCGTTCCCCGATCGCGCCGCCGTGCAGGCCGGGGTCCTCCAGGGCGCAGACCTGGCGGTCGTCGCCCAGGAGCCCGGCCAGCGCGACGTAGGGGGCCACCGATCCGCCGGCCGCGTGCACCAGGAACAGCGGCGGCTCGGTGCCCGCCGGGCCGAGCGGCACGAGCGGGGACACCGTCCGGCCGGAGGGCCGCGGCCGCCCTTCCGGCGGCGCGGCCTCCTGCTGGGCGAGGGCCTCCTCCCGCCGGCGCCGCAGCCGCAGGTCCAGCAGCGCGCGCCGTTTCTCCGCCAGGGCGGAGGGGTGCGACCCGGCCATCAGCTCGACTCCTTCAGCAGCCGATCGACCTCCTCTTCGGGCAGATCGGCGACCTGCGCCTCCAGCTTCGCCACCTCGTCCTCGCCGAGCAGCGCGTGCTGCGCGTCGTCGATCTGGGCGGCGAACTGGCTGAGCAGCGGGTAGCTGAACAGCCGCCGCGGGTCGAGCGTCACCTGGAAGGCGTCGCGCACCCGCGAGATCATCTGGGTCACCTGCAGGGAGTTGCCGCCGAGCAGGAAGAAGTTGTCCTGCGCGCCGACGCTGCCGGGGTCGAGGCTCAGCAGGCTCTGCCAGATTTCGGCCACCCTGCGCTGGGTCTCGGTGGTCAGCTCGGCCTGACCGGTGCCGCCGTCGGGGCGGGGGTCGGGCAGCTTCCCGTGGTCCACCTTCCCGGTCGAGGTCAGCGGGAGCTGGTCCAGCCGCACGTAGTCGGTGGGCACCATGTGCAGCGGCAGCCGCCCGCTCAGGAACTCGCGCAGCTCGTCCGGCTCGACGTCGCCGACCACGTACGCGGCCAGCCAGGCCGAGGGCGTGCCCGCGTCGCGTACGGTCACGACGCACTGCCGCACGCCGTCGAAGCTCTCGATGGCGTGCTCGATCTCGCCCAGCTCCACGCGCAGCCCGCGCAGCTTCACCTGGCGGTCGACCCGGCCCAGGAACTCCAGGTTGCCGTCACCGTTCCAGCGCACCAGGTCGCCGGTGGCGTACATGCGCTCGCCCGGGGTGGTGGCGAACGGGTCGGGCAGGAACTTCTCGGCGGTCTGGTCGGGCCGGCCGAGGTAGCCGACGGCCAGCCCGGCGCCCGCCATGTAGAGCTCCCCGGGCACGCCGACCGGCACCGGCCGCAGGCCCTTGTCCAGGACGTAGGCCCGCTGGTTGGCCATCGCCCGCCCGATGGGCGGCGTCCCTTCCAGTGGCTCCGGCGGGCACAGGTAGTCCACGCACGTCACGGTGACCTCGGTCGGCCCGTACCCGTTGTGGAACTCCCGCCCCGGCTTGCTCCACCGGTTGACCAGGTCGGGGCCGAACGGCTCCATGCCGATGAAGCACACCCGCAGGTCGTCCAGCTCGGACGGGTCGAGCAGCCCCAGGACGGCGGGCGGGATGTCCACCATCGTCACCCGCTCGCGGGCCAGCAGCCCCTGCAACGCCTCCGGGTCGAGCAGTTCGGAGCGCGGCGCGCCCACGATGGTCCCGCCGGCGGTCAGCGTCGAGAACACGTCCGACACGCTCACGTCGAAGGCGGGGTTGGAGAACTGCAGGATCCGGTCGTCCGGCGTCACCGAGAACATCCGCTGGAAGGTGGTGCAGAAGTTCACCACCGCCCGGTGGGGGACCATGACCCCCTTGGGTGTGCCGGTCGAGCCAGAGGTGTAGATGATGTACGCCGTGTCCTCCTGCGCCACCTGCACGGAAGGCGGCGAAACCGGCCGTCCGTCGAGCGTGTCGGAGTCCAGCAGGATCCGTTCCACCTCAGCGGGCAGGCGGTCGGCGAGATCCGAGGTCGTCACCACCGCGGCCACGTCGGCGTCGCCGAGCTGGTAGGCCAGCCGCTCCGCCGGGTACTGCGGGTCGAGCGGCAGCCACGCGCCGCCCGCCTTGAGCACGCCGAGTTCGGCGGCCGGCAGGTCGAAGCCGCGTTCGAGCAGCACGCCGACCACGCGCCCCGGCGTCACCTTGAACTCCTCGACCAGCGCGTGCGCCAGCCTGCTGGACCGCTCGTCCAGTTGCGCGTAGGTCAGGTCCTCGCCCGCGAAACGCATCGCGACCGCGTCGGGCGCCTCGGCCACGCGCGCCGCGAACAGCTCGTGCAGCAGGCGCTCGTCGCGCTCACCGGGCTCGGGGTTCCACGCTGTGAGCACGCGCAGGTACTCGCTGTCGGGCATGATGTCCAGCGAGCTCGCCCGGGCGTCCGGCCGGGACAGCGCGTCGGCCATGACCGTGCTGAAATGCTCCACCAGCTGCTCGATGCGCTCGTGGTCGAACAGCTCGGAGGAGTACTCGATCCACACGCCCAGGCCGCCGTCCGGCAGGTCGTTGATCTGGAACGTGATGTCGAACCGGGTCGTCTCCGGCTGCGGGGTCAGCATCTCGACCTCGACGCCGGGCAGCCGCCAGCGCGCGATCATCGGCTCGGGCAGCAGCGTGAACAGGTGGGCGACCAGCGGGTTCCGCCCCGGCAGCCGCTCCGGCTTGAGCTCCTCCACCAGGCGGCCGAACGGCACGTCCTGGTTGGCCATCGCCTCCAGGATGTTGTCGTTGGCGGCGTGCACCAGGTCGCGGAACACCGGATCGCCCTCCAGGTTCCCGCGGACCACCACCGTGTTGGCGAAGAACCCCATCATGGGCTCGACTTCCGAGCGGGTCCGCCCGGAGAGTACCGACCCGAGCGCGATGTCCTGCTGACCGGTGTAGCGGTTCAGCAGCACCTGGTAGCCGGCCATCGTCAGGGCGAGCAGGGAGACCCCCTCGGCCTGAGCCATGTCGCGGATCTTCCGCGCCAGGTCGTCGGGCAGGCGGGTCTCGTGGATGCGGCCGGCACCGGTGGGCGCCGACGGGCGCTGCCGGTCGGTGCGCCACTCCAGCGGTTCCATGCCGTCCACCGCGGAGTGCCAGTAGTCGATCTGCTTGGCCGGTCCGTCGCTGAGCAGCCAGAGCCGCTGCCAGGCCGCGAAGTCGGCGGGCTGGAGGGTCAGCTCGGGGAACTCCGAGCCGTCCGGATCGGTGTAACGGGCCGTCAGCTCCTCGGCGAACTGCCGCGAGGACCATCCGTCGATGACGATGTGATGCCAGACGATGGACAGCACATGCTCCTCGGGGCCCAGCCGCAGCAGGGCGAACCTGTACGGCGGGTGGTTGCGCAGGTCGAACTCCTCGCGCACCTGCCCGTCGATCCAGTCCTGGACGGACTCCTCGGTCCCGTCGGTCACCGGCAGGTCCCACGTCTCGGGCGGCGGATCGACCGTCTGGAAAGGCACGCCGTGCTCGTCGCCGAACCGGGTGCGCAGGCTCTCGTGCCGCGTGACGATGCCGCGCAGCGCCTTGGAGAGGGCGGGCACGTCGAGCGGGCCGCGCAGGCGCATCGCGAACGGCACGTTGTACACCGGCGCGCCCGCGACCATCTGGTGCAGGAACCACAGGAACCGCTGCTGCTCGGCGATGGCCATCTTGCCCGTACGCGGGACGGGGACGATCCGCTCCCGCTCGGCCTTCTCCGCCACGCGCTGGCGGACCTTCCTCTCCAGCAGGGCGCGTCTGATGTCGGCTGCGTCACGCTTGTCGGGTGTGGACATGATCTCGTTCTCCTCCTTCACCGTCGCACGCTCATCGGGCGCAGGTCGGTCCACACCCGCGCGATGTGTGCAAGGCAGTCGCTCTTGCTTCCCTCCGCACCGGCCTCGGTCCAGCCGGCCGGAATCTCCCGGCCCGCGGGCCAGATCGAGTACTGCTCCTCGTGGTTGATCACCACGACGAATCTCTCTTCCATGACGCTCACCTTTCTTGTGGTACGAAGGCGTGAATGCCGGTCAGTTCACCGAGGTAGCGGTCGAGCGTCCTGAGCCCGTCCGTCTCCGGCCTGGCCAGCGAGGTCGCGTGGCGGCTGAACCGCCGGGTGTCGAAGTGCCGGGAGCCGTCGGTGAACATCCGGTCGAACTCGGCCGGTGCCGCGTCCTGGTCGGCGACCGGGGGCGGCAGCAGCAGGAGCAGCCCGGCGAGCCGCTCGTCGGTCTCGGCGATGGCCTCCAGGCGGTCGCGGAACCGGGGGTAGCCGACCCGGTCGAGCGCGGACCGTTCGGCGAGCACGCCGAACGCCTCGGCGAAGCGCAGCCGGGCCGGCCACAGCACGTGCATGGCGCCGTCGGGCACCTCGATGTCGCCGGTCGCCGCGTGGGCCACGAACTCGGCGACCACGTCGACGGGCGTCACGTCGATCTCGGCCCCGGTCGGGAACACGCATCCGGTGCGCGCGCACGCGTACAACAGGTTGTGCGCCAGCGAGTCCGGGTTGGCCACGCCGGTCGCGCGGTGCGGCCAGACCTCGCCGAGGCGGTACACCACGGATCTGACGCCCTGCCGGTGCGCGTCGGCGAGCAGGGACTCGGCGACGTACTTCGATCGGTTGTAGCCGTCCGCGGCGACCTCCTCCGTCGCCGGGAGCCGGTCCTCGGTGACGGGCGGCGCGCCCGGCCCGGCGGGCGGGAAGATGCTCAAGGTCGACAGGGTGTGCACGCGCGCGCCGCCCGAGGCGAGTTTGATGATCTCCTGTACGCCGAGCACGTTGGCGGGGCGGTGGTCCAGATAGCCGGACAGGAAGTTCACCGCGCCCGCGGCGTTGACGACGCCGGACACCGTGGAGGCGATCGCGTCGAACCGCCGCTGCGGCAGGCCGAGCAGCTCGCTGCCCAGGTCGCTGGGGATCACCTCGACCCGTCCGGTCTTGAGCGCCGTGGGCAGCAGCTGCCAGGCGGACGTCAGCCCGTACTGTTCGAGGACCTCGGTCAGCCGCCGGGCGCCGTCGGCGGGGTCGGCGCACCGCACCAGGCAGATCAGCCCGGCGTTGGAGCGCGTCAGCAGCTCGGCCAGGACGTGTGCCCCGACGAAGCCGGTCGCGCCCGTGAGCAGCAGGGTCTGCGGCGGGCTCCAGGCCAGGTCGTGCCTGATGTAGGCGAGCTCGGCGCAGTCGTCGTCGACGCCCTGGGTGAGCCGCGCCGCCTGCGCGCGCACGGTCGAGGCGACGAGCAGGTCCCGGGGCGGCACCGGCTTCCCCAGCCGTTCGCTGATCGCGGCGGTGAGCCGGTAGGCGAGCAGCGAGGTGCCCCCGTAGTCGGAGAACGGCACGACCACCGAGACCTGCTCCCGGTCGAGCACGTCGCGCCAGGCGGAGCAGACCAGCTCCTCCATCGGGTCGGCCGGCGGCTCGACAGGCTCCGCCGGGCCCTCCTGCGTCGCCGTCTGGGCCACGATGAGGGCGGCCAGCGCCTTGCGGTCCGCTTTGCCGTTGTGGTTGAGGGGGAGCGCGTCGAGCACCACGATCCGGTGCGGCACCTGCTCGGCCGGCAGCTTCTCCGCCGCGTACCCGCGAAGCAGCTCCGGCGACGGAGGGTCGTCCGGCGAGCGCGGCGTGACGCAGCAGACGAGCGTGGACTCGGGCGCCTCGCCGAGCACGATCGCCACCGCGTTGCCCACGAGCGGATGGTCGGCCACGGCCGAGGCGACATCGCCCAGCTCGACGCGCACCCCGCCGAGCTTCACCTGTTCGTCGCGCCGGCCGATGAAGTACATCAGGCCGTCCTCGTCGACCCGTGCCAGATCGCCGGTCCGATAGAGCTTCCCACCCGGGATCTGGGGGAACGGGTTGGCCACGAGCACCCGCGCGGTGCGCTCGGGATCGTTGAGGTAGCCCGCTCCGACGCACTCGCCGCCGAGATACATCTCGCCGGGAGTGTTCACCGGGACGGGCTTGAGGTCGTCGTCGAGCAGGATCGCGGCGGTGTTGTCGATGGGCCGCCCGAGGGGGATCCGGTCGGCGTCGGCGTCCGTGACGTCGTGGAACACCGACCCGATGGAGCACTCCGTCGGCCCGAACGTGTTGGTGACCTCCAGCCCCGGCAGCAGCGCGCGCAGCCGGTGCACCACGCCGGCGCCCGCCGCCTCCCCGCCGATCAGCATGCGCCGCAGGCTCGACGTCGCCTCACGCAGGTCCTCGCGCACCTCCAGCAGCGACACGAACGCCTCCAGCACGGACGGCACGAAGTCGGTCATCGTGACGCCGTAGCGGCCGATGGTCGTGGCCGTCTCCTCAAGGTCGAGGATGCCGTCGCGGTGCGGCAGCACGACCTGCCCGCCCGACACCAGCGGCCACAGCACCTGCCACATCGAGGAGTCGAACGTGGACCGGCTGTTCTGCAGCGTCACGTGATCGGCCCCGTCACCGAACCGGCGCGACATCGTGGTCAGCCTGTTGACCAGGCCGCGGTGGTGGTTGAGCGCGCACTTGGGCGCGCCGGTCGAGCCGGAGGTGTAGAACCCGTAGATCAGGTCTTCCGGCCCCGGCGCGCGGCCGGCCGGCGGCGGTTTCCGGTCGGCCGGACCGGGCGGCTCCGCGCAGTCGACGATCACCGTCGGGAGGGCCTGCTCCAGTTCGCCGATGATGCCCGCGGTCGCCGGCGACACCACGACGACGGGCGGCGACAACTCGGCCACGATCGCGCGGAGACGGTCGACCGGCCAGGCCGGATCAAGCGGTACGAACGCCGATCCTGTCTTCATCACCCCGAAGAGCGAGATCGGGAATTCGGGCCCGTCCGCTATCAACACGGGTATCAATTGTCCGGCCCGGACACCGCCGCTGATCAGTCGATCGGCCGTCACATTGGCCCAGGCGTCGAGGTCGGCATAACTCACCGTGATGTCCCGATAGCGGATCGCGGGACGGTCCGGCGCGTTCTCCTTTTGTGCGTGGAACAGATCGAGGACGGTGCTCCGCCGGGGGAAATCGTGGTGCGGCCCAAGGAATAAGTGAATGGCGGCCAGATGGTGTTCGTCTGGATTCTCATGCGGTTGGCGTGTCATCGTGCTCCCGATGTTCTCGACGGCAACAGATCGTCGTGTCAGGCAGATCGGTGACCATTCGGATTTGTGGTTTCCGGACAGCGGAAACCGGTCCTTCGGCAGGCATGGCGAGGGTTCTGGTGAGATTCGGAGTTTTCGGCGGCCGAGTTCGGGCGCCGGAAATCCACAGAATTGCCCGCGGGCATGAGCGGCCCGCCGGATATCGCGAGCCCGGCCGATCAAGCGGGTGGCGCCTTCGGGCGTGCGCTGACCACGTGTTTCCTCCTTTCGTCAGACGACTGGAGTGCCGCACGTTCGAACCGAAGTAACCGATATCAGTTGAATTACAAGTTACTCACATCTTGGAACATGAGACCGGGATGCGCAACCCGGGTGTCGCCGCCGCGGGCCAGGATGCCGGTGTGTGAGGCGGTATGGCCTGCGGGAACGAGAATGTGCCGCGGACTGAAATCGGTGTGGAGCGACGACCGGGCCGGCCGGACGCCGTGCGGCGCCGGGCACGCCGGACAGGCACGGCCTGGGGGAAGTCGCGAAGAGCATATTCGGCGTTACCCGAGGCGGCGCGCGCCAATCTGCGGACGCGCTGTTTTGTGACAATCTGCCGAAGAGCGAAAAATGATCAGCGGACGCCCGCGAAATGATCGTCGCCTGTCAATGACCAGGTAAGCGCACGTCCCGGCCCGAAGAATGAGGCCGGAGGCGAGCCGCAGCAGAACGCCTCGACGGCGCTGAAATTCGACAAGGGCCGGACAGTTCGCGTCCGCGATACCGGGCGCTCCGGACGTGAAGGTCCCGAATCCATGGGTAGGGTCGGTGACGGTCGGCCCATTCAGCGCCGGCATCGCGCCCCATCTGTCGACGTAAGGGGGAGTCGTGCGGCAAACCGGCGACAACGCACCTGTCGGATTATTCCAATCGGGAGGACTTTCCTCCCTGGCCGTCGGGGTCTGGCTTCGTGAACTGCCGACGCCGGCGAGGCACTATATCGCCGACATCGGCCAGGCGGATCCTCCGGAATTGGACGCGCTCGCTTCTTCGGTGCGACGATTCGGGGACGAATCCGTGGTCGTGGATCTACGGCCGTCCATCGCCGCCGTGGCGTCGGATCTCCTGCGGTACCGCGCCCGCCACGACGGCGGCTACTGGAACACGACCGGCGCGGCGCGCTTCGTGCTCGTCAGCGGGCTCGCGCCGCTGATGCGGGCCGACGGATGCCGGGCACTCGCGCACGGCTGTGTCGGCGGGGGCAACGACCAGCGCCGCTTCGCTCGTTACGGCGCCCACGTCGCGCCGGACCTGCCGGTCGTCGAGCCGTGGACGGATCCGCGGGCGCTCGAACGGTTCCCCGGCCGCGAGACCATGCTCGCGGCTGTCACCGAGCACGGGCTGAGCCTCGACCCGGGCAGCGGCGCAGAACGGTCCACCGATGCCAGCCTCGCCGGCGTCTCGCACGAGTCGGCGGAGCTGGAGGACCTCGAAACGCCGGTCACCCGGCTCGACCCCCGGTGGAGTGAGTGGCCCGAGCAGGCCACGGCCGAGCCCGAGACCGTCACGGTCCTCTTCCGCGAAGGACGGGTCGCCGACCTCGACGGGAGCGGGCCCGACCCGGTCGAGTGGATGAAGCGCGCCAACGACCTCGGCGCGCGGCACGGGGTCTGGCTGCGCGACGTGGTCGAACGGCGCATCATCGGCACGGTCTGCCGGGGCGTCTACGAGGCGCCCGGCCTGGAACTGCTCGACCGCGCGTGGACCCGCGTCCTGCAGGCGAGCCTCGACGGGGCGAGCCGCGAGCTCTACGACCGGCTGTCCGCCGTCCTGGGCTCGGCGATGTACGAGGCGCGGTGGCTCGAACCCGCCGCGCGGGCGGCGCGGGAGGCGATCGACCGGCTCGTCGGCGAGATCGACGGCAGCGTGACCCTGTCCGTCCACCGGGGCGTCGTCCGGGTCGAGCGGATGAAGGTCGCCGGCCCCGTGGTGCGGCAGACCCGGTTCGGCTCCGGCGGGAACCGCTGGAGCTAGACGGCAAGAGAAGGCTTACAGACAAGGAAGGAGCAGGGGATGCGTGAGCGTCGATTCGGCCGGCTCGGCTGGAAGGTCAGCGAGGTCGGCTACGGAATGTGGGGGATAGCAGGTGGAGAGGGCGGCTGGACGGGCGCCGACGACGAGACCGGCGACACCGCGCTGGACGAGGCCGTGCGGCTCGGGTGCACCTTCTTCGACACCGCCTGGATCTACGGCCGGGGACACAGCGAGAGGATGCTCGGGCGGCTGGTCGAACGGCACCCGGAACGCCGCCTCCACCTGGCCACCAAGCCGCCGCCCATGGACCGCGCCTGGCCGTCCACCCGCGACTCCAAACTGTCCGACGTCTACCCGCCCGATCACCTGTGGGAGTACCTGCACCGCAGCCTCGAAGGGCTGGGCACGCCGTCCGTCGACCTGTTCCAGTTCCACGTCTGGGAGGACGCCTGGGCGCACGACGCGGCCTGGCAGGACGCGATCATCGAGATGAAGGAACGCGGGCTCATCAGAGGCGTCGGGATCAGCGTCAACCGCTGGGAGCCCTGGAACGTCCTGGAGACCCTGCGCACCGGGCTGATCGACACGGTGCAGGTCATCTACAACATCTTCGACCAGGCCCCCGAGGACGAGCTGTTCCCGGCATGCCGTGAGCTGGACGTCGCGGTGATCGCCCGGGTGCCCTTCGACGAGGGCACCCTCACCGGCACCCTCACCCGCGACTCCCGCTGGCCCGAGGGCGACTGGCGCAACACGTACTTCGTCCCCGAGAACCTCGTCCCGAGCGTGGAGCGCGCCGAACGGCTGGCGCGGATCGTGCCCGAGGACATGACCATGCCCGAACTCGCGCTCCGCTTCATCCTCCAGAACCCCGACGTCGCCACCGTCATCCCCGGCATGCGCAAACTCACGCACGTACGCGCCAACATCGCCACCAGCGACGCCGAACCGCTGAGCGAGGAGCTGATGGCGCGGTTGCGCGGATTCCGCTGGGACCGCCGGCCCACGGAGTGGTCGCAATGAGCGCCGCGCGCAAGCCCATCCTGCTGTGGGCCGTGCCCCGATCGCGATCCACGGCGTTCCTGCGCGTCATGATCGAGCGCGGCGATCTGGAGGTGGCCCACGAGCCGTTCTCGTACCTCCAGGCGGACGGCCACGTCGAGTTCGCGGGCAGGCGGGTCACCTCGCCGATCGAGATGCTCGACCTGATGCTCGACGTCAGCGTCGGCGAGCGCCGGGTGTTCGCCAAGGAGACCTCCGACTACACCTACACGCCGCTGCTCGAGGACAAGCGCCTGTTCAGCGACGTCGTCAACACGTTCATGATCCGGGAGCCGCGGGCCGCGATCTCCTCGCACTACGCCATGAACCCCGGGGCCACCCTGGACGAGTACGGCTTCGAGTACCTGCACACCATCTTCGACGCCGTGCGGTCGGCCACCGGCGAGATCCCGCTGGTGATCGACGGCGACGACCTCGTGGCCGATCCGGAGCCGACGGTCCGGGCGTACTGCGAGCGGGTCGGGCTCGACTTCAAGCCCGAGGCGATGCGCTGGGAACCCGGTCGACGGGACAACTGGCGGCGCACCGACCAGTGGCACGCGGAGGTGGCCGAGAGCAGCGGCCTGGTGGCCGGGAAGGCGCCCGAGCGACGTGAGACGCCCGACACGAACGAGCACCTGCGCCGGGTCGCCGAGCACCACCAGCCGTTCTACGACGCGCTCGCCCGCCACCGCCTCGCCGGTTGACGCAGATCCTCGTCGCGTTCGCGGTCGTCGAGCCCGGCTCGCCGTGAAACCGCTGGCGCCCGGACCGATCAGCTGGCGAGGCCGCTGTCCGGCCGAAGAAGAGCGGGAATCGAATTCCTGAAGGTCGTTGCAGCCTGACCTTAATAGGTGTTTTACGTTAACACAGAAAGTCCGACTCCTCCAAAAAGATATTCTTGTTGATGGGTGAATGATGTTGTACTCTCCTGAAGAGATCAATTCAAAACGATCGACTCTGATGGAGTGGCCGTGGCAGTTCATGAGCCCCCGCAGCGCAACCGCCGGTTGACTCGTCGCTTCTTCACCCGGGCCATGGGCGCCAGCGCGCTGGCCGCCGCCACGACCGTCGCCACTCAGGCGCGGCCCGCTTCCGCACAGGCCATCTGTGAATACCTGTGCTGCCGCCTGGTCTACTGCCCGACCTTCCCCTACAGCACGTGCGCGAACAACGCGTACTACATTTGGGGCTGCTATTCGGGGGCGTCCTTCTGTCAATGCTGTGAGGCCTCCGGAAGGGCCTCCATCAGCTGCTATCCCTGAGCAACGGACGGACGATCCGGAGGCCCGCAATGTCGATCACCCCGACGAATCACGGCTACGCCTACATCTTCGAGAACGAAGGCTCGGTGAACGTGGCGGTCTGCGCGCGCATCGAGGACGAGAAGCCTGTCGACGTCATCGCCATTCATTTCCGTACCAAGCAGATCAAGGTCGATACGGCCGTTCAGCTGACCGGGGAGAAGGGCGCCCGCTACTCGACCGCGCCCGTCGCCGTCTACGGCGAGGACCACGTGGTCCACCTCCGCAAGGTAGCCGTGGGCGAAGGGCTGACCGCGGCCGGGCTCCGGTCGTAGCCGGCGATGGGGGTGCTGCCTGCCGTCCTCAGCGCGCTGCTCGCAGCGGCCCTGCTCAGCTCGGGCGCCGGCAAGCTGGTCAGCCCGCACGGTCTGGCCGAGGCTCTCGGTGAGCTGACCGGCGCACGGAGACCGCCGCCTGTGGCCCTGGTCCGGGCGGTCGCCGCCGCGGAGATCGCGCTGGCCGTCCTGGCCGTGTTCGGCCAGGAGCACCTGCTCACCTTGCTGCTGGCGGCCCTGCTGGGAACGGGATTCGCGGTGGTGGGGGTCCTGGGACGGCTGCGGGCGAGCTCACTGCCCTGCGGCTGTTTCGGCCGGAGCGGTTCGCGGTCGTTCGGGGCCTGGAACGTGCTGGCCGGCGCCGCGATCCTGGCCTGGGCCTTGGTGCCGGCGCTGCGTGAGACCGCCTACGATCAGGCTGTCCTGCTGCTCGCGCTGAACACGGCGATGTTCGTCCCCGTCTGGGCGAACCGCCGCCATCTGATCGTCTTCGTGAGAGGGACCATGGCGCGCGAACGGACCGAAACATGATCACGGCACTGATGGTCACCCTGCTCGCCCTGCTCAGCCTGGCGGTCGTGATCCTCTTCGCGATGCTGGGCGAGCTCAACGCGCGGATCTCCGAGTCGTCCGCGGGCGGCGGGACGAGGCGCCCCGAGTCCGTGCAGCCGCTGCCCGACGCCAAGCTCGGCGCGACGGTCATCGAGTTCCCCGACGGGCTCGCCCGGCCGCCGGGCGTGCTCCTCGTCCTCAGTACGACCTGCGGGGCGTGCCAGGAACTGGCTCCCGAGGCGCGTGGCTTCTTCGCCTCCTCGGGCGTGGACCTCGTCGGCGTCGTGGTGTCGTGCGCGTCGGCCGCCTCGGGCAGGGAGTTCGTGGCGCAGTACGGGCTGGCTGACCTGCCCGGCTACGTGGACGTCTCAGGACAATTCAGCATGTCGGCGCTCGGCGTCGGCATGAGCCCGGCGGCGGTGGCGCTCTCCCCCGATGGGGTCGTGCGGTCCGCTGTGGTGTTCAGCTCCTTCAACGCCCTGTCGAGCTGGATCGCCTCCCTCGACGACCCCTCCGGCGCAGCGGGCGGCGTGAGCGTCGCGCCGGGAAAGGACCTCGTCTGATGGACGTCCCGGCGATCGTGGCACTGGCCCTGGCCGGCTTCGTCCTGCAGTACTGGAGCCCTTGAGGCCGCTCGATGGTCGGCGTGGCCGGTCCATTGTCCAGGCGGTCGCCTGGCGCAGCACGCCGCTTCATCGCGGGCTACTCCGTGGGTCTCGTGGTGGGCGGAACGGTCATCGCGCTGCTGGCCGCCGTCGTGGCGGAAGGGCTCGGGAGCGTGCTCCCGCTCCGGTGGCGCGAGGTGGCGGCGGGCACGCTGCTGGTCGGGGTGGGCGTCGCGGACGTGCTGAACCGCACTCCGCACGTGATGCGGCAGGTGCCCCAGGACTACGCGCGGGCGCTCCGGCCCGGCTGGCGCGGTGTGCTCTGGGGCGTCGACCTCGGTCTGCTGTTCACCACGCAGAAGACCACGTCGCTCATCTGGGGCGCGCTCGTGGTCACGGTGCTGCTCAACCCCATGGCGGCACCGGTGTTCCTGGTCGGGATGGTGATCGGCTCGGTGGCGGGGACGGTGATCGGGACGGCACTCAACCACGTTCCCGGCCGGGCGTTCCTGGGCGGAGAGCGGGTGTTCATCCGTACTGTACGGGCCTTGAGCGGAGTAGTGCTGATATGCCTGGGTTTGCTCCAGATCGTGTAGTGGCCGCCGCCGCCGGGCGCTGTGCCCCGGATCCAGACGGTGGCGTCGTCGTCGTGACCAGGTTCGACTGTGGCGGGCTGTGGCGGCTGCTCGCCTTCCGGATCGCGCACGCCTGGATCTCGGCGCGCATCACGCCGCGGCTCGAAGGGCTCGTCTTCATCGCGACCCGTACGGACGTGGCGGCACGCAGGGTGCTGAGCGTCACCCTCTTCCACAACCTCGGCCAGGTTTACCAGATGGGGAGGATCCCGGCGCACATCAAGGCCGCGCGGGTCACCCGCCGGTTCGGTGTCCGGACCCGCGGCGCCGTTTTCGCCAATGTCGGGGACTGGCGGACGGTGCTGTTCGACGCGGCGGCGGGGGAGCCGGTCATCGACTGACGAACTCCAGGTCGATGGAGTCCGTGTGAGAGCTCCACGCGAGGTCCAGGCGCCAGCATCCGGGGCTCGGCAGGTCGACCGCAGAAGGCCCGGGGCCGCCCTCGACGGTGATGCGCGTCGGCGCGCCCACGCCGTTCAGCCGGGCCTCGATGCGCAACGGCTCGGACGGAATCAGCGGCGCTCTGGAACGCCACAGAATTTTGTTGCCCCGGTCCGGCAGCGGTGGGCTGTAAAGCGGATAGCCGAAAAGGATGGCGAGCATGTCACCGCGGCTGCTGGAGGCATAATGCATTTCCACGCCGGGGGTGAATCCCGTCCGGGCCCAGGATGGCGGTTCGCCCTTGACGGCCCGGAACTCGCACGGTGCCGTGGTGACGGAATCGACGGCGGCCTGGGTCGGCTGTGGCCGAGTTGGAGAGCTGTCATTCATGCAGGCGGCGGAGAGAAGGAGCGTTGCAGCCACCATGACGTGGCGCGACCGCATCAAGCGGACCCCCAGAAAAGGCGGATGAAAGGAAATCACCGCCAACGTACTACAACACCGAGTGATGCCGAAGACCTCAAATCCTCATGCGCCGAGGTCCGCGGTCGTCACTGGTCGTCCTCGTAGGGGTGGGCGCGCGCGTACCAGACCCACGCGGCCAGCCCGGCGAACAGCAGGGCGATGAACGGGGACCCGGCCGCCATCATGATCAGGCAGGACGTGGAGCTGATGACCAGCAGGACCGTGTAGGTCCGTCTGGACAGGTCGGGCGCTCGCCGGGGCAGGTGCCGCGCGTCACTGTGGAAGGACTCGGTGAAATCCGGATCCTCGTCGCGCAGCCGGCGCTGGATCCTACGCAACTCGTCGCGTTCGCGGTCGTCGAGCACGACACACCTCCTGGGCGCTCGCGCCAGGTGCGATCTCATCTCGTATCCCACCTGAATGATTTACATCGTAGCACGATATAAAATGGATCCCATGGATGGTTACGGGGGGATTCGGGAGGCGGCGGCAGAGAGCGAGCCGCTGTCGAAGCAGGATTTCGAGGCGCTCGCCCGGTTCCGTTTCGGGATCCGCAGCTACCTGCGGTTCAGCGAGGACGCGGTGCGCGCGGCCGGCCTCGCCCCCCAGCAGTATCAGCTCATGCTGGCGCTGAAAGGGTTCCCCGGCCGCGACTGGGCGACCGTGCGGGAGCTGGCCGAACGGCTGCTCCTGCGTCACCACAGCGTGGTCGAGCTGGTCAGCCGCGCCCAGCGGCAGGGCCTCGTACGCCGGAGCGCCCACCCCGACGACGGCCGGGCGGTCCGCGTGCTGCTGACCGCCGAGGGGGAGCGGGTCCTGGCCCTGCTGAGCGCCCTGCACCGCGACGAGCTGCGCCGCATCGACACCATGCTCACCCCGCCGGCCTGGGACGCTAGCGGGTGACCAGGGACCACGCCCACCGGCCGGACCCGGCGCGGGTCACTCGCCGGCGGCCCAGACGGCCTCGAACGCGGCCCCGTCGATCTCGGTCAGGTCCCAGATGTCGAGCGGCTGGTCGGTGAGGAACCCGTGCTCGTCCTGCGGGTGGCGCCACCAGTAGCGGCGCAGCCGCCGCGCCCCGTCGATCTCCGCCTGCCGGATCGCCCAGTGTTCGCCGTCGCCCTCGACGCTCTCGAACAGCCACACCCCGCCGCGCTCGTCGTCGCCGCGCCAGTAACGCCGCGGCCGCTCCGACTCGCTCAGCTCTTTGACCAGGGACCGGCGGACATCAGGATGCACGCCGCCCACTCTAGGGGAACGCCCTCAGCGGTCGACGATCTCGTTCTTGCCGATCACGACCACGCCGCTCCGGGTCAGGGCGAAGCGGGTGCGGTCGTACTCCAGGTCGAAGCCGATGCGGGCGCCGTCGGGGATGACGACGTTCTTGTCGATGATGGCCTTGCGGACGATCGCGCCCCGGCCGACCTTGACGTTCTCCATCAGCACCGAGTCCTCCACCAGCGAGTGGGAGTGGAGGACGACCTTGGGCGACAGGATCGACCGGACGGCCGTGCCGCCCGAGACGATCACGCCGGGGGAGACCAGCGACTCCAGGGCGCGCCCGACCCGGTCGCCGTCGTTGTGCACGAACTTGGCCGGCGGCAGCGGGTCGTGACCGGTGTGGATGGGCCACTTGTCGTTGTAGAGATTGAAGATCGGGTGGGCCGAGATGAGGTCCATGTGGGCCTCGTAGTAGGCGTCGAGCGTGCCGACGTCGCGCCAGTAGCCGCGGTCGCGCTCGGTGGAGCCCGGCACCATGTTGTGGGCGAAGTCGTAGACGTCGGCCCCGCCCGACTTGACCATCATCGGGATGATGTTGCCGCCCAGGTCGTGTCTGCTGGTCGGGTCGAGCGCGTCCTCGCGCAGCGCGTCGATCATCGCCTGCGTCTTGAACACGTAGTTGCCCATCGAGGCGTAGACCTCGTCGGGGGAGTCGGCCAGGCCCACCGCGTCCTTGGGCTTCTCGCGGAAGGCCACGATGCGCTTGCCCTGCGGGTCGGTCTCGATCACGCCGAACTGGTCGGCCAGCGACAGCGGCTGGCGGATCGCCGCCACGGTGACGTCGGCGCCCGACTGCTCGTGCTGCTCGACCATCTGCCGGGGATCCATCCGGTAGATGTGGTCGGCGCCGAACACGATCACGTGCTCGGGCATCTCGTCGTAGATCAGGTTGAGGTTCTGGAAGAGGGCGTCGGCCGACCCCGAGAACCAGCGCGGCCCCAGCCGCTGCTGCGCGGGCACCGGGGTGACGTAGTTGCCCAGCATGGCCGAGAGCCGCCAGGTGCGGGAGATGTGGCGGTCCAGGCTGTGGTTCTTGTACTGGGTCAGCACGACGATCTTCAGGTAGTCGCCGTTGGCCAGGTTGGACAGCACGAAGTCGATCAGCCGATACATCCCGCCGAACGGCACAGCCGGTTTCGCCCGGTCCGCCGTGAGAGGCATCAGCCTCTTTCCCTCTCCACCCGCCAGCACGACCGCAAGCACCCTCCGGGACCTCATGTCCAGGACGCTACCCCCAATCGGCGCATCTATCGACGTAACTCTGTCCGGCCCTCTTCCGAGGTGTCCGGAGTGATCCCTCTATGTGCCGCCATCAGCGCACCGGTTGTTTCCCGCTCGGGCGCCTGTCACCGTGTCCGGACGCCCGCGATTCCTCGTAAAGTCGAGTCATGCGAGTGGATCTGCTCAGCCGCGAATACCCGCCGGAGGTCTACGGCGGCGCGGGCGTGCACATGGAGTACCTCTCCCGCGAGCTGCGGGAGCTCGCCGACGTGCGGGTGCGGTGCTTCGGCGCCGCCAGGGAGGAGCCCGGGGTGTCGGCCTACCGGACGCCCGCCGGGCTGGCCGGCGCGAACGCCGCGCTCCAGGTGCTCGGCGTCGACCTGGAGATCGCCGCGGCCTGCGAGGGCGCCGACCTGGTCCATTCGCACACCTGGTACACCAACTTCGCCGGGCACGCCGCCAAGCTCCTCCACGGCATCCCGCACGTGGTCACCACGCACAGCCTGGAGCCGCTGCGCCCGTGGAAGGCCGAGCAGCTGGGCGGCGGCTACGCGATCTCGTCGTGGGCCGAGCGCACCGCCCTGGAGGCCGCCGACGCGGTGGTCTCGGTGTCGGCCGGCATGCGCCGCGACGTGCTGGCCGCCTACCCGCAGATCGACCCGGCCAAGGTGAGCGTGATCCACAACGGCATCGACACCGCCGAGTACGCCCCGGACCAGGACCATCAGATCCTGAAAAAGTACGGCATCGACCGCGATCGACCGTACGTCATCTTCGTCGGCCGGATCACCCGCCAGAAAGGCCTGGTCCACCTCCTGCACGCGGCGCGGTCCTTCGCCCCCGACGCGCAGCTCGTGCTCTGCGCGGGCGCGCCCGACACGCCGGAGATCGCCGCCGAGGTGGCCGGGCTGGTGCGTGGCCTCGACCGCAAGGGCGTGTTCTGGATCTCCGAGATGCTGCCCAAGCCCGAGGTGATCCAGTTGCTCACGCACGCCTCGGTGTTCGTCTGCCCGTCGGTCTACGAGCCCATGGGCATCGTCAACCTGGAGGCCATGGCCTGCGAGACCGCCGTGGTCGCGACGGCCACCGGCGGCATCCCCGAGGTGGTCGCCGACGGTGAGACGGGCCTGCTCGTACCGATCGACCAGGGCCCCGACGGCACTCCGCACGACCCCGAGCGGTTCGCCGCCGACCTCGCCGGGCGGGTGAACACGCTGCTGGAGGACCCGGCGCGGGCCCGCGCGATGGGGCTGGCCGGACGGGCGCGGGCCGTCGAACACTTCTCCTGGCCCGCGATCGCCCGCCGCACGATGGAGCTGTACGCGTCACTTATGTGACGTAGGTCTCATTTGGGCCTTGTCCTGCCCGCCGTACGGGATCACCCTGAACGGCAGGAGGCAGAGATGACGCATCCCCTCGGAGTCAGCCGCCCGGACCTCGAAGTCACCGATCTGCCGACGCCGGAGGAGGTCTTCAAGGTCCCCCGGATCGGCAAGGTAGAGCTGTTCAAGTTCGCCGTGGGGCCCAGCCTGATCGCCCTCGGCATCTCCATCGGCAGCGGCGAATGGCTGCTCGGCCCGCTCAGCGTCGGTCAGTACGGCTTCGTCGGCGTCGGCTGGGTCATCCTGGTCTCGGCCGTGCTCCAGACGTTCTACAACGTCGAGTGCGCCCGCTACGTGACGGCCACCGGCGAGACCCCGGTGGTCGGCTGGGGGAGGGTGCCGCCGGGCTGGAAGCTGTGGGTCCCGCTATCGGTGTTCATCGTCATCTTCGCGTTCATCGCCGGCGGCTGGGCCGCCTCCGCGGGGCAGGGCGTGTACGCGCTCGTCCACGGCGACATCCCGCCCGCCGGGGCCGAGGAGCCCCGGCTGTGGGCCATCGCGCTGCTCGTGCTGGTCTTCCTGATCACCGCGGCGGCCCGGCGGGTCAGCCGCGCCCTGGAGCTGGCCAACTGGATCATGGTCGGCTCCATCCTGGTCGCCCTGCTGCTCATCGACCTGTTCGTGGTGCCGTGGGAGCTGTGGTGGGAGGGCATCAGGGGCTTCTTCACCCCGGCCGCGCCGCCCGCCGGGATCACCGCCACCCAGCTCGGCGGCCTGGCCGGCTTCACCGCCCTGGCCTCCGGACTGAACTGGTACGTGATGGGCCACTACCGCGACAAGGGCTACGGCATGGGCCACCGCGCCGGTTACATCGCCGGCCTGCGCGGCGGCCGGCAGGAGATCCTGGCCAGCGGCGTCACCTTCCCCGACGACGAGCGCAACCGGGGGCTGTGGCGGCGGTGGTACCGGCTGATCATGGTCGACATGTGGGGCGTGTTCTTCGTCGGCGCCATGCTCGGCATGCTCCTGCCGACGATCCTCATGGCGCACGCGGTCAACCTGTCGGGACAGCAGCCCACCCGGGCGACCGTGCCCACCTTCGTCGCCGCCGCGCTCGGCGACGAGTACGGGCAGGCGATGTTCGTCCTAGCGCTGATCATGGGCGTGCTCATCCTGTTCAGCACGCAGCTGGGCATCTTCGAGGCGATGGTGCGGGTCACCACCGACGCCGCCCATGCCACCAGCCCCAGGCTGCGCAGGCTCATCGAGGGCGACCCGCGGCGCTTCTACTACCCGTTCATGATCGTGCTGCTGATCGTGATCGCGATCGTCATCCACCTGTCGCTGCCGGTGGCCCTGGTGGAGTGGTCGGCGAACATGTCGAACCTCGGCGCGCTGATCTACCCGTTCATGCTCATGTACCTCAACAGCAAGCTGCCCAAGCCGGCGCGGGCGCGCTGGTGGCACCACGTCATCCTGGTGCTCAACTTCCTGTTCTTCGGGTTCTTCTTCGTGAACTTCATCGCGGACTTCGTCGGGGAGCCGCTGGTGACGTTCTGATCAGCGCTGAGGCTCCAGGACCACGACCGGGATCTTGCGGTCGGTCTTCTTGGTGTACTCGTCGTAGTCGGGCCACGTGGCGGTCATCAGCCGCCACAGCTCCGGCCGCTCCTCGTCGGTGGCGGTGCGGGCGCGCGCCTTGAACCGGTCGCTCCTGACCTGCACCTCGACCTCGGGGTCGGCGGCCAGGTTCTTGTACCAGTCGGGGTGCGACGGGTCACCGCCCTTGGAGGCGACCACCACGAAGTCGTCGCCGTGCGGCTGGTAGATGAGCGGCGTCGTGTACGGCTCGCCGGATTTGCGGCCCTTCGTGGTGAGCAGGAGGGTCGTGGTGCCGTTCCAGTCGTGTCCTTCGGCGCCGCCGGTCTCGCGGTAGCGCCGGACGTGTTCCTTGCCATAGAGCATGCCCAGGCACCTACCCCGGCGCGCCCGGCACTCACCCGGGCACGCCGGGGCCTGTACGAGATGTTGACCTCGTTCGTGGCGTTCGCCCCATCGGCCAGGCTCGCGGCGGTTCGTCCGGAACGGTGCTGTACGTGAAGGACGGGCTGATGAGAGCCTAGGCCCCATGAAAGATCCGGCCAGGGTGCTCGCTGCCCGAATCGAGGAGTTCGAGCGGGCGGCGGACCCCCGGCTGGTGCTGGACGACGCGGCGCTGGACGACGCCGAGGACGCCATGCTGGCCTGCGACGGCGGGCCACGCGACGCCGCCGTCTGGCGGCTGGCCGGGGTGCTCCACCTGGCCCGCTACCGGCTCGCCCCCGAGGAGGACGGCGAGGCGGCCGTGGCAGGCGTGTTCTTCGCCGCCGTCGCCGTGCTCGACCCCGACGGGCTGCCGGAACGGCTGCGCGGGACGCACGTCCCCGCCGCCGCCACCGCCGAGACCTGGGCGGAGCTGGCGGAGCAGGTCTTCCGCCACGTGGACGTGGACGCGTACCCGCACGTGGGGCTGCTCCTGCACGCCATACTCCGCCGCGCGCTCGCCACGCCCACGGCGGAGGTGTGCGACCGGCTCGGGCAGGTGCTGCTGGAGCAGGCCCTTGACATGCCCGCACCAGCCTGGGCCGCCGAGGCGCTGGCCATCCTGGGCAACGGCCTGGTGCGGCTGTACCGGACGGCCGGCGACGGCGGCGCGCTCGACGACGCGGTGCACGCCCTGTTCCGGGCCGCGCTCGCCGGCCCGGGCCACGTGACGGACCTGGCGGCGGCGCTCGGGCACGCGCTGCCCGGCGACACCCCCCTGATCAGGGCGTACCTCCTGGCCGCCGGCCGCCCTCCGGGACCGGAACGCTCCGCGGCGCTCCTGGACCTCCTCCTCCTGGCGTCCACCCGTGCCGCCGCGTCCTGCGCCGACGCCGACCTGCTGGCGCTGCTGCGGGTGGGCCAGGCCTGCCTCGACCACTGGCACGAGGCCGGCGCCCACCCGGCGGTCCTGTCCCGCTACGGCACGGCCCTGGTGGAGTGGTACGTGGTCACGGGCGACCTCCGCTCCCTCGAAGCCGGCCGCGACATGCTCGCCGCCCTACCCCCCGCTCCGACCCCCCCGGTGCCTCCCGCCCATCCCGCATCCCGTCCGCACGACCCGGCATCCTCAGCCCCGCTGGATGCCCCGGAAACCGCCCCGAGACCGGACCGTTCCGCAACCCAGCCTGTGGGCCTTCCGGGTCCGTATGGTCACGCCGGCGCCTCGCCGGTGGATTCAGTGGACCTCCCGGGTTCGTACGGTCACAGCGCCGCTTGGCCGGTGGATTCGCTGAGCCATCCGGGTTCGTACGGTCACAGCGACGGCTGGCCTGAGGATCCGGCGAGCCATCCGGGATCGTACGGCTACGCCGCCACCTGGTCGGTGGGCCTTTCCGGTTCGTACGGTCACACCGCCGCCTGGCCGGAGGATTCGGGACCATCGGCGCTGGGGAACGCCGCCGCCAGGCTGGACGACGCGGCGACCCGCCTCGACCTGCTCGGCCGCCGCCGCTGGCGGCGCTACCGGGGGAGCGGCGACCTGGCTGACCTGGAGATCGCCGTACAGACCCTGCGGCAGGCGGTGGTACGCGCACCGGAGGGACATCCGGAACGGCCCGCGTTCCTCACCGGCCTGGCCGGGGCCCTCCTCCACCGCGCCACACGAACAGGAGACGCCCGCACCGCCATCACCGCCGCCCGCGCCGCCGTCGCAGCCTGCCCAGGCCGTCACCCCCAGCGCCCCCGAGCCCTCCTCCTGCTCGGCCAAGCCCTACGCCTGGACCTCACCGCGCACACCGCCGCCGAGGCCGTGACAACCCTCCGGAAGGCACTCGCGGCGCATACGGACCCGCGCTTCCAGGCGGAAGCGCACACAGTCCTCTCCGACGTACTACGCCACCGCGCCGCCCTCGTCGGCGCAGCCCAGCAGGTACGCGAACCCGCCGAGCCGGACGTGACGGTGCAGACGACCGGGCGCCCTGCGGATTGGGACGCTGAGGCCCTGGCGGGACGCCGGCCGGCCGCCTGGGACGAGGCGGTGCAGGCCGCCGGGCGCCCTGCGGATTGGGACGCTGAGGCCCTGGTAGGACACCAGCCCGCCGATTGGGACGCTGCGGCCCCGGCGGGACGCCGACCCGCCGATTGGGACGCCGTGGAGGCGGTCGAGCGCCCTGCGGACCGGGATCCTGCGGCTCGGGAGGTACGCGGACCCGCCGAGTCGGGTGTGGCGGTGCAGGCGGCCGGGCGCTCTGCGGACTGGGATGGTTCGATCCAGAAGGCTCGCAGCTCCGCCGACGCGGGGGGTGCCGTTCAGGCGGCCCGTCAGATCGCGGACCTGGACGCTGCCGTTCAGGCGGCTCGCAAAGCCGCAGAGCTTGCCTACCTCGCCACCGGAACCACCGCGCCTCCGTCCGGCCCTCCCTCAGCGGTACCGCCGCCGGGCGCATCACCCACATCGCAGACTGTGACTCCGAGGGACCCGTTCGGCGGCTTGCCTTCGGCGCAAGGCACCCCGGCGAGTGCGGCGCGAGAGCCGTCGCCTCGGCCACGCACCCCCGAAGCACCGCCGCCCACGGGGGCGGGAGCGTCGCCCGTACCGCTTGCGCTGGTCAAGGGGTTGCTGGTGCGGTTCACCGTACGAGGTGACGAGCAGGACCTGGTCGAGGCGCTGGAACTCGCCGGGAACGTGCCCGGGGGCGATCCCGAGCTCACCTCGCTGCTCCGCCTGGCGCTCGGCACCTTGACAGGTACGCCGGACAAGCCGCTGGCCGAGGCAGCGACCCGGCTCGCCATGGTCTGCGACGACGAGGAAACCACCCGAGACCTGCTCCGCCTCGGCGAACGCCACGCCAGGGCAGCCAGAGACTCCCGAACCGGCGGCCAGACCAGAACCCCGGGCGCATCGCAGTCACGAGCCACCACCGATACCAGCACAACCACCGACGTTGCCGGTACCGCCGACATCTCCGTCGGAACCGAGGACGTCGCCAGAACGGACGACAGCGACATTTCCGTCGACACCACTGATACTGCCCACGTCGCTGGAGCCGGAGGCGTTTCCCGGACTGACGATGGCGCCGTATTCGGGTTCGGCGGCGGCGCCGGTTCCTGGAACGTCGCCAGCCCAGCCGATGTCACCGCCGGAACCCCCGACGTCGTCACCGGCCCCGCCAATGCCACTGCCGGCCCCGCCGACGTCAATGCCGGACCCACTTACGTCGCCGCCAGAAGCGGGGACGAGGCCGGAACCGGCGACAGCGCCGATCCCGGTCGCGCTACCGGGATCGGCGGAAGAGCCGCGGAGGAAGGCCCCGGCGACGAACGCAAGAAGGTACGCGCCGCGACGTATCTGGTGAGGGCCGCAACGGGCCTGGCCGGACGTGGGCGCCGGAGAATGGCGATCGAACTGCTGGAGCGGGCCGGAAGGGCCTTCGCCGAGGCGGGTGAACCGGTCCAGGCGGCCGACACGTACTCCAGGATCGGGAACGAGCACGAGGAACTCGGCGCCTGGGAGGCCGCGTTACGGGCGTTCGAACACGCCGCCGACGGCTACGGAGCCCTCGGACACCCTCGGGAGGAGGCGGCTCAGCGGGCCGCCATGGGGAACGCCTGCGCCCGGGCAGGGGAGCCACGCCGGGCCGCCGCCTGCTACCGGCGGGCCGCCGAACTGTGCCGGGAAGCGGGCCTGCACGCGGACGAGGCCACGTACCAGGAAAGGGCCGCCGCGGCGTACCTCGACGCGGGCGACCGGGCGGAGGCGCTGGAACGTGCGGGCCGCGCCCGCGAGCTGCACCTGACCCGCGGTGACGCCGAGCGGGCCGCGCGGGCGCTCATCCCCGGCGCGCGGGCCGGCGCCGAGCTGGGCCACCTGCCCGCCGCGGCCGAGCTGATCAGCACCTGCGCGTCCGAGCTGGAGGCCATCGGCAAGTGGGACGACGCCTGCCAGGCGCTGGACGGGCACGCGGTGCTGCTGTACGAGTGCGGGCACGCCGATCACGCGGCGGCGTGCGAGGCCGCCATCGTGGACGTGGTCCGGCGGCGCGGCCAGCGGCGCGAGGCCGCCGACGAGTGGTACCACATCGCCCGCCGCCGTCTCTCCCGCGCCGACGTGCCCGGGGCCAGGCGGGCGTTCGAGCGGGCCGAGCGCGCCTACAACCAGCTCGGCCACCGGGACGGGGTCGCCGCCGTGCGCTACCACCTCGGCGTGATCGGCTTCACCGGCGCCGGGATGGAACAGGCCACCCAGGACTTCGGGACGGCCGCCGAGGCGTTCGCGGCCCTCGAACGCGTGGCCGCCGCCCGTACGATGCGCGCCGCCTGCCTGGTTGAGCTGGGCCGCTGCGACGAGGCCTCGGCCGAACTGGACCTGGCGATGCGCCCCGCCGTGGCGGAAGGCGACATCGGCGCCCTGTTCTCCATCGCCCTGGTACGCGCCACCGCCGACCTCCGCACCGGCCACCCGGACGACGCACTCGACCGGCTCCGAGCCGCCCTCGGCCTGGCAGCGGGCGACCCCCTGCGGGAAGCGGTAGTCCACGAACGCCTCGCGGTAGTCCACGCACACAACCGCCCAGCGCCGAAGCACCGCCCAGCCCAAGTCGGCCAGCATCCCCCCACAGGTTCCGGGCTTGGTCCGGCGGCGGGGGAACGACCGTCGGTCGGTTCTGCGGTGGACCGCGCAGCAGGGGTGGGGGAAGAGCGTCCGTTGATGGCTTCCATGGGGGATCGGGCGGCGGGGGTGGGGGGACGTCTGCCGGTGGGGCCCGGAGGTGGGCCGGTCGCCGGGGTGGGCGGGCTGGGGGAGCGGGGGGAGGGTGGCTGGGGGGCTGCTCGTGCGGAGGGCTCGGCGGCTGTGGTGGAGCATCTGGGGCTGGCCGCCGACGGCTTCCGCGCGACCGGGCACGCTGGTCTGGCCGCGCTCGCCTCGTTGCGTCTCGGCTTCGCGCTGGAGGAGCGGGGCGACCTGCGCCGGGCGAGGAAGGCGCTGGAAGAAGGGCTCAGTGGCGCGGTGACCGGGCCTACGGGGGACGCACCGTACGAGGTGATCCCGGTCGGGGGAGCGGATCCGGCCGTGCTGGTGCGGCTGGCCGAGCTGCAGTTCGCGGCCGGGGAGGTCGTGCGGGGGCGGGCGGCGCTGGCGCAGGCGCTGGCCGCGGTGCGGCGCGGCGGCGCGGACCCGGAGCTGGCCGAACGGCTGGCCGAGCGGGTGCGCATCGAGGAGGCCGAGGCGGCAGGCGATCTGTCCGGGGCGCTCGCGCTGGCACGGCAGGCGGCCGGCGCCGCCGCCGACCCGCGCCGCCGCTCCGGGCTGCTGGCCAAACTGTGCGCGCTGGCGCTGGAGGCGGACGATCCTGAGGCCGCGTACGAGTACGCGAAGCATGGGTGCGACCTGCGTGACGGCCTGCTGAGCGAGCACCTGCGCGGGCGTGGCGCCGCCGCGGTCGCGCTGGGGCGCACGGCCGAGGCGATCGGTCACCTGGCGGAGTCCGTCCGGCTGGCGCGCGAGTCCGGGCAGGCGATGCCGGTGCGGCTGGTGGCCGCGCTCGGGGCGCTCGGCGCGGCGCTGGCGGAGGACCGGCGCTGGTCGCACGCCGGGGCGGTGCTCGCCGAGGCGCTCGCGCTCGCCGCCGGCCCTGCCTGGCGCGGCATGCGGGCGTCGCTGCTGGCCGTACGGGCGAGGACGCGCTTCCGCCAGGGAGACGTGGACGAGGCCGCAACTCTCTACCAGGAGGCGCTGGCGCTCGGGGAGGCCGTCGGCGACGACGCGACCGTGGCCACCGTGTGCGGGGAACTGGCCCCCGTACACGCGGCCAGAGGAGAACGCGACAGCGCGGCACGGCTCGCCGAACGGGCCCTGGACATCGACCGGGCGCGCGGACGGCAGCGAGCCGTGGTGCGCGACCTGATCGCGCTGGGCCGGCTGGGCGACGTCGACCGCCTGGCCGAGGCGCTGTCGCTGGCACAGCGGATCGGCTTCGGCGAGGGCCAGGCCGTGGCGCTGGCCGAACTCGGCGCTCTGGACCTGCGCGCCGGCCGGTTCACCGCCGCCCGTGCCCGCGCCTCGGCAGCCATCGACCTCCTCGAAGCCGGCACCCAGCCAACAACGGGGAACGTTCAGCGGCCGACGCCGTTCAGCGGCGGCACCCAGCGACCGACTGCCGCCGCCGGCGGACAGCCGCCGGACCTTGGTGTCGGCGGCGCGCAGTGGGCGGATCCTGATGTCGGCGGCGCCCAGCGGGCGGAGCTGTTCGGCGGCCTACACCAGCGGGAACCGGCCGGAGATGAGCCGCAGGGCTCCGGGCCGGTGGTCGAGGGCGCGCGGCGGTCGGATGGTGAGGTACAGCGGCTGGCCGTTGAGGGCGCGGGGCGGCCGGATGGTGAGGTGCAGGGGTCGGCCGTCGAGGGCGCGGGGCGGCCGGACTGGGCTGGAGGCGAGCAGAGGTCGGTTGTTGAGGGCACGCGGCAGCCGGATGGTGAGGTGCAGAATCCGCCCGTCGAGGGCGCGGGGCGGTCGGACGTGGTTGCAGCTGAGCCCCAAGGGCCGGTTGCTGTGGGTGAGGGCCGTCTGAGTGGGCCGGGGGCGGCTGTGGGTGGGGGGTTGTGGTCGGACGGGGACGATGGCGGGGGGCGCGTGCCGGGGCTCGGCGGGGCGCATCGGGCGGAGCTGGCCGCCGCGTATGCGACCAGGGCGGCGGCGGGCGAGGAGCTGGGTGAGCTGGCGGCCGCACTGGCGGACGCCGAGCGGGCCGGTGAGCTGGACGACACGGGTTCGGCGGCGGCCGAGCGGCTCCGCTCCAGGGCGGTGGGGCTGGCCGTCCGTCTGGGGCGCGGGGCCAGGGCCTGGGCGCATGCGGAACGGGCCAAGGAGACGCTGCTCGGGCTGGAGGAGAACGTCGCGCGGTCCATCGGCGTCGACCCGGGCCGGCTCCTGGACCTGCTGCCGGAAGGAAGCGGCGTCGTCGCGTTCCACACCGGGGAGGCGCTCGTCAGCGTGGTGGCGCACCGCGCGGGATGGGCGAGGCCGCGCGCGTTCGCCACCTCGGCAGGGCCGGAGCTGCTGGCCGAGTTCGCCGCGACGGCGAGGGCTGGCGACGGCGGGCGGAGGCGGGCCGAGCTGTGGCGGGTGGTCGCCGACCTGCTGCTCGGCGAGGCGATCGAGGCGCTCGGCGACGATCTCGACGTGCTGTATCTGCTGCCGCACGGCGACCTGCACGGGCTGCCGCTGCACGCGCTCGCCCCGGGCGGGCGGCTGCTGCTCGACCGCTACGCCGTGGCATACGCGCCGTCGGCGGCCGCGCTGGCCCGGCAGGCGCTGCGCCGAGCCGGTCACGGCGGCCGGACGCTGGTGGCGGGCCAGGGCGAGGACGCGGCCGCCGTCGCCGCGGTGCTGGGCAGCCCGCCGGTCACCGCGGCCGCCCGCGATCTGGAAGGCGTCTGGGACACCGTGCACCTGGCCTGCCCGGCCTGCTACGACGGCGCCGACCCGTACGGCTCGGGGATCCGCCTTCCCGGCGGGCTGCTGAACGCCCGCGCGCTCATGGACCTGCGGATCGAGGCCCGGCTCGTCGCCGTGAGCGGCTGCGAGCCGACACCCGGCGGCGCGGGCGTGACAGCGCTCGGGCACGCCCTGCTGCGCGCGGGCGCCGCCGCCGCGCTGCTGCCGCAGTGGCCGGCGCACCCCGAGGTGGCGCGGGAGCTGCTGCCGTCCTTCCACGCCCGGCTGGCCGCCGCGGGCCCGGGCAGGGCACTCAGGGCGGCGATGCTGGAGTCACGCGAGCTGTACGGGTCGTCGCGCCCGGACCTGTGGGCCCCCTACACCCTGATAGGACTGGCCGCCTGAAGGGCCACGACAAGCAGGCCGGGCCGTCAGAGGTAAGGCCGCGCTACCGTCACCAGCTCGGCCGGGGCGTCGCGGGTGTCGACGTGGAGCGCCGTGTCGGGGGTGCGCTCGCGGACGTCGCGGTCGCGGATGGCGAACACGGCGGGCGGCGCGCCGGCGTCGCCGTAGCGGACCGAGACGGCCGCGCCGATCGCCGTGCGCAGGTCGGCCACCACCTCACGGACCGGATGCGCGTCCCCCGAGACCGCCAGGTGGCCCAGCATCCCGGCGAAGCGCGACTCGGTCTTGGCGGCGGGCCGCTGCCCGGGCAGCACCGGGCGGTCGAGCCAGAACACCTTGCCCGACAGGAAGGCGTCGTAGCCGAGCGTCCGCGCCGTGCCGGCGACCAGCTCGCCGAACTCCGCCAGCTCGGCCCGGGGCGGCAGGTCGGTGGTGACGAACAGGGGCACGATCAGCGAGTCGAGCATGGGCCATCCCTCCGTGAGGAGCCTCATGGTAGGGCCCGCCACCGACAATTCCCCGCGCCGACACCCGGCGTCTCAGCCGCCCGCCGCGTCGGCCAGCCTGCGCGCCAGCACCCGCAGGTGCGCCGCCAGCTCGGGCGGCTCGCGCACCTCGAAGGCCATCCCCAGCGACACCAGCCAGAACGCCAGCTCGTCCAGCGAGTTGGAGCCGCTGGTCAGCAGGCAACCGCCCCCGTCGAGCGGCTCCACGGCGGCCACCGACGGCGGCATGCGCGCCACGACCGTCTCCGCGGGCGCGTGCACGATGACCCGGCACCGGTAACGGTACGGCGCGCTGGAGATCCTGTGTGAGGTGTAGGCCGCCAGGTCCTCTGCAGGCGGCTCCCGAGGCGCGAACCGCGGCCCGTTCGGCGTGCGCAGCCGCAGCCGGTCGACCCGGAACACCCGCCAGTCGTCCCGCCCGGGGTCGAACGCGACCAGATACCAGCGCCGTCCCGACGCCACCAGCCGGTGCGGCTCCACCAGCCGCTCCGTGACCGTCCCGTCCCCGGCCCGGTAGTCGAAGCGCAGGCCCTCGTGGTCGCGGCAGGCGGCCGCGATGGCCGACAGCGTGCCCGCCTCGACCGCGGGCGCGCCGCCGGTCAGCGGCACGGTCATCGACTGCAGCGCGTTCACCCGGTGGCGCAGCCGCGACGGCAGCACCCGCTCCAGCTTGGCCAGCGCCCGCACCGAGGTCTCCTCGATGCCCGCCACGCCGCCCTGCGCGGCCGTGCGCAGCCCGACGGCCACCGCCACCGCCTCCTCGTCGTCGAGCAGCAGCGGCGGCAGGTCGCTGCCCGCGCCGAGCCGGTAACCGGGCACCCCGGCCGACGCGTGCACCTGGTAGCCCAGCTCCCGCAGCCGCTCCACGTCGCGACGCACCGTACGGGCCGAGACGCCGAGCCGCCCGGCCAGCTCCGCGCCGGGCCAGTCGCGCCGCGTCTGCAGCAGGGACAGCAGTTTCAGCAGTCGAGCCGAGGTCTCCAGCACACCTAGGACTGTAACTGTCCTAACCGGCTTCTAGCGTGGGCGTCATGGACAACGACATCCGGCCTTTCCGCATCGACGTCCCGCAGGCCGACCTGGACGACCTGCGCGAGCGCCTCGCCCGTACCCGCTGGCCCGACGAGCTGGACGGCGCCGGCTGGTCGTACGGGGTCCCGTACGCGCGAGCACTCGCCGAGTACTGGCGCACCGGCTACGACTGGCGCGCGCACGAGGCGGCGCTCAACGCGTTCCCGCAGTTCACCACCGAGATCGACGGACAGAACGTGCACTTCCTGCACGTGCGCTCACCCGAGCCGGACGCGCTGCCCCTGCTGGTCACGCACGGCTGGCCGGGGTCGGTGGCCGAGTTCATGAAGGTCGTCGGCCCGCTCACCGACCCCCGCGCGCACGGCGGCGACCCGGCCGACGCCTTCCACTTCGTCGCCCCGTCCCTCCCCGGCTTCGGCTTCTCCGGGCCCACCCGCGAGCGCGGCTGGGACATGGCCAGGGTCGCGGCGGCGTGGAAGGAGCTGATGCGCAGGCTCGGCTACGGGCGGTACGGCGCGCACGGCGGCGACACCGGCGCCGTCATCTCCCCGATGGTCGGCAGGCTCGACCCGGAACGGGTCGTCGGGGTGCACGTCAACGGCGGGCTCGGCTTCCCGAGCGGGGATCCGGCCGAGCTGGAGGGCCTGACCGAGGCCGAGCGGGCCCGTCTGGCCGTCTACGGCGACCAGGACGGCTCCGGCTACGCGATGATCCAGTCCACCCGGCCGCAGACGCTCGCGTACGGCCTGCACGACTCGCCGGCAGGGCAGCTCGCCTGGATCGCCGAGAAGTTCAAGGAGTGGACCGACCCGGCCCGCGAGCTGCCCGAGGACGCGGTGGACCGCGACCAGCTCCTCACCAACATCAGCATTTACTGGCTCACCGGGACCGCGGGCTCCTCGGCCCGGCTGTACAAGGAGAGCGCCGCGTCCTGGGGCCGCGGGCAGGAGCCGTCGGCGCTCCCGCACGGGGTGGCCGTCTTCCCGGGCGACCCCGGGGTCCGCCGCGTCGCCGAGCGCGAGCACAAGATCGTGCACTGGTCGGAGTTCGACCGCGGCGGGCACTTCGCCGCGATGGAGGCGCCCGACCTGCTGGTGGGGGACGTCCGGGCGTTCTTCGCGCTGGTCCGCTGAGTCAGCGGCCGCGCCACTCGTCCTCGATCGCGGCGTGGATCACCGAGTCGCGCCAGCCGTCGGGGGCGGCCACGTGGTGGCGCAGGCGACCCTCCTCGACCATGCCCGCCGTCAGCATGGCCAGCTGGGCGGGCAGGTTGGCGGGGGCCCGCGCGCCCCAGATGCGGTGCAGGCCGAGCTGCTTGAAGCCGAAGGTCAGCAGCAGCCGCACCAGGTCGGTGCCCATGCCCCGGCCCCAGTGGTCGGGGCGCAGGCCGAGGCCGATCTCGGCGCAGTGCGGGCGTTCGGCGTCGATGTGCAGCCGCGCGACGCCGATCACGCTCCGGTCGTGGGGGTCGAGCACGGCCAGCGCGTACAGGCGGCGCGGCTTCTCGGCGGCGGCGGCCACCGCCTCCCGCACGACCTCGGCCACCTGCCCGACCGTGCGGGGCGGGAACGGCATGTGCTGGGTGGCCGCCGGATCTCCGTAGATCGCGTGCAGTGGCGCGGCATCCGACTCGGTGACCTCACGAAGCCACAAACGCTCACCTTTGCACACGACCTCGCACATGGGCCGACGGTAACGCTACTTGAGTGATCTCTACAAGCCCTTGTCAAGTGGCCAGTTGACTGCCGTAAGCGCGGGCGACAAGTTCGGCGATCATGCTGTGCGCGCCGATCGGCTCCGCGTGGCCGGCGCCGATCGCCTCCGCCGCGCGTCGCCCCAGGTCAGCCGGTGCCTCGTGGCCGATCACACACGGCGAGAGCGCCAGCCGCTGGGCGCCGGCCGCACGCAGCCGGTCCGCGGCCACGGCGACTCCGGGCTCGCTGTCAAGCGAGGCGGCCACCACCGGGAGCGTCAGCCGGGAGGCCAGCAGCACCGCGGTCGCCTGTGCCGCGTGCACGGCCTGCTCGCCACCGGTCGTGCCGAGGATGACCGCGTCGACGGGGCTGTGGACGTTGAGCAGGCGCACCCGGTCGGCCCTGGCCAGGCCGCGTTCGGCCAGCTTGATGTGGAGCGCCTCGGCCAGCAGCGGGTGCGGGCCGAGCGCGCCCGTCACGACGGCGCCCGAGCCGCTGTCGGCGACGGCCCGGCCGATCTGGCCGAGGACGGCCGGATCGTCCCAGGTGAGCAGGGGCACCACGATCGCGTCCCGGCCCTCCGGCAGCGCCGGGGCCAGCTCGTCCACGGTGGTGAGCCGTACCTCGATCTGGGGGTTGTCGACGCGCACCACGGCGGCGATGTCCGCCGCCACGCCGGTGGCGCTGCCGGGCGCGGCGAGCACGAGTACGGGCGCGTCCGGCGGGAGGGACGTGGGGACCGGCCGCCGGTGCCGGCCGCCGCCCGGGCGGGGGGAACGTTCACGTACAGGGAGGCTCACAGGCGCGCAGTTTATGCGTAAACGGTCGATCAGGTTCTGGGAATCGGCGGCGATTGCGTTACAACGTGCGAAATGGTGACCGAGATCACATCGTGACGCTCGTGGGCGTTGACTTGCGCGCGTTCAGCAGCAAACTGTGGATCTACTAGAAACGCGTTCTAGAGCGACCCTTTGTCCCGCTCGTGCCCCGGAGGTTGGGGATGAAGCCGTTCTACGTCCGCGAGCTCAGCGTCTATCCCGTCGGCGCCCGCCGCGTCCGCCTGCTCGCCATCGCGGTGCTCGCCAGCCTGGTGGCCAACTTCGAGACCACGATCGCCACCATCCTGCCGCTGCTGATGACCGACCTCGGCATGTCGCTGGAGGAGTACGGGCTCATCGCGGCGCTCTCGGTGCTGGTGGGCGGGGTGTCCGCCGGGTTCGGCGGCATCCTGTCGGACCGGTGGGGACGGGTCGCCATCCTGGTGCCCACGCTCACCGTCACCGCCGCCTGCAACTTCCTGCTCGCCACCGTCGACTCGGTGAGCGGGCTGCTCGCGGTCCGCTGCCTGATGCTTTTCATCGAGGGCGCGGGCATCACCATCACCGCCTCGCTGGTGCGCGACTTCTCGCCCCGGATGGGACGGGCGCAGGCGTTCGCGTTCTGGACCTGGGGCCCGGTCGGCGCCTCGTTCCTGGCCTCCGCGCTGGCGAGCCTGACGCTGCCGCTGTTCGGCAACGCCTGGCAGTCGCAGGCCATCCTCATGGGCGTCGTCTCGCTCACCCTCTGCGCGATCATCATCTGGCAGATCGCCGAGCCGTCCGCCGCGCTGCGGGCCCAGGTCATGGACGCCGAGGCGGAGGTGAGCGCCGAGGAGAAGATCGACCCGGGCAAGCTGAGAGAGCTGTTCCGGCACCCGCACCTGTGGGCGCACGTGCTCGGCAACACCGGCTGGCAGGTGCTCTACTGGACCTTCGCCATCTTCGGCCAGACGATCCTGGTCACCGCGTTCGGCATGGCCGCGGCGGCCGCCAACGGCGTGGTCGCGCTCGGCATCGTGCTCAACGCGCTGGCCGTCATCGCGGTCGGCCGGATCTCCGACCGGCTGCGGCTGCGCAAGCCGTTCACCGCCGCCGGGACCGTGCTGACCATCGCCGCGCTGGCCTACTTCATCGGCCTGGTCGGCGCCGGCGCCTCGGCCACCCACGTGGTGGTCGTGTACGCGCTGCTGTTCCTGGCCCTGGGCATCGCGTACGTGCCGTGGATGGCCAACTTCTCCGAGAACGCCGAGGACGTGGACGCCCGTCTGCAGGGCTCCGCGCTCGGGCTGTGGGGGATGGTCGTCCGCGTCATGATCGTGGCGATGCTGGTGGTCTCGCCGCAGGTCGTCGCCGCGGCCGGCTGGGAGACGTGGCTGATGGTCGGGCTGGGCGGCCAGGTGCTGTTCCTGCTGACCCTGGCCGCCTTCAAGGGCCCGTGGCTCACCCGTGCCCCTGTTCCGGGCGAGCCCCGGGCCTAGCGGGTGGGCACGACGACCGCGTCCTGGTTCCCCGGGGCGTAGACGGTGATCCCCTGGGGGAGTGACTTCAGCTTGTCGATCTCGGCGCAGGCGGGGCACTTGTCGTAGCCGTCCTGCCTGGCCTGGTTGGCCCTGGCCTCCGCCTCGGCCTGCGCCACCCTCGCCTGCGCCTCTGAGACGGCGGCGCCGGCCGCCAGCGAGCGGTCCACCGACTTCTGCACCTCGGCCGGGAGCGTGATCCGCGACAGTGAGAAGGTCATGCCGGTGAAGAACGCGCCGCCGAGCGTGCGCGGCAGGTCGCGGGCGAGCGCGGCGTTCACCCCGTCCTGCACCGCCCTGATGTTCGTGTTGCTGTCGCGCGGCTTCAGCGCCGAGCTCTCCAGCAGTGCGCACGACGGCACCAGCTCGGCGCAGCGCCGGGCGCCCACCTCGGTGCGGAGCGCGTTGTCGATCACCGGCCGGACCGCCTGGCCGAAGAACGCGGTCCACCCCTCGTCGCCCTCCCACGCGTACAGGAAGGAGTCGTCCTGGCCGCGGAAGGTACGGGTGCCGTACTTGTCGTCGAAGGTCTTCAGCGTCGCCGGATCCAGGTTGAGCGTGAAGTACAGGGTGCCCTCGACGCCCAGGTTCACGCCGTCGCCGCTGGGCACCGTCACCACGTCCACGCCCAGCGTGGTGGCGCGCCTGGCGTCCGCGGTGATCGTGTAGAAGCGCTGCTGCGCCGGGTACGGGTGCACCGACGACCACAGGCCGGCCCAGGTCAGGCCGGAGCCGGGCGGGATGACCTCGCGCACCTGGTTGTCGTCGAACCAGCCGCCGTCGCGGACCACGGCCACCTCGCCGGCGTCGGTCCTCTCCAGGCCCCCGACGAGTCCGACGAGCGTCGGCACGCAGATCAGCGCGGCGATCACGAGCAGGGCGGTTCGCATGGTCGTCCTTCCCCCCGCGGGCGGCGGTGGCAGCCGCCGCCCGCGGCTCTCGCGGCAACTCCAGGAGGGGCGGTCTCAGGTGCGCTGCGGCATCGGTTCGGCGGCCAGGTCCAGGTCCCGCGTCTCCGGCGCGATGGCCAGGCCCAGGGTGGTGATCGCCAGCGCGATCACCACGTACACCGACACCGCGAGCGTGGTGCCGAACGTGTCGACGAGCTTGATCGCGATGACCGGGGCGAGCGCGCCGCCCGCGATGCCGGCCACCTGGTAGCCCATCGAGGCCCCGCTGTAGCGCAGCCGGGTGCTGAACAGTTCGGCGATGAACGCCGCCTGCGGCCCGTACATCGCCGCGTGGGTGACGAGCGCGACCACGGCGGCCACGATGATCAGGAACGTGGACCGGGTCTCCAGCAGCGGGAAGAACGCGAACACCCAGACCGCGGCGCCCACGACGCCGGCGAAGTACACGGGGCGCCTCCCGTACCGGTCCGACAGCGAGCCGAACAGCGGGATCAGCCCGAGCTGCAGCGCCGAGGCGATCAGCACCGCGTTCAGCCCCACCTGCCGGTCCAGGCCCAGCGGGCCGGTCAGGTAGACCAGGATGTACGCGGTGAAGGTGTAGAAGGCGACGTCCACGCCGATCCGGGCGGTGAAGGCCGACAGCAGCGCGCGCGGGTGCGTGCGCAGCACCTCCAGCAGCGGCATCCGCGCCTTGGCGCCCTTCTGCTCGACCTCGGCGAACAGCGGCGACTCGGTGATCTTCAGGCGCACCCACAGGCCGACGAGGACCAGCAGCCCTGACAGCAGGAACGGCACCCGCCAGCCCCACGACATGAACGCGGCGTCGGGGAGCGTGAACGACAGGATCGCGAGCAGGCCGGTGGCCAGCACGTATCCCGCCGGGACGCCGACCTGGGGCCAGCTCGCGTTGAATCCGCGGCGGCGCGGGTCGCCGTGCTCCAGCGACATGATCACGGCGCCGCCCCACTCGCCGCCGAGCCCGAGCCCCTGCACGAACCGGAGCGTGGCGAGCATGACAGGCGCCAGCACGCCCAGCGTGTCGTATCCGGGCAGCACGCCGATGAGGAACGTCGAGACGCCCATCACGAGCAGCGTCACGACCAGGACCGTCTTGCGCCCGGTGCGGTCGCCGAAGTGCCCGAACACGATCCCGCCCAGCGGCCGGGCGACGAACGCCACCGCGTTCGTGGTCAGGGCCAGCAGGGTCGCGTTCAGCGGGTCGAAGGTAGGGAAGAACAGCTTGCCGAAGACCAGCGTGGCGGCGGTCGTGTACAGGAAGAAGTCGTACCACTCCAGCGATGTGCCGATCAGGCTGGCGAGGATCACCCGCCGGGATTGGGGGGTGGAGCCGGACATCGATCGCTCCTTCGTTCAGAGGGTCACCGTTTCAACGTAAGGATCGTTGAACGATTCGACAAGAGGTTTGTTCGATGATTTCCTGTTGCCTGTGGACGACGCAGTAGCCGGCCTCGCACAAGACCGATCCCGCCTCGGGCGCAGCAGCACCGCCGAGCGGGTCGCCGACATCCTGCGCGACCGGATCATCGAAGGCCTCTTCATGCCCGGCCAGCGCCTGTCGGAGGAGTCGATCTGCGAGGCCCTCGGCGTCTCGCGCAACACGCTGCGCGAGGCGTTCCGGCTGCTCAGCCACGAACGGCTGCTCGACCACCGGCTCAACAGGGGCGTGTTCGTCCGCGTGCTGTCGGCCGAGGACGTCTCCGACCTCTACCGCGTGCGCCGGGTGCTCGAAGGCGCGGCCGTCCGCCGCCCCCCGACGCCGCAGGCGCTGGCGCAGATCAGCGAGGCGATGACCGACGCCGAGCGGGCCGCCGAGGCCGGCGACTGGCGGGCCGTCGGCACCGCCAACATCCGCTACCACCAGGCCCTCGTCACCCTCAACCAGAGCCCCAGGCTCGACGAGGCGATGCGCCAGCTCCTGGCCGAGCTGCGCCTGGTCTTCCACGTGATGGAGAACCCGCGCGACTTCCACGAGCCGTTCCTCGACCGCAACCGCGAGCTGCTCAAGCTCATCGAGGCCGGCGAGCCCGACCGCGCCGCCGCCTACCTCGACGGCTATCTCGACCACGCCGAGCAGCTCCTGCTCCGCGCCTACGAGCCGAACCGCTAACGTTCCCGGCTATGGACAGGCTCTTCTCCGTCGCCGAGGCGCGCTCGCTGATGCCGCGGATCCTCGCCGAGGCCCGCGAGCTCGTCGCCGCCCGCGCCGACCTCGCCGAGATCACCTACGACCGCGACACCGGCGGCGTCTCCCCGCTAGGCGGGCTGCCCGAGATCAAGGGCATCGAGGCGGGCATGCAGGAGATCCTGTCCCGTTGGGCCGGCCTGGGCCTGGAGGTGAAGGGCATCGCGCCCGTGCTGCTCGACTTCCCCGCCGTGCTCGACGGCGCGTCCGTACGGCTGTGCTGGATCGAGGGCGAGCCGGAGCTGGGCTGGTACCACCGCTCGGAGCTCGGCTTCCCCGGCCGCCGGCCGTTGCCCCGAACGTGACGCATCCGTGATCCGCGGGTGCGGCCCGCCGGTTGTCCAAGTGAGCATGAGAATCTGCTCGGCGACCGCCGCCCTCCTGGCGTCCGCGGTCCTCGGCGGGGTCGCCTGGGCGCCCGCCGCGCACGCCCGGCCCGCTCAGGTGGGCCTGGCGTGGATACCCACCTGTACGGAGAGATCCGGCATCACGGTCCCGTGTCCCACCTGGCGGCTGCTCGCCCCCGGCGGCGGCGTGACCACCAGCTCCGCCGTCGCCGGGGTCAGCGTCGACCGGCGCGGCAGGAGCACCGGCGAGGCCGCCCCGCTCGCCGTCAGCGCCGACGGCCGGTCCGTCGCCCACCAGCGGTCCGGCGACCACCGCCTGGTCGTGTGGCACCTGCCCAGCGGCCGCCGCACCGTGCTGCCCAGGTCGCTGCTGCCCAAGGGCGCCGGCACCGACCTGGTCTCGCTCACCCTGTCGCCCGCCGGCGACCGGGTGCTGGTCGACTACCTCGACCAGGCCGAGCGCGTGCCCACCAAGCTCTACACCCTCGCCACCCGCCGGACCGCCGAGCTGCGCGGGGGAGACACCCCGATCGGCTTCAGCCCCGGCGGCGACCGGGTGCTCACCGAGCGCGTCACCGCCGACAACACCACCGCGCTCGTCGTGCACGAGCCCGACGGCACCTCCGTCAGGCGCACGCCGCCGCAGGTCGTGGCCAACGCGCCGGTCAAGGCGCTGGCCCGCGACGGGCGGACCGTCGCGGTCGTCGTCTCCGGCCACCCCGAACGCGGCAAACCGCCCCGGCTGCGCCTGTACGACCTGGCGACCGGCAAGCTGACCGAGGGCGTGGACCTCGCGCTCGACCCCGGCGACACCCCGTTCACCGCCCGGTGGGGCGAGGGCGGCAAGCTCACGGTCGCCGTGCCCGGGAGAGGGAAGGGCGGCACGGCCGTGGTCCGGGTGCTCACCGCCGACCCCGCGACCGGCGCCGTCAAGCAGACCGAGCGCTACACGACCGGCAAGGACTCCTACTTCTACACCGTCGCGGGAGAGTGACATGAAGGTCATCCTGCTGGCCGCCGCCTTGCTGGCGGTGCCACTGACCGTGCCCCTGACCGCGCCCGCCCAGGCCGCGCCGCACCACGACGCCGTCCGCTACGCCTCCATCAAGGGCTGCGACAGGGGCGACGACGGCCGGCTGCCCTGCGGCCCGTGGCGGCTGGTCATGCACAGCGGCGAGCAGCGCGTCCTGGCCGACGCGCAGACCGTCGCGCTCAAGGCCGACGGCAAGCCCTACAAGTACCTCCCCGCGCCCGTCGCGGTCAGCGGCGACGGCACGAAGGTCGCGTACTTCGCGAAGAACTCCCACCGCCTCGCCGTCCGCACCCTCGGCGGCGGCGTCACCCTGCTGCCGGCCGGCGCGGTGCCCCGGGTGCCGCAGTACGAGGTCGGGCTCGTCCTGTCCGACGACGGCGGCCGGCTCGCCGTCACGATCGGCACCGGCCAGGTGCGGATCTTCGACACCTCCGACGGCGCCCGCCTCGGCACGCTCCCGCGCGGCGAGACCCTGGTGGACTTCAGCGGCGACGGCGGCGAGGTCCTCACCACCGTCGACGCCGACGAGGCCGTGACGGACGTCGTGGTCCGCGCCGACACCGGCGAGCTCGTCTCCCGCGCCACCCCGCCGCAGCTCGTCTCCGCCAACATGCCGCTCGCCCTGGCCGCCGACGGGCGCACCGCCGCCGCGTTCGTCGCCGGCAAGTCCCAGCTCGTGCTGTACGACGTCGAGACCGACCAGGTGCTCGGCCGGGTCCCGGTCAAGCTGCCCAAGGGCGACCTCAACGCCATCGACTGGACCGGCGACCGGCAGGTCACGCTCCACCTCACCACCCAGGCCGGCCGGATGAACGTCGTCCAGATCGACACCGGGACCGGCGCGGTCAGGCTCAGGGACCGCTACACGGTGCTGAAGGACTCGCTCGTGGTCGCCGCCTGCGGCGGCTGACCCCCTACGCTCGGGAACGTGGAGGATCACTCGACCAAGGCGATCGCGGCCAGGGCCGTCGACCTGTGCACGGTCCTGCTGTACGAGGACGCGACGGCGGAGTCGGTGGCCCGGGTGCTGCGCGCCCACGGGGAGCGGGGGCCGCTCGACCTCACCGGGGCCGACGTGCGGGCGATGCGGGAGGCGGCCGGGCGGCTCGTCGAGGTCCTCGCCGCGCCCGGCCCCGGCGCGGCGGCGGCCCTGCTCAACGGCCTCCTGGCGGCCGCCGCCGGGCCGCCCCGCCTGACCAGCCACGACGGCACGACCGGCTGGCACGTGCACGTCGACGGCCACGACGACGCGCCCTGGGGCGAATGGTTCCAGGCGTCCTCGGCGATGGCCTTCGCCGTCCTCCTGGCCGACCACCAGCGCGTCCCCGGCGGCCTGTGCGCGTCGGCGACCTGCCGCCGCCCCTTCCTGCACGCGGGCGGCGGCAGCCCTCGCCGCTACTGCACACCACGCTGCGCCACCCGCGAACGCGTAGCCGCCTACCGCTCCACCCGCCCAGCCTGATCACCCCGACTGTGCTTCTTCGTCCGCGGCTTCGTCAGGACCGTACGGAGTAGGTCCTTCCAGGGCCGACCGGGGGAGCGAGAGCAGACCGTACGCCGCCACGGCCAGAAGCTGGACGCCCGCCCCCGCGAGCAGCGCGGCTCCCGGGGACAAGGCCACCAGCGGCCCCGCCAGCGCCGAACCCGCCGCGAACGAGGTGATCTTCAAGCTGGCCCCGGTCGTGAACACCTGACCGCGCACCCGCTCAGGCGCCTCCCGATGCCGCACCGCGAACAGCGCCGTGAGCTGCGGCCCCTCACCCACGCCCACCACCACGGCTGCCACCACCGCCACCGCAAAGGACCCCGCCACCGCCGCCACCAACGTCCCCACCCCGATCAACAGGGTGGACACGACCATCACCGTGTCCCACCCCATCCCCGCCCGCGCCACGGCGGCACTGCCTTGTCGTCCCGTCCGGAGAGGCCACCACCGCACCCCCGCCCTCGCGATACCAGCTTGTCGTCCCGTCCGGAAAGGCCGCCACCGCACCCCCACCCTCGCGATCACGGCGTTGGCCGCCAGGGCCGCTCCCGCCGTCACCGCCAGCAGGAGCGCCCCGTACCCGGCGTCGCCCGCGAGCCGCAGCCCCAGCAGCGGCGCGGCCACGATCAGCATGGCCAGACCCGCCATCGACACCATGGACGTCACGGTCGCCCGCCGCAGCGCCCGGTTCCCCGCGATGGCGCGGAACCCGGCCGCGAGCTCCTCCCGGACCGCCCCCGGCTTCCCGAGCCTCTCCTCCCGCGCCGGCAGCACCCGGGCCGCGGGCAGGGCCGCCACCAGCAGCACCACGCCGACCACGACGGCCGCCTCTCCTCCGGCGGCGGTCGCGATCACCCCCACCAGCGCAGGCCCGGCCAGCGCGGCCACGTTGTAGCTCATCGCGTCCAGCGCGTTCGCCCGCGGCAGCCGCCCGGCCCCGACGACCGACGGCAGCTGCGCCGTCCACCCGCCGTTCAGCGAGGGCCCCAGCAACCCCGTCAGCACGGCCACCCCGATCAGCGCCGCGTCCGGCAGCCGCCCCAGCCCGGCCAGCACCACGAGCAGCCCCGCGCCGTAACCCCCAAGGCACCACCCGAGCACCCGCCCCGGCCTGCGGGTACGGTCGAGCACCACGCCCAGCAGCGGCCCCCCGGCCGCCGCCGACACGGTCAGCCCCGCCAGCAGCGACGACGCCAGCACCGGCGACCCGGTCACGGCCAGCCCGGCGACCAGCAGCGCGGGCCCGGACATCTCGTCGCCGGTACGGGAGGCGAGGGCGCCGAGCATGTAACGTGTCAACACCCAGGAGACGTTACACCGGCGCGCTCAGGCCGTGCTGGTGATCACCGCGAACCGCGCCCCGTGCGGATCGGACAGGTAGGCGATCCGCCCCACCCCCGGCACGTCGTCCACCGGCGTGCGCACCGTGCCGCCGAGCTCCTGGCACCTGGCCACCACCCCGTCGCAGTCGGGCACCTCGAAGAACGGCACCCAGTGGGCCCGGTCACCCGGCGGCAGCCCCACCAGCCCCGCCATCGACGAGTCGGCGCCGCCCTCGGCCGGCGAGACCACCGGGTAGGTCAGATCTCCCATGTCGACGTCGTCGAACCGCCAGCCGAACACCGACCGGTAGAAGCCGCGGATGCCGTCGGTGTCGGGCACGAACAGCTCGGCCCAGGCGAACGACCCCGGATCGGTCACCACGTCGAGGCCGCGCGTGCCACCCGGCTGCCAGGCCGCGAACTCCGCCCCCGCGGGGTCGGTGAACTGCGCCATCCGCCCCTGCCCCTCGATGTCGAACGGCTGGGCGCGGACCAGCCCGCCGGCCAGCTCGACCGCCTTGGCGGTGGCGTCGCAGTCGGGCGTCTGGAAGTAGACCATCCAGGACGCGGCGGCCCCTTCCTCCATCACCGACCCGGCCGCGGCGACCGTCTTGCCGTCGGCCTGCCAGAAGCCGTATCCCTCCATCGCCGGCTGGAACCGCCAGCCGAACAGGTCGCTGTAGAAGCCTGCGGTCGCCTCGATGTCGGGGCTGCCGACATCGACCCAGCACGGGCTGCCCGGCAGGAACTCAGTGGTGAGCATGACGTGCTCCTCGATCGGATGTGGCGGCCCCGCTGCGGCCCGGGACGACGCCACGCGATTCTTCTCGTCCTTCATGCCCCGCCCGCGGGATCCGGCACAGTCGAAAACATGTTTGAACGATCACCTACACTCGGTGGTATGGCGGCTGTTTACCAAGCATCTCTGCTGAGCCTGAACGAGGAACTCGCCGTGGGGCCGCTCGGCTCGACGGTCCGCCGCGTCCCTCTCGACCGGGGCGCCTGGGTCGACGTGCGGCCGGGCTGGCTGTCGGGAGCCGACGAGCTGTTCGAGCGGCTGGCGGAGTCGGTGCCGTGGCGGGCCGAGCGGCGCAAGATGTACGACCGCGTCGTCGACGTGCCGCGGCTGCTGAAGTTCTACGACGAGGGCGAGACGCTCCCGCACCCGGTGCTCGCCGACGCCAGGCGCGTCCTCGATGAGCACTACCGCGAAGAGCTGGGCGAGCCGTTCGCCACGGCCGGCCTGTGCTACTACCGCGACGGCCGCGACAGCGTGGCCTGGCACGGCGACACCATCGGCCGCGGCGCCGCCCACGACACCATGGTGGCGATCCTGTCCGTGGGCTACGCGCGCCCTCTGCTGCTCCGCCCGCGCGGCGGCGGCTCGTCACTCCGCTACGACCTGGGTCACGGCGACCTCATCGTGATGGGCGGCAGTTGCCAGCGCACGTGGGAACACGCCGTCCCCAAGACCACCCGCCCGGCGGGGCCGCGCATCAGCATCCAGTTCCGCCCTCGCGGCGTCCGCTGACGGCCCGGGTCACCGGCCCGCCTGAGCCGCGCGGCCGCGGCCCACTCGCCCGCCATGAGGGCATGCCCGGCCGAACCCGTCGTCACGCGACGGCCGCCGCGTAGATGAGTGCGCCGTCACGGGTGAAGGGCACCTGCGTGCCGTTCAGGACCACCTTCGTGGCCCCCGGCGCGGCGATCGCGATGGCGCGCGCCTGGTCGGTACTCGCGGTCAGGCCGCTGCCGTCGATGCGGACGGTGCCGTCGGTCCCGACGCGCACGGCCAGGTCCGGCACCTCGACGGGCGACTTGACCAGGGTGGCGCCGTCATGCTCGATGGACGTGCCGCTCATCATCACGACCGTCTGACCCGCGGCGCCGGTCTCGGTGTAGAACATCTTCCCGTCGTAGTCGTACGGCCCGAACGACCGGGACGCCTGCTTGTTCCAGGACTTGTAGTACACCCCCTCGCCGCGCGCGCCCAGGTTCAGGTTCAGCGCGGTCGCCTCGAACGGCGTGGCGCCGCTGACGGGGAGGCGTTTTACGGCGACCGATGGGTCCGCAGCTCCGGTGGAGGGCAGCAGGAGGGTGTCGAAGGTGGTCCCGCCCGTGACCGTCTTGACGTACGACGCGTACTTGGCGTCCTGCACCTGGTACATGTACGGAGCGTGGTAACCGGCCCGCAGCGAGGCGCTGACCTGGCCCGGGTCGGCGGGCACCACGGTGATGTTCGCGCCCGTACCGAAGGCCGTGGCCGCCGCCTTCGAACCGGACCGCAGCGAGGGCTCGGCGTCCGAGGCGAAGTGCCAGTTCTGCTCGTAGCGGTGCGCTCCGCCGCTCTTGGGCTTCAACCGGTCGGAGACCAGCCACAGGCCCGAGTGCAGGGCCAGGATGGACCGTTCGTGGAGCGCCCCGGCGGAGGCTTCGCTGTGGGCTCCGATCCGGTCGAAGACCGGGTTGGTGACCATGTGCGTGATCGCCCCCGGAGCCTTCGAATCCTGCGCCTTGTTGTCGATCTCGATGGTGTTGTGCGCTTCCGTGCTCTTCCTCAGCCATTCCGCCCGCGGGTCCTGGCTGTAGGTGAACGTCCCCATGTCGGGCAGCAGCGGCCTGCCGTGGGCGTAGACGGTGACCGCCAGCTCGTCCGGGTGACTGTGGTTGCCCCGGTCGATGTTCAGCCGCAGGTACGAGTCCTGGGCGTGCCAGCCGGACCTGCTGACCGCCACCCGGGTGTCGGGATACAGCGACGAGGTGTGCGCGGGCTTTCGCCCCGAGCCGCCCGAGGTGCCGACGTAGATCAGCTCCTGGTCGCCCAGCAGTTCGCCCAGCCTTCTCAGCGTCGAGCGCATGTCCTTCGTGTCGCTGTCGCCGTACATGGCGTTGTAGCCGCTGGGGAAGGTCTGATCCATCAGGAAACGGGCCAGCTTGCGCAGCTTGCCCTTGGTGGCGGAGCTGAACTCGATCCCGTGCTGGCGCATGAACAGGGCGATGTCCACGTACTGGGAGGCGTAACCGCGGGCGTACCCGTCCGTCGCCTCCCAGTAGCCGCCGTCGGGGTAGGTCGAGTCGTCGAGCTGCCCCTCCAGGAAACCGAGAGCGTCGGCGCGCCACTTGTCCGCCACGCGGAACTCGGGGAAGTACACCGCGAGGTGCAGCAGCACGACCTTCTGGGTCTGCCTCCAGTTCGGCGCGCCCTGGGTGCTCTCCTGCAGATGCAGGCCAGCCCTGTTGAACGCCTTGAGGATCTCGGCGTTGGCCTCGGGGGTCAGCGACGGGCTCTTGCGCAGGATCTCGTACGCGGGGATCCAGTTCTGGATGCGGCGCGCCACGGAGAGGCTGTTCGGGTACGAGCCGGCGCCCTCGTCGGAGTCGTAGGCGTCGGCGTCCTTGATGAAGTCGGTCATGATGCCGATGAGGGCGCGGGCGTGCTTCTCGTCGCCGGTGCGCTGGTAGGCGGCGGCCAGCGGCCCCGCGAAGTAGAAGCGGGGGAGCTGGACGTAGTACTCCTTGTCGGCGCCGGCCGGCTGCTTCCAGTCGAAACCGTCGGGGTCGCCCTGCCAGGAGTAGGTGTACTGCACGGTGTTGTTCCAGGTACGGGTGTCCTCGTCGAAGGATTCGCCGTTGCCGAACAGCATGACCTGTTTCCTGGCGTCCGCCTTGCCGGTCAGCGTCAGCTCGGCCTTCTTCACCTTGGGCAGCCCGTCGAGGTCGAACTGCAAGTAGGCCTTGCTCGTCGCGGCCGTGAACGGGCCCTTGCCCTGGTCGGCGACCCGCAGCAGGTACTTGTCGCCGTAGACGTTGCCCGGGTGGCCCGCCCAGATGTGGGTGTCGTCGGTAGGCACCAGGGTCTTCGCCGAGCCGTCGGTGAAGGTCAGCCGGAGGGTGGGCTTGCCCTCTCCCTTGCTCCTGCTGTGGAAGTTCGCGACGACCGCGTCCTTGTACCGGCTCATCAGGAAGAAGCCGCTCCGGCCGCCGGTGACGCTGCTCGTCACGTCGGTGGTGACCGTGGTCTCGGCGGGGCCGACCGTCAGCGTGTCGATGTAGACCTCGCCGCCGGCGAGCGTCCAGATGTGGTCCGCGGTCAGTTCCACGGCTCCCGGCCAGTCGGGGTGGGAGAAGGTCCCGGCCGAGATCGGCGGACGGGTCCGGAAATATTCGAGCAACCGCCGTTTGGCCAGGGCATGGTCGCCGGCCTTGACCGCGTTCTGCATGGCCGTCAGTCCCGGCTCTGTGTACGACAACCGCGACCCCGCGACCCAGGCGCCGTTCTTCCACTCGCCGAAGAAACTCCTGTCCGACAGGGGTCTCGCCTCGGCGGGGGAAACCGTCACGAGCAGGGGAGCGCCGAGGAGCAACACGGCAGCGGTTCTGGTCCAGCACCTGTGAAAACGCACCCGCGCAAGAGTACGAGCGCCCGGTATGTCGCCGGTATGCCGACGCTCCCCGGCCCTCGGAACACCCCGGGGCTCGCGGACTTGACCATGGTCCGTACATGCGGAAGCCCCCGGGTGGTCCGGGGGCTTCGTGGAGATGGTGGACGATACTGGGATTGAACCAGTGACCTCTTCCGTGTCAGGGAAGCGCTCTCCCGCTGAGCTAATCGTCCGTCGAGGTGGAGACGGGATTTGAACCCGCGTGCACGGCTTTGCAGGCCGCTGCCTCGCCTCTCGGCCACTCCACCGGGCAACCTGTCCGAGCGGAAGACGGGATTCGAACCCGCGACCCTCACCTTGGCAAGGTGATGCTCTACCACTGAGCCACTTCCGCGTTGCCCGACTACTCTAGCGAATTTCCCGCCGCCCCGCCTCACCCGTGCGAATACCGCTTCCCGCCGGACCTGCGCTACAACTTCAAGGATGAAGATTGGGCCGATCGAGGTGTGGCCGCCGGTGGTGCTGGCGCCGATGGCGGGCATCACGAACGCGCCGTTCCGGGTGCTCTGCCGCGAGCAGGGCGGCGGGCTGTTCGTGTGCGAGATGATCACCTCCCGCGCCCTGGTGGAGCGGAACGCCAAGACCATGAAGATGATCCGCTTCGCCGAGCCGGAGCGGCCCAGGAGCCTCCAGCTCTACGGGGTCGACCCGGTGACGGTGGGCCGGGCGGTCAAGATGGTCGCCGAGGAAGACCTGGCCGACCACGTCGACCTCAACTTCGGCTGCCCCGTACCCAAGGTCACCAGGCGGGGCGGCGGCTCCGCGCTCCCGTACAAGCGCAACCTGCTGCGGCGGATCCTGCGTGCGGCGGTGGCGAACGCGGGACCGCTGCCCGTCACCATGAAGATGCGGACGGGCATCGACGACGACCACCTCACCTACCTCGACGCCGGCCGCATCGCGGCCGAGGAGGGCGTCGCGGCGGTGGCGCTGCACGCGCGCACCGCGCTCCAGCACTACGGCGGGACGGCCGACTGGGACGCCATCGCCCGGCTCAAGGAGGCGGTGCCCGACATCCCGGTGCTGGGCAACGGCGACATCTGGTCCGCCGACGACGCGCTGCGGATGGTCGCCCGTACGGGATGCGACGGCGTGGTCGTGGGCCGAGGCTGCCTCGGCAGGCCGTGGCTGTTCAGGGATCTGCGGAGCGCGTTCGACGGCAGCGCCGAGCGGGCCAGGCCGTCACTCGGCGAAGTGGCGCGGACGATGGCCAGGCACGCCACGATGATGGTCGAGGCGTTCGACACCGAGCGCTACGCCATCGCCGACTTCCGCAAGCACATCGGCTGGTATCTCAAGGGCTTCACCGTGGGCGCCGAGGCGCGGCGGCGGGTGACGACGGCGGACTCGCTCGACGAGCTGCGCGCCGGGCTGGCCGAGCTGGACCCTGACCAGCCGTGGCCGCCGCACACCGACACGCCGCGCGGCAAGTCCGGCGAGCGGACCAAGGTCCACCTGCCTGAAGGCTGGCTCGACGACGCCTGGGACACCGTCGTCCCCGAGGACGCCGAGTCCGACGTCTCCGGCGGCTGAGCAAGCGGGCTGCAAGAATCCCTGCATCGGCGGCTCGTACCATCGGGGACCATGATCTCCATACTCCTGTTAGCCGCAGCGGTCGCCATTCCCGACGGTTTCATGCTGTACGAGAAGGCGGCCGCCAAGAAGGATGACAACCCCGAGCACAGCTGGGCGGTGAGCGGGCGGACCGCCGCGCGGCTCGTCGTCAACCCGTGTGACAGGGCGACGCTCGCCCGGTCCGGCCGGAAGGCCGCCAAGACCCTCATCTACACGGCCGTGCCCGACTACTCGAAGTCCGAGCAGGTGATCCTCTACACCTCGAAGGCCGGGGCCGAGAAGGCGATGCGGGACATCCGTTCCGCGGTCTCCGCCTGCGGCACCAAGAGCTACCGGTTCACGGGCAAGCGGGTGAAGCTCGGCGACGAGTCGATCGCCGTCACCGGCCAGGCCTACAGCGGCAGGCGGGTGGCCATCGGCGGCGAGCGCGGCATCGTGACGCGGCGCGCGAACGCGCTGGTGATCTACACAGTCGCGGGGGAGTGGAGCAAGCCCGCCACCTCGGACTTCAAGATGCAGATCAAGGACAGCAAGAAGATGCTGGGCAAGATCTGCAGGATTGCCGCCTGCTGAGAGGCCCGGAAGGCGAAATGTCACGATCTTGGGACATTGTCATGACGAGACGCCGAACATCGTGAAGCGATTATGAATTAACAGGCGTGTGCCGGAATGCCCTTGCCAGTCCATTCCGGCACACGGCTTTTTCTTTCCCCGCCGGGAGCCGGGGCTGCTCTTCGCGGGGGCCAGCCCAGGACCCCGGGGAGAGAGTCTCCCTCCGTGAAAACGCCGAAACATCCCCTTAACGCGGGAGATGTACCGTCAATCGGCGAGCGGAGGGGGCGCAAATGGAGATCGTGGTCGACGACCTCACCGGCGACGAGATCGCCAAATTCCTGGACGAGCACGTCAGAGAGATGTTGTCCACCACGCCGCCCGAGAGCAAACACGCCCTCGACCTCGACGGCCTGCGCCGCCCCGAGATCACGTTCTGGTCCGTGTGGGACGACGGCACGCTGGTCGGCTGCGGCGCGATCAAGCGGCTCGACCCCGGACACGCCGAGCTCAAGTCCATGCGCACCGCCACCGCCCGCAAGCGCGGTGGCGTGGCGTCCTTCCTGCTCGCCCACATCATCGCCGAGGCGGAGCGGATGGGGATCCGGCGGCTGAGCCTCGAAACCGGCTCCGCCGAGTTCTACCTGCCGGCGCGGCGGCTGTACGAGAAATTCGGCTTCACCTTCTGCGAGCCGTTCGCGGACTACCGCCCCGACCCCAACAGCGTGTTCATGACGAGGGCGCTGACTTCCTAGAGCCGGTTGAGCCCCTGCACGTGGATGACGGCGTGGCCCTCCTCGTCGGACGCCGTCAGGTCGACCTGGGCGTCGATGCCCCAGTCGCCGTCGCCCGCGGGGTCCTTCACCGTCTGGCGGACCTTCCACACGCCGGGCTCCTCCTCGATGCGCAGCAGCGCCGGCCCGCGGGCGTCGGCGTCGGTGAGGATCTCCTCGTGCTCGTCGTAGTAGGCGTCGAGCGCGGCGCCCCAGTCGACGTCGGGAGCGAGCTCCTCCAGCTCCGCCTCCTTCTCCAGCGCGCACAGCTCGGCGAGCCGGAACATGGCGTTGCGCACCAGCACCCGGAACGCCCGAGGGTTGCCGGTGACCGGGCGCACCTTGGTCTCCAGCTGGTCGCGCCGCTCCAGCGCCTCGCCGGGGTTGGCGAGCTTCTCCCACTCGTCGATCAGGCTGGAGTCGACCTGGCGCACCAGCTCGCCGAGCCACTCGATCAGGTCGACGAACTCCTCGGTCTTCAGGTGCTCGGGGACGGTACGCGAGAGCGTGCGGTAGGCGTCGGCCAGGTAGCGCAGCACGGTGCCCTCGGAGCGGGCCAGCTCGTAGAACTGGATGTACTCGCTGAACGTCATCGCCCGCTCGTACAGGTCGCGGACCACGGACTTGGGGCTGACGGTGTAGTCGCCGACCCACGGGTGGCCGCGCCGGTAGGTCTCGTACGCGCCGAGCAGCAGGTCCTCCAGCGGCATCGGGTACATGATCTCGGCGAGCGCCTCCATGCGCTCCTCGTACTCGACGCCGTCGGCCTTCATCTCGGCGACGGCCTCGCCGCGCGCCTTCTTCAGCTGGGCCGACAGGATCTGGCGCGGGTCGTCCAGGATGGACTCGACGATCGACACCATGTCGAGGGCGTAACCGGGCGACTCGCGGTCGAGCAGCTCGAAGGCGGCCAGCGCGAACGTCGACAGCGCCTGGTTGAGCGCGAAGTCCTCCTGCAGCTCGATGGTCAGCCGGGCGCGGCGGCCCTGCTCGTCGGGCTCGCGGAGCTGCTCGACGACGCCGCCGGCCAGCAGCGACCGGTAGATCGCGATGGCCTGGCTGATGTGCCGCCGCTGCCACTTGCGGTCTTCGTGGTTGTCGGTCAGCAGGTGCTTCATCGCCTGGAAGCAGTCGCCGGGCCGGTTGATGACGGCCAGCAGCATCGCGTTGCTCACCTTGAACCGGGACTGGAGCGGCTCGGGCTCGGCCTGCTGGAGCTTCTGGAACGTCTCCTCGCTCCAGCCGACGAACCCCTCCGGCGGCTTCTTGCGGGCGTAGCCGCGCCGCCGCTTCGGGTCGTCGCCGATCTTGGCCAGCGCGCGGGCGTTCTCGATGTCGTGCTCGGGGGCCTGGCAGGCGACGTAACCGATGGTGTCGAACCCGGCGCGGCCCGCCCGGCCGGCGATCTGGTGGAACTCGCGGGCGCGCAGCCGCCGCACCTTGTTGCCGTCGTACTTGGACAGCGCGGTGAACAGCACCGTGCGGATCGGCACGTTGACGCCGACGCCGAGCGTGTCGGTGCCGCAGATGACCTTGAGCAGCCCTGCCTGGGCCAGCCGCTCGACCAGCCGCCGGTACTTGGGCAGCATGCCCGCGTGGTGGACGCCGATGCCGTGGCGGACCAGCCTCGACAGGGCGCGGCCGAAGCGCGTGGTGAACCGGAAGCCGCCGATCATCGTGGCGATCGCTTCCTTCTCGGCCTTGGTGCACATGTTGATGCTCATCAGCGACTGGGCCCGCTCCATGGCGGCCGCCTGCGTGAAGTGGACCACGTAGACGGGGGCCTGGGAGGTGGACAGCATCTCCTCGAGCGTCTCGTGCAGCGGTGTCATCCGGTAGGAGTAGACCAGCGGGACGGGCCGCTCGGCGTTCTTGACCACGGCCGTCGGGCGGCCGGTGCGCCGGGTCAGGTCGCGCTCGAACATGGACACGTCGCCGAGCGTCGCCGACATCAGGACGAACTGCACGTGCGGCAGCTCCAGCAGCGGCACCTGCCAGGCCCAGCCGCGGTCGGGCTCGGCGTAGAAGTGGAACTCGTCCATCACCACCTGGCCGATGTCGGCCCTGGCGCCGTCGCGCAGCGCCACGTTGGCCAGGATCTCGGCGGTGCAGCAGATGATCGGCGCGCCCGGGTTGACGCTGGCGTCGCCGGTCATCATGCCGACGTTCTCGGTGCCGAAGACGGCGCACAGGTCGAAGAACTTCTCCGACACCAGCGCCTTGATGGGCGCGGTGTAGAAGGTCCGCTGGTCGCGGGTCAGGGCGGTGAAGTGGGCGCCGGCGGCGACCAGGCTCTTGCCGGAGCCGGTGGGGGTGGCCAGGATCAGGTTGCTGCCCGAGACCACCTCGATCAGCGCCTCCTCCTGGGCGGGATAGAGCGTGAGCCCCCTCTCGGCGTTCCAGGAGGCGAACGCTTCGTAGATGGTGTCGGGATCGGCGTCGATCTCGTCGGGCAGGCGGTCGATGAGAAGGCTCACACCTCTATCCTGCCGAAGTCTGCGGGATGCTAGGACCCCAGGCCGAGTTGGAGCAGCGTGGTGTCGATCCAGCGGCCGTGTTTGAACCCCACCCGGCGCAGCCGGCCCGCCTCCACGAACCCGAAGGCGGCGTGCAGGTTGAGCGACGCCGTCTCGTCGCCGCTGCCCGCGACGACCGCGACGAGCTGGTGTGCGCCGGCCTGCCGGGCGGCGGCGATCAGCTCGGCCAGCAGCATCCCGCCGAGCCCGCGCCCGGTCGCCCCGGGCGCGAGGTAGACGGTGTCCTCCAGCGTGTGCCGGTAGGCGGGCTTGGGCCGGTAGCGGGTTGCGTAGGCGAACCCGAGCACCTCGCCGTCCTCCTCGGCCACCAGGAACGGCAGCCCCGCCCCGGTGATCGCCGCCGCCTTCGCCCGCCACTCGTCCACGGTCGGCGGCGTCTCGTCGAAGGTGGCGACGGTCTCGGTGACGTAGTGGGCATAGACCGCGGCGACGGCGGGCAGATCGGACTCGACCGGCGGGCGGATGGTCGTCATGGCGTGTCATTCTGCCCCGGCGAGATGACGGTCGCGTTTCGGCGCGCTCACCCTCGTCAGCCACAGCCCGCCCGCGATCGCCGCGACCGCCGCCACCGGCGCCGCCCCCGGGGCGAACCCCGCGACGGTCAGCGTCAGCAGCCCGCCGCCGACCAGCGCGGCCGCCGCCAGCGCGATGCCCCAGTCGGCGATCCCGTACGCGAACGCGGGCGGCTCCTCGTACCGGGCGAACCACCGCATCAGCGGCCACAGCACCAGGCACAGCAGCCCGAACCAGAGCGGCCACCCCGCGAACCAGTCCCCGCCGCCGGGTTCGGGCGTGCGCACGCCCAGCCCCACCACGACCACGCCCGTCACCGCGAACAGCGCCGGCATGTGCCACAGGTACGCGGTCATCATCCGCGGCCCCGCCCAGGCGAGCAGGCGGCGCAGCGGCAGCCGCAGGATCCGCTCCCGCAGCAGGACGGCCAGCCCCACCTGCCCGAACCCGACGGCCATGATCGCCAGCGTGGGCGGCGCCATGTTCGAGGTCTCGGCGCCGGGCAGCCCGATCATGCTGCCCGGGTACGGGCCGAACGCGACCAGCAGCGCCGCCGCCCCGTACCCGCAGGCCGCCATCAGGCCCGGCCGCTTCAGCCGCCCGTCCGCGTACAGGAACCCGAGCTGGTGCACCGCCAGCCACACGAAGACCACGTTCAGGTAGCCGGCCGCGTCGATCCCGGACGCGAACCGGGCCACGTCCGTCAGCACCGCCCCGGCGGCCAGCGCCATCGGCACGCGCGCACCGTACCGCTCGTGCAGGCCCAGCAGGTACGGGGTCGCGACCACGGCGATCAGGTAGACGGCGAGGAACCACAGCAGCTGGCCCGTCAGCCGGGCCCCCACCTGCAGCGGCTGCTCGGGCACGCCCAGCGCGAGCAGCAGGTGCGGCAGCGGGATCCAGACCGCGGCGAGCGGCAGCAGCGGCCAGGCCAGCCGCCGCAGCCGGCCCGTCAGCCAGCGCGGCCCGCCGGCGGCGGAGCGGCGGAAGCTGATCGCGTTCGCCGCCCCGCCCGCGAAGAACACCAGCGGCATCACCTGGCTGATCCACGTCACCACCCACACGCCCGGCGTGGCCAGCGCGTTGCCGGTGGTCAGCCGGGCGCCGTCGTAGCCGAGCACCGGGATGGTCCAGTGCTGCAGCACCACCAGCGCCATGCCGAGCACCCGCAGGACGTCGATGAACGGATCGCGTGCGGCGGGCGGCGCGGTGCGCGGCCGCTCCAGCAGGACGGTCATCGGGGATGCCTCGATTCATCGGGGGAACGATGGGTTCAAGGCTTCCGTCCGCGGCTCCCGGGCACACTGACGCGCGCCACCGTCTTCCGGGCAGGCCGGCAGGACCGCCGGGGGTAGGGCTGTCCCCACCCCCTGACACCGGCAGACCGGGTCGAAAAGGGCACGCGAGGGCCTTAGCGTTTGGGGCATGCGCTCCCTGACAAGGCGGGTTCTGCTGGACACCCGCTACACGCTCGTGGGGTTCCCCGCGACGGCGCTCGCCTTCGTGATCTCGATCGCCGGGCTGGCCGCGGGCCTCGGCGGCATGGTCGTGTGGATCGGCGTGCCGGTGCTGGCCGGGACGATGCTGGCCGCCCGCCTGTTCGCCGACGCGGAGCGCGGCTGGCTCTCCGACGTGCTCAAACGCCCGCCCGTACGCCCCCGCTACAAGGCGCCGCCGCCGGGCGCCGGCCGCTTCCGCCGGATCATCAACCCGCTCACCAGCGGCCAGTCCTGGCTCGACCTGCTGCACGCCATCGTGAACTTCCCGCTCGCGCTGGTGTCGTTCGTGCTCACCACGGTCTTCTGGGCGGTGCCCCTGGCCGGTCTGACCTATCCGATCTACGGCCTGGTCACCTCGCGCATCCCGGGCAACGTCGAGCTGCCCGAGCTGCTCGGCCTGGGCGACGGCTACCTGGTCAACCTGGTCTTCTACGTGACGCTGGGGTTCCTGTTCCTGCTGATCATGCCGTTCGTGGTGCGCGGCTCCTCGCTGCTGCGCGCCGGTCTCGGCCGGGTGCTGCTCACCGGCGTGGCCGAGCTGCAGGAGCGCATCGACGACCTGGCCGAGGGCCGCGCCGCCGCGGTCTCCGCCGAGGCCAACGCGCTGCGCAAGCTGGAGCGCGACATCCACGACGGCCCCCAGCAGCGGCTGGTGTCGCTGGCCATGGAGCTGTCGCGGGCGCAGCGGCAGCTCGACAAGGACCCCGAGGCCGCCCAGGCGACGATCAGGTCCGCGATCACCTCGACCCGAGAGACGCTCGACGAGCTGCGCGCCCTGTCGCGCGGCATCGCCCCGCCCGTCCTGTCCGACCGCGGGCTCGCGCCCGCCCTGGCCGCCCTCGCCGGCCGCTGCACCGTCCCCGTCGACCTGGACGTGCGGGCCACCGGCCGGTACGACGCCGCGGTCGAGAACGCGGTCTACTTCGTCGTCGCCGAGTCGCTCACCAACGTGGCCAAGCACAGCCGGGCATCCCATTGCACCATCCGGCTGGTGCACACCGGTGATCGCCTGGTGCTGAGCATCGGGGATGATGGGGTCGGCGGCGCGCACGTCGCCAAGGGACACGGTCTCGCCGGGCTGGCCGACCGGCTCCGCGCCGTCGACGGGGAGCTCGCGGTGAGCTCGCCGGAAGGCGGGCCGACGGTGATCGTAGCGGAGGTGCCGTGCGTGTAGTCGTGGCCGATGACGCCGTGCTGATCAGGGAGGGCCTGGTCAGGCTGCTCGAGGAGTTCGGCTGCGAGGTGGTGGCGACCGTCGGCGACGGTGACGCCCTCGTCGAGGCCGTGGCCGCCCACCGGCCGGACGTGTCGGTGGTGGACGTGCGGATGCCGCCGAGCTTCACCGACGAGGGGCTGCGCGCCGCCGTGCGGGCCAGGGAGCTGGTGCCGGGGGCGCCGGTGCTCATCCTGTCGCAGTACGTCGAGGTGTCGTACGCCGACGACCTGCTCGCCGACGCCAGGGGCGCGGTGGGTTACCTGCTGAAGGACCGGGTCGTCGACGTGGAGGAGTTCCTGGAGGGCCTGCGGCGGGTCGCCGCGGGCGGGACCGTGTTCGACCCGCAGGTGGTGTCGCAGTTGATGGTGCGCAGGCGCAGGGACGACCCGCTCGCCTCGCTCACCCCGCGCGAGCGCGAGGTGCTGGGCCTGATGGCGGAGGGGAAGTCCAACCCCGCCATCGGCAGGCAGCTCGTCATCAGCGACGGGGCCGTGGAGAAGCACATCAGGAGCATCTTCAGCAAGCTCGGCCTCTACGCCGACGACAGCGACCAGCATCGCCGGGTCCTGGCCGTCCTGGCCTATCTGCGGTCCTGAGCGCGCTGTGATGATGACGCGCGCCTGAGCGCGTCGCTCTGCCGCGCGGCTCCTGAGCGCGTGTCATCCCCGCGGCGCGACCCGGGGCCGCCCTGGGCGGTGGTCGTGCCGGTGCGGCGGGCGGCCGTGCCGACCGCCGGGCCTGCCCCGGCGAGGGCCGGAGCAGCTGGCGTGCCCGTTGGTCGCGCCAGCCGGAACCGGGCCCGCCTCGGGGCGGTGACATCCGCCCGTCAGCCCCCACTCGGCCCGGTCATCCCCTTCGTGCGACGGCCGGCATCCCTCGGTGCCGGCCGATCCCGGTGTCGCCGGCCGGTCCGCGCGGGCATCGCGCGGACCTGGCCGCCCGGTGGTCAGCCGAGCGCTTCGACCAGCTTCTTGCGCTGCTGGGCGCCCAGGCCGCCGAGGCGGCGCTTCTCGTCGACGCCGGCCTCCTCCATCAGAGCGGTGGCCTTGGCCGGGCCGACGCCCTTCACGGCGCGCAGGGCCTGCGACACCTTGATCTTCTTGGCGATGTCGTCGTCGCGCTCGAGCAGCTGCGAGAACGACAGCTCGCCCGCCTTGACCTTCGCCAGCAGGGCGGTGCGGGCGGCACGGGCCTCCGCGGCCTTCTCCAGCGCCGCCTTGCGCTGCTCGGGGGTGAGAGTAGGAAGTGCCATCAGTAGTTCTCCTCGGGGAGTTAACGATCGGGGATTCTGTTACCCGTAGTGCAGTGGCTAATCATGGCGGATACCAGCGGTTCGTGTAGCGGAAAGCGCCGCTCAACGTGTCCGCGGGGCCGTGGCGGCCGCTCCGCCGCACGGCGTCTCCCACCCGGGCGCGCCGCCGCGGACGACCGCGCCACCGGCCACGCTTTACGACTCACCGTAGCCCCGAGGTGCCGGGATACGGCGTCAGATGGTGCCGAAAGGGCCTTTGACCAGGCATGACGCCCTCGGATTCGGACTCCGGGCGGAGGCTCGCGCGGGTGCCGCCCGCCGGTCCGGGACGCCCGCCATCTGATGATCGTCCCGCTCGGCCCGCGCACCCGGTGCGTCATGCCCCCGAGGCCCGGTTTTGCCCCTGAAGCGTGGTTTTCATCACACTCCTGTTTTCCGGGCGTGTCGCGCGTGATGGGATCGTGACTTGACCGGGGACGTGGCGGGCGGGTTACATGGCGCACACGCAGTAAACGTTTACAGTCTCTTTGCTGAAATCGTTTACGTACATGGAAGGGACAGCCTTGGCCGACGGACCCACGATCACCACGATCGCCGAGCGCGCCGGTGTCTCCATCGCCTCGGTGTCGCGGGTGCTCAACGGCCTGCCCACCCGGCAGGAGACCGTGCGGAAGGTGATGGCCGCCGCCGAGGAGCTCGGATATGTGCGCAACGCCGTCGCCCGCTCCCTGAAGTCCCGCCGCACCCACCAGGTCGCCTTCGCCATGGCCGACGTCGGCAACCCGGCCTACCTCGCCATGTTGCGCCAGATCCAGCCGGTGCTCAAGTCCGCCGGCTACCGCCTCGTCCTGCACTCCACGGACGCGGTGGTGGCCGACGAGATCGACGTGCTGCACAGCCTGGGGGAGCGGTACGTGGACGGGCTGATCATGAGCCCGCTGCGCGTCACCGAGCAGCACCTGGACATGCTGGCCGCGGCCCGCGCCCCGGTGGTGATCATCGGGTCGGTGCCGGAGGGCACGCCTGTGGACAACGTCAGGGCCGACTCGCGCACCGGCGTGAAGCTGGCCATCGACCACCTCTACCGGCTCGGCCGCCGCACGATCGGCATGGTCAACGGCCCGACCGACACGGTGCCCGGCGCCGCACGCGGGGCCGCGTACCGGGAGGCGCTGGAAGATCTCGGGATGCCGTACGACGAGGAGCTGGTCGAGATCGGCGACTTCTACCGCGCCGAGGGCGGCAGGGCCGTCGCGGCGCTGCTGGAGCGGCGGCCCGACGTCGACGCGCTGATGTGCGCCAACGACCTGATCGCGCTCGGCGCGCTGGACGTGCTGCGCGCGGCCGGGCGGCGGGTGCCGGACGACGTGGCGGTGGCCGGCATGGACGACACCGACCTGGCGGCGGCCTCCTGGCCGTCGCTCACCAGCGTCTCGCTGGGGTCGGCCGAACGTGGCAAGGCCGCCGCCGAGCTGCTGGTCGACCGGCTGAAGAACGGCGACAGGGAGCCCCGCAGGGTGACCGTGCCGCCGCGCCTCGCGGTACGGGCTTCGACGACGGGGGAGGAGCCCGCACCGTACCAGGCGCCCGGCGCGGAGAGGGGGACGCCGTGACGGCCACGGCGACGCGGCCCGCGCCGCCCGCCGGTCGCCGGCGGAGTGGGCGCGGGCCGCGCCAGAACCGCGAGATGTGGGTGCTCCTGCTGCCCGCGCTCGTGCCGGTGCTGATCTTCAGCGTCGGGCCGCTGCTGTACGGGATCTCGCTGGCGTTCACCGACGCCGAGTCCGGCAGGAACCACGTCACCAGCTTCGCCGGCCTGGACAACTTCGCCGCGCTGCTCGGCGACGACGACTTCTGGCAGTCCATGCAGGTCGGGATGATCTGGGCGGTCTCGGTGACCGCGCTGCAGTTCCTCGCCTCGCTGGGGCTGGCCCTGCTGCTCAACGAGCGGCTGGCGCTGCGCGGCGTGGCCCGGGTGCTGGCCATGGTGCCGTGGGCGATGCCGCCCGTGGTGATCGGCCTGATGTGGCGGCTGGTCTACCACCCCGACGCCGGCATCGTGAACAGCACGCTCGGCACCGACATCAACTGGCTGGCCGACTTCACCTGGGCGCTGCCCGCCGTCATCGTCATGGGCGTCTGGAGCGGCATGCCGCAGACCACGGTGGTGCTGCTGGCGGGCCTGCAGACCGTCCCGAGGGAGCTGTACGAGGCGGGCGCGATGGACGGGGCGGGCACCTGGAGCCGGTTCTGGAACATCACGCTGCCCCAGCTCCGCCCGGTCATCGTGGCCATCACCTCGCTCGACTTCGTGTGGAACTTCAACCAGTTCAGCCTGGTCTACGTGCTCACCCAGGGCGGGCCCGGCGGGCGGACGCGGCTGCCGATGCTGTTCGCGTACGAGGAGGCGTTCCGCTACGGCTTCTTCGGCTACGCGGCCGCGCTCGGCGTCGCCATCGTGGTCGTCGTGCTCGCCCTGCTCGGCGTCTACCTGTGGCGGCAGCTGAGGGAGGCGTCATGAGAAGGATCCCCCAGTACGCGGCGCTGCTGGTCTACCTGGTCTTCCTGGGCTTCCCGCTGGTCTGGCTGCTGTCGACGGCGCTGAAGACGCCGCAGGAGATGGCCAGCCTGGACCCCGCCTGGATCCCCCGGGAGCCGACGCTGGCCAACTTCGCCGCCGCGTTCGGCGAGCAGGACCTGGTCGGGGCCGGGCTGCGCAGCCTCGTCGTGGCGCTGGCCAGCGCGTTCCTGACCGTGGCGGTCGCGCTGCCCGCCGCGTACGCGCTCGCCCGCTACCAGGGCGTGCTGAAGCGGATCGCGCTCGGATGGGTGCTGGTCAGCCAGGTGTTCCCGTTCATCCTGATCATCATCCCGCTGTTCATGGTCATGCGGGAGCTCGACCTGGTCAACACGCTGGCCGGGCTGGTGGCGGTGCACGTGACGTTCACGCTGCCGTTCGCGCTGTGGATGCTCCAGGGGTACGTGCGCTCGGTGCCGCGCGAGCTGGAGGAGGCCGCGGCGGTGGACGGCGCCGGCCGGATGCGGGCGATCGTCAAGGTGGTCGCCCCGCTGCTGGCGCCGGGCGTGGTGGCGACGCTGCTGTTCTCGTTCATCTCGTCGTGGAACGAGTTCCTGTTCGCGCTCGTGGTCCTGAAGGACCCGGACGTGATGACGCTCCCGCTGACGCTGGTGCGGTTCACCGGCCCCGAGGGAGTGGCAAGGCTCGGCCCGCTGGCCGCGGCGTCGCTGATGGCGACGATCCCGAGCTTGATCTTTTTCGCAATCATCCAGCGACGGCTCAGGTCCGGCCTGATGGCCGGCGCTGTGAAGGGCTAGGAGGCTCAGATGCGTATCAAATCCGCGTTGGCGGCGGTGGCGGTCGTCGCGCTGGCCGCCGCGTGCGGCAGCGGCGGCGGGGACACCGGCGACTCCTCGGGCGGGTCGGGCGAACCGGTCAAGCTGGACTTCCTCAGCCTCGCCTGGCAGAAGGAGTCGGTGGAGGCCAACAAGGCGATCGTCGAGGAGTGGAACAAGGCCAACCCGGAGATCCAGGTCACCTACGTCCAGGGCAGCTGGGACAACGTCAACGACCAGCTCGTCACCTCGTTCGAGGGCGGGGACGCGCCGGACGTCTTCCACGACGACTCGCCCGCGCTGGCCGGCTTCGCGTCCAAGGGCTACCTGCTCGACCTGAAGGACAAGCTGCCCGCCTCCCTGCAGAACGACATCCCGCAGGCCGCCTGGGACACCGTCACCTTCGACGACGGCAGCGGCAACCAGGGCGTGTTCGGCGTGCCGTTCCTCCAGGAGTCGCAGGTCATCATCGCCAACAAGAAGCTGCTCACCGAGGCCGGGGTGCGCATGCCCACGCCCGCGGAGCCGTGGACGTGGAACGAGTTCGCCGACGCGAGCAAGAAGCTCACCAAGGGCGACACGTACGGCGTCGCCTGGCCGATGAAGTCGCCGGTCAACAAGGTGCTCAACCTGGCGCTGAACTTCGACGGCACCTTCTTCCAGACCGCCGGCGGCAAGACCACCGTCAAGGTCGGCCCCGAGGAGAAGGCGGTCCTGCAGCGCATCCACGACCAGCTCTACAAGGACAAGACGGCCGACCCGGCGGCGCTCGGCATGGGCACCGCCGACCCGCTGCCCGGCTTCTTCGCCGACAAGTACGCGATGCTCCCGGTCGGCGTCTACCTGCGCCAGCAGGTGGCCGAGCAGGCCCCCGATGGCTTCGAGTGGGTGACGCTGCCGCCGCTCAAGGGCACCACCTCCAACCAGGGCGCGGTGTCGCAGACCCTGTCGGTGTCGGCCGACAGCGAGCACCAGGAGCAGGCCATCCAGTTCATGTCGTTCTTCCTGAACGGCAAGAACCAGGCCCGCCTCGCCAAGGGCGACTGGCTGCTGCCGACCTCGCAGGAGGCCGCCTCCGACCCGTCGATCACCGGCCAGGAGGACGGCTGGGACGTCGCCACCGCCTCCGCCAAGGACCTCGTGGTGGCGCCGTTCCTCAAGGTGAACGGCTACGACGAGTGGAAGAGCAAGGTGGCGACGCCGGTGCTGCAGGAGTTCTTCGCCAACAAGGTCACCCTGGACGAGGCGGCCAAGCGGCTCGTCGAGGAGGGCAACGACGTGCTGGAGCGGTATCAGCGGTGACGTATCGCGACAGGGCCCGGGGGTGTCTGCTCGGCCTGGCGGCCGGCGACGCCCTCGGGGCGCCCGCCGAGAACCTCACCCCGGCGGAGATCCGCCACCGCTGGGGGCGGCTCACCGAGATCGAGGGCGGCGGCACCGACGACACCGAGTACGCGATCTTCGCCGCCGGGCTGCTGGCCGAGCACGGGCACGGGCTGACGTCCGCGCTGGTCGCGGCCGCGTACCGGGAGCGGGTGATCCCGGCCGTGACCGGGCCGATGCGCGGGGCCGGGTTCTCCGAGCTCGGCACCGTCCAGGCGCTGCGGCGCGGGCTGGAGCCGCCGCTGACCGGGCTGGTCCACCAGCACGGGTGGTCCGACGGGCTCGCCATGCGGGCCGCCCCGTACGGGGTGTTCTGCCCGGGGGACCCGGCGGAGGCGGCCCGGCTCGTGACCGAGGACGGGCGGGTCAGCCAGTCGGGCGAAGGCATACTCGGCGGCCGCGCGGTCGCCGCGGCCGTCGCCGCCGCGATGGCCGGGGCCGATCCGTCCGACGCGGTGGAGGCGGCGCTGTCGGCGGTGCCCGCCGACTCGTGGACGGCCAGGAACATCATCCGCGCCCGCGCCGCCCTCGGCGCCGCCGACCCGGCCGTGGCGCTGCACGAGGCCGTCGTGGTCAGGCACTACCCGTGGACCGACGTCGCCCCCGAGGCCGTGGCGCTGGCTCTGGCCGCCTACCTGTACGGCGCGGGCGACGTGGAGGAGTCCGTCACCTTCGGGGTGAGCCTGGGCAGGGACGCCGACACCATCGGCGCCATCGCGGGCGCCGTCGCGGGCGCGTCGCGGGGCGAGCGCGGCGTGCCCGCGCGCTGGGCGGCCAGGATCGGCCCCGCCACCGGGAAGTGCCTGCCGGTCGTAGCGGGCCGGGACATACGGGACGTCGCTGACGACCTCGCCACCGCTCACGCAACCGCGAGCACCCGGGCGACGCGACCCGGCCGCGCCGGCGAGAACCCGGCGGGATCGGGGCCTCCCGGGGGAACCACGACGGAATCCGCGGGTACGCCGGGATCGGCGGCACTTCCCCGCCCGGCGGGATCTGCCGGTGCGGCTGGACGGCCTCCGGCGGGGCCGGGCGGATCCGCGGATGCGGCCGGAGGCGGAACGGCGGGGCCGGATGCCGGCGACGAGCGGATGGAAGGGCTGTAGGACGCATGTCGGGGGACAGGATCGCGGGAGCCGTCATCGGGCTCGCCGTGGGAGACGCCGCGGGCTGGCCCGCGGCCAGGCATCGGGCCGCGCTGCACGCCCCGTGGAGCCGCAGACTCCACCGGGAGCTGGACGCCTTCGCCGAGGAGCACAGGCTCACCACGCTGCCGGTGCCGTTCGCGCTCAACCAGCCGACCGCGCCGCTGGCCGTCGGCCCGTCCGACGACGCGGAATGGCTCGCCTGGACGCTGCTCACCATGGACACGCCGCGCGCCGACGCGTTCCGGGCGCTCGTCGGCCGCGACGACATCAGAGCCCGCGTCTCGGTCGCCACCGCCCTGGACAACCTGGCCAGAGGCGTCGAGCCGCCCGCCAGCGGCCACGACAACCCGCACCATTTCGACGACGCCGCCGCCGTGAGAGCCGTCGCCTACGGCCTGCGCGGCGCGGCACCGGACGAGGACGCCCAGGTCACCAACGCCGGAGACGGCCTGCTCGGGGCCCGCGCCGTCGCCGCCGCCGTGGCCGAGGCCGTCGCCACCGGCTCGGCGGCCGAGGCCGTCGGCGCCGCGCTCGCCGTACTGCCGGAGGACACCGCCATCGGGCACAACGCCCGCCTGGCGCTGGCCGCCGCCCGCGCGGCGGGCGACCCGTTCGGCGCGGTGCCCGCGCTGGACGCGGCCCTGCTCGACCATGTCTACAGCTACGGGGTGGGCGCCGCGCTGACCGTGCCCGCCGCGCTCGCCCTGACCGAGGCGTCGGACGGCGAGCTCGGCCGGGCCGTGCCCGCCGCCGCGTGCCTGGCCGCGCTGGCCGACTCGGCCCCCGCGCTCACGGGCGCGCTCACGGGGGCCTGCGGGGGGTACGGTGCGATCCCGGAGGGGTGGATCACACCGGCCCGCACGCTCGCCGGCTGTTGCCTGCCGGAGCTGGCGGGCAAAGATCTCATCGAACTTCTGAAAGGACTCTCATGACGCCGCTTGAAGACAGGGCGACTGGCTGCGTGGCGGGGGCGGCGGTCGGTGACGCGCTGGGCGGCGCGACCGAGGGCTGGACCCCCGAGCAGATCGTGGAACGCTACGGCGGCCGGGTCGAGGGCATCGTGCCGCCGTTCAACGACGACTGGCGCAACGCCCGCCCCATCGCCCCGTACCACAAGGGCGACGGCCACATCACCGACGACACGCTCATGACGCACGCGCTCATCCGCGTGTACGAGAAGGCGCGCGGCCACCTCGACGCGTACGCGATGGCCGAGCACATGGTGCCCGAGCTGATGGCCGAGCGTCAGTGGATCCCCGAGCTGGAGGCCGAGGCGCTGCCGCTGCAGCGGATCTTCCTGGCCGAGAAGTGGATCGTCGCCCGCCTCCACTACGGCCACGCCGACCCGCGCGAGGCCGGCACCGGCAACATCGTCAACTGCGGCGCCGCCATGTACGTGGCCCCCGTCGGCGTCGTCAACGCGGGCGACCCCGACGCCGCCTACGCCGAGGCCGTCGACCTGACCGGCGCGCACCAGTCCAGCTACGGCCGCGAGGCCGCCGGGGTGATGGCGGCGGCGGTGGCCGAGGCGATGCGGCCGGGCGCCACCGCCGACTCGGTCGTCGCCTCCTGTATCCGGCTGGCCAAGGACGGCACCCGCGCCGCCATCGAGGCCGTGTGCGAGACGGCTCGCGGGCTCGGCCACTGGGACGGTTCGTTCGAGGCGCTGCGCACCGCCGTGCGGCCCTACGACACGGTCGCCGACACCTACCGCGACCAGGGCCTCGGCGCCCGCAGGCCGAGCCGCGTGCACAGCATCGAAGAGCTGCCGCTGGCCCTGGCCTTCCTGGTGATCGCCAAGGGCGACTACCGGGAGACGGTGCTGGGCGGCGTCAACTACGGCCGCGACGCCGACTCCATCGCCTCCATGGGCGGCGCCATCGCCGGCGCGCTCGGTGGCCTCGGCGCGGTCCCGCAGGAGTGGATCGAGCGGGTGGGCATCGCCAGCCGCACCGACCTGGTGGCGCCCGGCCGCGCCCTCGCCGCCGTCGCCCGCCGCGTGCACGCCGGCGACGTGGCCCGGCGCCGCGCCCATGAGGCCGCGTTCGCCGCGCTCCTGGAGGATCGATGATCCGGCTCACCTGGGTCCAGCCCGAGGACCTGGTCGGCCACGAGCTGAGGCAGGCCGCCGAGGACGGCAGGGACGCCACGCTGGTCGCCAAGCGCTGGCACGCCGCCGGCGGGCACGACGCCCCGCCCCGCGCCGGCGCGTCCGAGCCCGGCGCGCGGGCGCTGCGCCCGCTCGCCGAGGAGCTTCTGGACGAGCTGGCCGCCCTCCCGTCGCCGCTCGACGAGCCCGGCGACCTGCTCGCGATCATCGCCGCCTGCCCCGGCTGGCCGCGGCCCGCGCGCGGCGTCGTCGCGGCCCACGACCGGGTGCTGGGCGCCTGGCAGGGCCGCGCCGCCGGGTGCGTGCTCGGCAAGCCGGTCGAGAAGATCCCGCGTACGGGCATCAGGGAGATCGCCGAGGCCACCGACAACTGGCCGATCCGCGGCTGGTTCACCGCCGAGGGCCTGCCGGACGAGGTGGCCGCGCGGTGGCCGTGGAACCGGCGCAGCGCCGTCAACTCCCTGGCCGAGAACATCGACGGCATCCCCGAGGACGACGACCTCAACTACCCGCTGCTCGCCCTGTCCGTGCTCGAACGGCACGGCCGCGGGTTCTCCACCGACGACGTGGCCAGGCTCTGGCTCGACGAGCTGCCCGCCGGGCGCACGTTCACCGCCGAGCGCGTCGCGTACCGCAACCTCCTCGACGGCGTCGAGCCTCCGCGGACCGCCACCCGCCGCAACCCGTTCAGGGAGTGGATCGGCGCGCTGATCAGGGCGGACGTGTACGGGTGGGTCAACCCGGGCGATCCCGGCACCGCCGCCGAGTACGCCTGGCGGGACGCCCGGCTCACGCACACCGCCAACGGACTCTACGGCGCCATGTTCGCGGCCGCCATGTGCGCCTCCTCGATGGTCGCCGGCTCCGCCGAGGAGGTCGTCGAGGCAGGGCTGTCGGTGGTGCCGCCCCGATCCCGGCTGCACCGGGCGGTCCGGCAGGCTGCCGAGGACGCCGCCCGCGAGGACGACTTCGAGCGCGTCGTCGACCTGCTGCACGAGCGGCACGGCGACCTGCACTGGGTGCACACGATCAACAACGCCGCCCTCATCGCCGCCGCCCTCGTGCACGGCAGCGGCGACTTCACCGCCACCGTCGCCGGAGCCGTCGCCGGAGGCTGGGACACCGACTCCGCCGGCGCCACCGCGGGCTCCATCGCCGGCGCGCTGAACGGCGGCGTCCCCAGCGAGTGGGCGCTGCGCGACAGCCTGGCCAGCAGCCTGACCGGCTTCGACGGCGTCGGCCTGGAACAGCTGGCCCGCCGCACCCAGGAGTTGATGCACCCGTGATCACCGTCTTCGGCAGCGCCAACATGGACCTGGTCGCCTACGTCGGCCGCGCGCCCAAGCTGGGCGAGACCGTGACCGGGCGCGACTTCCGCACCGTGCCCGGCGGCAAGGGCGCCAACCAGGCCATCGCCGCCGCCCGCGCGGGCGCTCCGGTGACGTTCCTGGGCGCGGTCGGCGAGGACGCCTTCGGCGCCGAGATGCGCGACACCCTCGCCGGGGCGGGCGTCGACGTCGGGCTGCTGCGCCGGGCGCCCGGCGTGAGCGGCATCGCGCACATCGTGGTCGACGACGAGGGCGGCAACTCGATCATCGTCGTCCCCGGCGCGAACGGCACCGTCACCGGCCCCACCGCGGCCGAGCGCGCCGTCATCGCCGCCTCGCGGGCGCTGCTGCTCCAGCTGGAGCTGCCGATGCCGGCCGTCACCGCCGCCGCCCGCGCCGCCCGCGAGGCCGGCGTGCCCGTCATCCTCACCCCCGCCCCCGCGCAGCCGCTGCCCGAGGCCCTGCTGGACGCGGTCACCCTGCTGCTGCCCAACGAGCACGAGGCCGCCGGCATCACCGGCGCCGCCGACCCCGGCGCCGCCCTGGACAAGCTGCTCGAACGGGTCGAGGAGGCGGTCATCACGCTCGGCTCCCAGGGCGCGCTGTACGGCTCGCGCGCGGGGGAGCGGCTCCACGTGCCCGCCGTACCGGTCAAGGCGGTCGACACCACGGCGGCGGGCGACACGTTCGCCGGGGCGCTCGCGGTGGCCCGCGCCGAAGGGCGTCCTGCGGCGGAGGCTCTCCGCTTCGCCGCGGCGGCGGCGGCGCTTTCCGTGCGGCGCGAGGGGGCGTCCACCTCGATGCCGCTCCGCGCCGAGATCGACGCCGAGCTCGCCGCCGCGCCCGGCTGACGCCGGCCCCATCGGATCCGGGCCCGCCCGCATCGAACCATGAGGTGAGGGCACGGGGAAGGTATGAGCGAGAACCCCGGCGACACGCCCCCTGCGGCGGACGGCCTCGGCGCGGAGAGCGACGTGGTCGCGGAGCGCTCCGGCGCGAGCACCGAGAAGTCCCGCCGCCCCATCCCCGCGGACCCTCCCGAGGCCCGCGACGAGCCGGAGCGGCCCGACGAGGACCGCCCCGAGGAACGAGACCACGCCGAGGGCGAGGAGGAACGCCCCGACATCGGCCCCACGGGCTGATCGCCGAGCACGTCTTTCTGATGCCGTCGCCGGTGGACGCGGATGGGCCCGACCTCGACCGTGAACGGGTCAGGAAGTGGCGCCCAGGAGCCGCCCCGGGGGCATGTATCCTCCTGGCGGCGGCGCAGCCACAGCACGGCGGCGGCCACGGCCGCGAGCCCCGCCGCGATCATGGCAGCTCCGCGGGCGAGACGTACCCGGCGGCCTGGAGGGCGAACATGCGGGCGTAGGGGCCGTCCGCCCTCATCAGGGAGTCATGGTCACCCTGCTCCGCGATCCGTCCGTCGTCGAGGCCGACGATGAGGTCGGCGCCGAGCCGGTGCGTGATGAGCAGGGTGGTGCCGCCCCGCCGGAGCCGCCGCAGCCGCGTGTGGATGTCGTGCTCGGCCTCGGCGTCCAGCCCGGCGCTCGGCTCGTCGAGGATCATCAGGTCGCGGTCGCGGCGCAGGAAGGCCCGGGCGAGCGCGACCCGCTGCCACTGCCCGCCCTACAGCATGGCCCCCACCTGCGGGTCCTCTTCGGGAAACGTGCCGGCGAAGATACGGGTCAGCAGCGTGTCGTAGCCGTGCGGCAGGCTCACCAGCACGTCGTGCACCCCGGCGCGGCGGGTCGCCTCCTCGATCCTGGCGGGGGAGTTCGCCGCCGACAGGTCGCCGACGGCCAGGTTGTCGGCGGCGCTGAAGTCGTACGCGACGAAGTCCTGGAAGGCGGCGCCGATGCGGGCGCGCAGTTCGGCGGCCGGGACGTCCCGGATGTCCGCTCCGTCCCACAGGATCGCGCCTCGCGCGCAGCGGCTTGACCAGCATGCTCGTGCCGGCTCCGTTGCGCCCGACGAGCGCCGTCGAACAGCCGTGCGGGATGCGCAGGCTGAGGCCACGCAGCACCCACGGGTGCTCGTCGCTGTAGCGGAACCAGACGTCGCGCAGTTCGATGCCGCTCCGAAGCGGCGGCAGGGCGCGGGGCGCGGCCGGCTCCGGCAGGTCGGAGCCGCTCCTGACGATCGCGGTGTAGTGACCGAACAGCAGCAGCCGGTGCGCCGAGGCGGCGGCGGTGACCGAGCCGCCGAGCGAGCCCTGCACGCCCGCGACCGCGGAGATGAAGATGGACACGTCCCCGACGGTGAACCGTCCCTCGGCGGTGCCGGCCAGCAGCCAGACCAGCCCGCCGCCGGAGATGGCCGTGGCCAGCAGGGCGAGCAGCCAGTTTCCTGCGGTCCATCGCGCGGCGGGCGGCGTTCATCCGGCCGCGCGGGAAGGGCCCGAGGCCGAACAGCCGCACCTCCTTGGTCGCCACCCGGAGTCAACGCGACAGTTGCAGGAGGCACTCGTCGCATAACGCGCCGCGGCAGCCGGCGGTCTAGATGACCGGCACATCGGCCAGAGGCGGGAACTCCGCTACTCGGACCCGCACGCTCGACGGGTCCCGCGGCAGGCTGATGACGGCCCAGTGCTCCTTGGTCTCCTGCGCTAGGTGGTCGCTCTTGTACTTGGTGGGGGTGCACAGGCAGTAGAGCCGGGAGCCTTGCCGGCCGTAGACGACCGCGGCCCCGTGGAGGGTCTTGCCCCGGGGGTCCACCACGTCGACGTTCGTGGCGCCGCCGATGCCGCCCCTGCCCGGCAGGGCCGTCGGGCGATCGCTGAGGTCGTGCAGCCAGGTCTCCTTGATGCCGTTGTTGGTGGTCCTGAAAACCATGAGGCCGATCCCCTCGCTGATGACGCGGATGGGGTCGACCTCGACCGTGAAGGGTTGTCCCTTGACGTTCGTGCTGCTGCTACCGCCGGGACGCCCCGACTCGACAGGGCTCGGCGTGCTGCTCGGGGAAGGCGCGGGCAGTGTTCCCGGCCGGTCGAAACTGACCGTTACCCGGCGGTTCTTGCGCCGGCCGTCCGCGTCGGCGTTGGAGTACAGCGGCTGGGCGGAACCGTGGCCCCGCGCACGGAACGTCACCCCTTCCCGGGTGACCAGCGATGCGAGATCCTTGCGCACGGTGTCGGCCCTGCGTTCGGAGAGCGGCTGGTTGATGGCGTCGGTGCCGGTCGAGTCCGCGTGGCCGTCGATCGCGACCTCGGCGGCGTCCGACTCGTCGATCTGGCCCGCGGTGCGTTCGAGCACGTGGCGCGCGCCCGCGGACAGGTCCGCCTTGTTCACCTTGAAGAGCACGTCGGAGGAGAGGTTGATGCGTGCCCGCCGATCGTCCGTGGTCGTCTCCATGCTGTTGTCCAGGCTGGCCGAGGGCAGTTCCACCGGATAGGAGAGCGGCGTGAGCTGGGCTGTTGCCGGGTCCGGGATCTGCTGGTTGGGCGGCGGCTGCGGTGGTTCGTCGCTGATGGGGACGTTGACGAAGGGCGGGGCGAACGGGGTGTACACGGTCGCCGAGGTGGCGCCCCCAGAGGGCGCGGGCACCAGCGCGAAGAAGGTGCGTGGCTTGCCCGGTTCGAGCCACGGCCTCTCGAAGTCGTCCTCCACGGTGCAGGCGCAGCCGCCGTCAGGCGTGGTCGACGGCATGAGCAGGCGGCCGGCGGCGGCGTCGACGATGCCGAGGCCGGATGCCATGTCGTCCTTGTCGCGCCCGCTTGCCATGCGGTCCTCGACGTGGTGCCACACGTACATGGAGCGTTCGCCCGTTTCGGTGAGACGTACCTGGACCGCGACATGGTCGCCGATCCGGTTGAGTCCGACGAGGTCGGCCCGGACGGTGCGCTTGCCGTGGTCCGCGTGGGTGGCGAGGGCGCCGGCGAGGGGCCGGCGGGCGTCGGCGTGCGGATCGCTGTAGGAGGGGCTCGTGGAAGCGGAAGGGGTGGCTGTGCCTTGCGAGGGCTGGGGCGTGTCGGGCTCAGCCGGAGCGGGCGCCGACGCGTCCGCGGCCGGAGAGGCGGCGCGATCCGGCTGGGGCAGCACACCGCAGGACGTCAACACGGCCAGGGCGCACGCGGCGGCGCTGAGTCTCAGCGGACGTGACTTCCCACGGACATCATGGGCCACAGGGGTGTCAGTCATCGGGGAACTCTATAGAAGAGGATCTCTGAAAAGCGGCCAGTTCGCCGCAATTGCCGGCGAGCGTCCGTACGGCATGGCCTGGCCGATGGTGAGCAGGTAACCAGGGTCAGCGCGACAGGTGCAGGAGGCACTCGTCGCGGTAACGCTCCGCGCGCGCCCGCAACCCCGACTGGTCCGCCAGCAAGGACCGGGACACCGAGGGCAGCACCGCGTGCCGCGCGGCGGCGAACACCCGCCCCACGTCGGCCGGCGTCGTTCCCTGGGCGCCCAGCCCCGGCGCCAGGATCGGGCCGTTGAGGCCGAGCGGGTCGCGCCCGGCGTTCGCGGCCCGTACCCCCTCGTAGATCTCCCCCGTATCGGCCTCGTCGGCTGATGCCGGTCAGTCGGTGAGGTTGAGTGGTGTGGTGATGACCAGCTCCCAGCCGGGTTCCGGGGCGGCGTCGTAGTCCAGCCACACGATCACCGGCCTGCCCTCGTTGTCCAGGGTCATCGCGAGGGTTTCGCCGGCGCCGCCGCGGATCCTGGCCACCGGAGTGCTCGTGCAACGGCCCCCGGTGCACGTCGCCAGCATGATCCGGGTCCCCTCGGCGTTCTGGAAGGCGACCAGGAGTCGGCCCGCCCGGTCCAGGATTAGCGCCGGGGTGGCCAGGTCCGTGTCGCCGGCGTCCAGGGTGACGACGTCCGCCCGCGCGCAGTCAGGGGTGCGGCAGTCCAGCAGCTTGGCCGCACGGTCGCGTACGTCCCGGTACGCGATCATCGGACGGCCGTCCGCCCGCACCGCCAGCGTGAGCCCGGTCTCCTGGCGCAGCCCGGCGTCGTCCCGCGCCGGATACGGCGGCACCGGCCTGGTCACGCGCGGCTGCCGGCAGCCCGCGTCCGCGCACGAGATGACGTGGATCTGGCCGGTGACGACGTCGAACCGGGCGGCCACCGGCCGGTCACCGGGCCCCGCCGCGACCGCCAGGACGGGCGGGCCGTTCAGATACGCGGCCGGGGCCAGCCGCGCGGCCTCGCTCGGCTCCGGCCGGGAACAGGCCGCGTCCGCACAGGAGATGAGGGTGACGAGGTCGTCGCCGTCGTCCGCCCGCTCCCTGTCGGCGAAGGCCACGACCAGCCCGCCGTCCCGTCGTACCGCCATCGCCACCCCCGCGTGGAACGGCCGGTCGCGCGCCTCTGCGACGACCGCCCCGCCCGGGGCCGCCGCGCAGGCGAAGGTCCCGCAGTGTGACACCCTGAGCCGCGGCCCCGACCAGGTGGTCACCGCCATCCTGCCGTCCGGCAGCCGCGCGGCGGCGTACCCGTTCCTCGCCTTGTCGGAGAGAGCCGCCACGTCGTCCGCCCAGGCGAGGCCGGCCCGCTCGCAGGAGGGATCGCCGCACGTCAGCACGCCCGCGGCGGTGTACAAGCCGTCCACCACCACCTTCACCTCGCCGTCGTGACCGGCGTGCGCGCTCCGCAGCTCCCACGGCCGGAACGACAGCGTCCCGGCTCCCGATCCCCGGGCCTCGGAATCCTCGCCTCCGGACACCACCGTCTCGGTGACCTCCGTCCACCCGAACGGGTTGACCAGCACGATCCCGCCGAACAGCAGCCCCGGCGCCAGCACCACCGGCCACAGCGCCGCCCTGACCGGCCGCGCCGTCCCGGCCGGCACGCCGTGCTCCAGGTCCTCGTCATGCGTCTCGGTACGCCAGGCCACGCAGTGCAGGAACTGCCGCGCCACCACGGCCGCCTGGACCGGCGTCACGGCCAGCGCCAGGACCGTCCCGGCCACCGCCCACCCCGCCGTGGACAGCGGCCCCGGCAGCGGCTCCAGGCCGTGTTCCGCCGCCCGCGCCACCGCCACGGGCACCACGACCACCCCGAGAGCCAGCGTGCAGGCCGTCGGCAGTTCCCGGTAGCGGACCAACCGGTAGGCGCGGACGACCGCGCCCGGCGCCGTGCACCCGTGCAGCATGACCGACGGCACGGCCAGCAGGCCGGGCATCGCCACCAGCCCCAGCACCACCATGACCACCGTGGCCGGCCATTCCCGGCCGGTCACCACCAGCACGCCGAACCCGGCGGCCGTGATCGCCACGTACGCCACCGAGGCCAGCACGACCAGGAGAAACATGGCCGGGAACCGCCGCGCGGCCATCCGCAGCGCCACCACCGGCGGAACCCGGCGGCCCACCAGCCACCCGGCCGCGAGCACCACCGTCGCCGGGAACACCACCGCCTGGGCGAGCACCACCAGCGCGGCCAGTGTCACCGTCCAGGCCAGCAGTTCCCCGCCGGACGCCCCGATCAGGTCCAGCCGCCCGTCGACCACCGCCGCCGACCCGCCCGCCCACACCACCATCAGCAGCAGGACGAACCCGGACAGAGGCGCATGCACGAGCGCGCCGGGCACCGCGAGCGGCACCAGCCGCCGTACCCCGTCCAGAGAGCCCCGCCACAGCACCCCGGAGCCGCGCATCCGCTCCACCAACTCGATGCGTGTCATGGGGGAACGGTGACAGAGGGCAGCCTCCGTCCACGTCTCATGTGTCGCGAACGGTCTGATTTCGCCCGCCAGCCCGCCCTGTACAGGCGACGATATCCACACCGGTATGAAAGCCGGTCGAATATCACTATTGGACGGACCCGGCCGGTTTCTGATCTTCTTTTCGGCATGACACGACTGCGACTAGGGGTTCTGGCATCGGCCGTCGCCGTGCTGCTGGGCGGTCTCGCGCCCGGGGCGGGCGCCGCCACCGGCTCCGAACTGGACAAGACGCTGCGGGAACTGGAGAAGACCTACGACGGGCGTATCGGCGCGGTCGGCATCGACCTGGCGACCGGCAGGACAGTCGGCTACCGGGCCGGCGAGCGCTTCCCGTTCAACTCCGGCTTCAAGGTGTTCGCGTGCGCGGCCGTGCTGCACAAGGCGCGCACCAGCGCCCCCGGGCTGATGGACAAGGTGATCCGCTGGAAGCCCGCCGACATGGCCGAGCTGACCGGGAACTCCCCGGAGACCACCGAATACACCGACACCGGGATGACACCCGCCCAGCTGTGCCGCGCCGGCATCACCAAATCGGACGGCTTCGCGGGCAACACCCTGCTGAAGCAGATCGGCGGGCCGCCCGGCCTCACCCGGTTCTTCCGCGCCACCGGTGACCGGACCAGCCGCCTGGACCGTACGGAGCCCACGCTCACCCACTGGGCGCCCGGCGAGAGGCGCGACACCACCACCCCCGCGGCGGCCGCCCGGACCTTCGCCGAGCTGACCACCGGCAAGACCCTCCACGCGCAGGACCGGGCGCGGCTGGTCGGCTGGCTGAAGGCCAGTCTCACCGGGGCCAACCGGATCAAGGCGGGACTTCCCAAGGACTGGACGGTCGGCGACAAGACCGGCACCGGCGGCGCGAGCAACCACGGCACGGCCAACGACGTCGCGATCGTCTGGACCCCCGGATCGAGCGCGCCGATCATCCTTTCGGTCTTCACCAACCGCAACGACGACGACACTCCGCACGACGACAAGGTGATCGCCTCCGCCGCGACCGCCCTGGCCAAGGCCCTCGGCAAGCTGTAACAGCCACCGGGCAGTCGCGACGCCGTCCCTGTCAGGGGGGCACAGTCCGTGCGGCAGCCCTTCGGAGAGACGTACGCGGGACAGCCGGTCACGCGCAGCGGGGCGGGAACGCGCCGGGCGTGCTCACAATGCCCGCTCCGCCGCCTCCTGCTGCCGCAACAGCTCGGCGAGCTGGGCGACGTCGTCAGCGTCGATCGTCTGGCAGAGACCGTGTCGGATCTCGTGCTGCGACAGGCGTCGGCCGTTCCGGGTCGCCCACAGGCGTCCTGCGGAACTGCGCCACATGCACCAATCAGGAAAAGTCACCTGGAGGTCTTCGAGAATTACCGGTGTGGACATGCGGTAAGACTGCTTACTCAAGAGTGACGAATCCACCACGTTATTCAGACGTCCGGGATGTGATGGAGTTACGCTCAGAACGTCCCTGGCGTCCTCCAGTCCGAGGTGTATCGTGACCAACGTCTCTCTACGCGCCGCCATGCTGAACGCCCAGGTCGCGAACCAGAGCTTGGCCGACCGGTGTGGAGTTGACGTCAAGACGGTCGAACGCTGGTTGCAGGACGAAGCTCGTATCCCGCACCTGCGGCACCGGCGGGCCGCCGCAGAGGCACTAGGAGTTGAGGCAGCCGTGCTATGGCCAGACGCAATCCGCAACACAGTGAAAACGGGGCCGGGCAAAGAAGTCTTGTCAGTTTATCCGTATCGCTCTGCATGCCCGAAATCGATTTGGCGCAATCTCATCAACGCGGCGCGCAACGAGATCGTGTTCGCCGGTTACACGAATTACTTCCTGTGGCTGGAACATCCCAATCTGGCGAAGGCGCTCAAGCGGAAGGCTCAACAGGGCTGCAAGATCCGGTTCCTCGTCGGCGACCCGGAGAGTGACGTCACACGGAGCCGTGAGGAAGCGGAGAACGTCCCCTTGACCGTGTCCACACGCATCCGGATCACGCTGTCGGAGATCGAGCGGCTACGCGACGTCCCTGGGATCGAGGCCAGGTACGGCGACGAGCACATCGCCATGAGCGTGTTCCGGTTCGACTCCGAGATGCTTGTGACGCCTCACCTGGCCAAGCTGGTCGGACACGACTCGCCCATGCTGCACCTGAGGCGTCATCAGGACGACGGCCTGTTCGATCGGTTCGCCTTCCACGCCTCGGAGCTGTGGAGCAGCGGCAGGGACGGGTGGGCTGACGGGGGCAAGGGGCGGGCGTGTGGGAAAGCGACGGGTGGTGTCAGGGGCTCAGGTGGTGGGCGCACTCGTCGCGGTAGCGTTCCGTACGGGCCCGTAGTCCGGTCTGGTCCGCCAGCAGGGACCGGGAGGCCGACGGCAGCACCGCGTGCCGTACGGACGCGAACAAGCGTCCGACGTCGGCCGGAGTCGCTCCCTGGGCGCCCAGCCCCGGCGCCAGGATCGGGCCGTTGAGGCGGTCGAGCGGGTAGCCGGGGTCGGTCACCGTCGCGCCCACCACCACGCCCACCGAGCCGAGCGGGTCGCGACCGGCGTTCGCGGCCCGTACCCCCTCGTAGATCTCCCCGGCCACCGCCTCCTGCAGGCGCGCGCCCTCGGGGTTGGAGGTGCGGGCGAGGACGAACACGCCCGCGTCGGCGGCCAGCGCCGAGGTGATCGCGCCCGCCAGGCTGCCGAACCCCAGATAGGGGCTGAGCGTGACCGCGTCGGCCGCCAGCGGGCTGCCCCGGTCGAGGTAGGCCTCCGCGTAGGCGGCCATGGTGGCGCCGACGTCGCCGCGCTTGACGTCGAGCAGCACCAGCGGGCCGGCGTCGCGCAGGTCGGCGACGGTGCGCTCCAGCACCGCGACGCCCCGGCTGCCCCAGCGCTCGTAGAAGGCCGACTGCGGCTTGACCACGGCGGCCAGGTCGCTCACCGCGTCGACCACACCCCGGCTGAAGTGTTCGAGACCGGCGGGGGAGTCGTCCAGCCCCCACGCGTGCAGCAGCTCGGGACTGGGGTCCAGCCCCACGCAGAGCGGTCCGTACTTGTCGATCCTGGCTCGTAACCGTGTTCCGAACGACTCGGTCATCACACGCCCCCTTCGTGAAGTCGCATGGGCAGTCTTCCCGAGCGGGCGCTCCGGGTAAAGCGACGAACATGTACGAGATCGCTCGCCGCACGCTGACGTTGCGCACCGAGCCCCCTCGGGAGGTGGTCGCCGCCATCGGCATGCCGTACGCGGAGGCCGGGGGAGACTGGTCCTGCCCGTACCGGATCGACGGGCTGGCCGGCTGGGAGCACGAGCGGAAGGCCACGGGAGCCGAATCCCTGCAGGCAGTGGAGCTGGCGATGGCGATGGTGCGGGCGGCGCTGGCGGGCTCGCACGAATCCAGGGAGGGCCTGCTCGCCTCGGAGGAGGAGCCGGGCGGCAGACGTCCGTGCACCGTCTACACCAGCTGGGACCGCTACCACAACATCGCCTATATATCGATGAAGCATGAGATCGTGGCGGGCGAGGCGGCGCGGCAGGTGGTCGCCGACGGCGTGGTGCTCGACTTCGGCGGCGGCGGCGAGCTGCTGGGCGTGGAGCTGTCCGACGCCGAGACCCTGATGCCGGCGCAGATGCGGCTGTAGGCCACCGCTCGACCGATCCGCTGTGCTAATACGAATTAGTTCTTGACCGCGCAGTGCGTGCGGTCGCACAATGTCGCACTAATGCGCATTAGCAACGGAACGGGTGACCGACTGTGACGAGTTCGGGGCGGCGTCTGACGCAGCAGGACATCGCGCGGATGGCCGGGGTGAGCCAGACCACGGTGTCCCTGGTGCTCAACGGAAAGGCCGAGAGCGAGGTGCGGATCTCGCCCGAGACCCGCGACCGGGTGCTCCAGGTGATCCGCGACACCGGCTACGTGGCCGACCCGGCGGCGCGCCGGCTGGCCGAGCGGCGCAACCGCATCTACGGCGTGTTCACCTACGAGGCGGTCTTCCCCGCCGAGAGCGCCGACTTCTACCACCCGTTCCTGGTCGGCATCGAGGAGTGCGCCGAGGAGGCGGGCTGCGACCTGCTGCTGTTCACCAGCGCCAAGGCGGCGCAGGGGGAGCGGCGGCGGATCTTCAGCGCGGAGAGCCGGATCCGGCTGGCCGACGGCTGCGTGCTGCTCGGCCGCACCGTCGACCGCGACGACCTGGCCAGGCTGCTGGCCGAGCGCATCCCGTTCGTCTCGGTCGGCCGCCGCGACGACGCGGGCGGGCCCGTGCCGTACGTGGGCGCCGACTATCCGCCGGCGGTGCGCGCGCTGGTCGCGCGCGCCGCCGCGCTCGGGCACCGGCGGATGGCCTACGTCGGCGTGGGCCGCGGCGCGGAGTCGTACGCCGACCGGCTGCGCGGCTTCACCGCGGGCGTCGCGGAGACCGGCGCGGAGGGCCTGCACCTGACCACCACCGCCGGGCTGTTCGAGTCCGGCGCGACCGTGGTGTTCGCCGAGGAACTGGCCGACGGCGCGGCCATCGCCGAAGCGGCCCTGGCCCGGGGCCTGGACGTGCCGCGCGACCTGTCGATCGTCGCGCTCGGCGCGCCCACCAGGCCGGTCTCCACCGACATCGACTTCACCGGGTTCCGCATCCCCCGGCGCGAGATGGGCCGCAGGGCCGTCGAGCTGCTCACCCGGGTGCTGGAACGCGGCGGAAACCCGCAGGAACTGCTGGCGTGCGAGCTCGTCGACGGATCGACGCTGGCGCCCGTCCCCGACGAAAGGTGATCCCCCACGTGGTTGAGATATCGGCAGACGCGCTCGTCGTGGGCGGCGGGCTGGGCGGCGTGGCCGCCGCCCTCGCCCTGCTGCGGGCGGGCCGCTCGGTGGTGCTCACCGAGGAGTACGACTGGCTGGGCGGCCAGCTCACCAGCCAGGCGGTGCCGCCGGACGAGCACACCTGGGTGGAGCGGTTCGGCGTCACCGCCAGCTACCGGGCGCTGCGCGACGGCATCCGCCGCTACTACCGCGACCACTACCCGCTGACCGAGCGGGCGCGGGCGTGGGGCGAGCTGAACCCCGGCGCCGGCCACGTCAGCAGGCTCTGCCACGAGCCCAGGGTCGCGGTCGCGGTCATCGAGGCCATGCTCGCCCCGTACCGCGGGTCGGGCAGGCTGCGCGTGCTGCAGCCGTACCGCCCGGTGGCGGCCGAGACCGACGGCGACCGCGTGACGGCGGTGCGGCTCGCGCACCGCGACGGCGGCGGCGAGATCACCGCGACCGCCGCGTACGTGCTGGACGCCACCGAGACCGGGGAACTGCTGCCGCTGGCCGGGGTCGAGTACGTCACCGGGTTCGAGTCGCAGGCCGAGACGGGCGAGCCGAGCGCGCCGCAGGAGGCCCAGCCGCTCAACATGCAGGCCGTGTCCGTGTGCTTCGCGATGGACCACGTGGACGGCGACCACACCGTCGACAGGCCGGCCTCGTACGACTTCTGGCGGTCCTACCAGCCGTCGTTCTGGGGCGACAAGCTGCTGTCGTGGCGCTGCCCCAGCCCGCGCACGCTGGAGATCGTGGAGCGTTCCTTCACCCCCAACCCCGGCGACGACCCCCGGCTGGTGGAGGCCGACCAGCGGGTCAACCCCGGCGACGCCAACCTGTGGACCTTCCGCAGGATCGCCGCCCGCGACAACTTCCTGCCCGGCGCGTACGAGAGCGACATCACGCTGGTCAACTGGCCGATGATCGACTATCTCGAAGGCCCCGTCATCGACGTGCCGGACGCCGGCCGGCACCTGGCGGCGGCCCGCGAGCTGTCCCTGTCGGTGCTCTACTGGCTGCAGACGGAGGCGCCCCGCCACGACGGCGGCACCGGCTACCCCGGCCTGCGCCCGCGCGGCGACGTGACCGGCGGCGCCGACGGGCTGGCCATGGCCCCCTACATCCGCGAGTCCCGGCGCATCCGGGCCCTCACCACCGTCACCGAGCAGGACCTGTCCGCGGCGGTGCGCGGCGACAAGGGCGCCGTCTCCTACCCCGACTCGGTGGGCGTCGGCATGTACCGCATCGACCTGCACCCCTCGACCGGCGGCGACAACTACATCGACGTCGCCTGCTCCCCGTTCGAGATCCCCCTCGGCGCGCTCATCCCGCGGCGGACGGTCAACCTGCTGCCCGCCTGCAAGAACATCGGCACCACGCACATCACCAACGGCGCCTACCGCCTGCACCCGGTGGAGTGGAACGTCGGCGAGGCCGCCGGCGCGCTCGCCGCGTTCTGCCTGGACCACGCCACCACCCCGCACGCCGTGCGGGAGGACGAGCGGCTCCTGGCCGACTACCAGCACCGCCTCACCCGCGACGGGGTGGAGCTGCGCTGGCCCGACGTCACCGGATATTGACGAAGGAGAACCCCCCTATGAAGACGAAGCTGGCCGCCCTCACGCTGAGCGTCCTGCTCACGGTCACCGCCTGCGGCGGCGGAGGCGGCGACGCGCCGGCCGCGCAGGGCCCGCAGCCGCTCAGGATGACGATCTGGACCTCGAACGAGGCCCATCTCAAGCTGTTCAAGGAGATCGCCGACGACTACCGCAAGACCCGCCCGGAGACCGGCGAGATCACCTTCGACCCGCTGCCGTTCGAGAACTACACGACCACGCTCACCACCCAGATCGCCGGCGGCAACCCGCCCGACCTGGCCTGGATCCTGGAGAACTCGGCCCCCGACTTCGTCGGCTCCGGCGCGCTCGTCCCGCTCAAGAGCAAGATCCAGAACCCGGGCGAGCTGGTCCCCGCCGCGACCAAGCTGTGGGAGAAGGACGGCGAGCTGTTCGCCTACCCGTTCTCCACCTCGCCGTTCGGCGTGTTCGTCAACACCGACCTGGTCAAGGCCGCGGGCCAGAAGACGCCCCAGGAGCTGATCAAGGCGGGCCAGTGGGACTGGGAGCACGCCAACGAGATCAACAAGGCGGTGGCCGCCAAGGGCAAGCACGGCCTGACCATCTGGGACTTCGACTACAAGGGCTGGGACAACCTGGCCACCATCTGGCGCGGCTGGGGCGCCACCGCCTACAGCGAGGACGGCACCGCCTGCCGGTTCAACAGCCCCGAGATGGTCGAGGCGATGACGTTCCTGCACACGATGATCTTCAAGGACAAGGCCATGCCCGCCCCCGGCACCGTCGCCGACTTCTTCGCCGGCGACGCCGCCATGGTCGTCGCGCAGATCTCGCGCGCCGCCATGCTGGAGGACGGCGAGTTCGGCTGGGACCTGGTGCCGCTGCCCGCGGGGCCCAAGGGTGAGTACGCGGTCATCGGGCAGGCCGGGATCGGCGTGCTGAAGAAGTCGCCCAACGCCGAAGCGGCCGCCGACTTCCTCGCCTTCTTCACCGACGAGGCGAACTCCGCCAAGCTCGCCGCCTACTTCCCGCCCGCCCGCGACTCCCTGCTCACCGCCGAGACCATGGCCAAGACCAGCCCGCTGCTCAAGCCCGAGCAGCTCCAGGAGGTCGTGATCGACGGCATCGAGACCGGCGTCGTCAAGCCGAGCCACACCGGCCAGGCCGAGCTGGCGCAGACCGTCCGGGCCTCGCTCGACGCGCTGTGGGTGGCTGACGCCGACGTCAAGACCGTGCTGGACGGCGTGTGCGCGAAGATCCAGCCCATGCTCGGCGCGTGACATGACCGCGACGGACATCGGCGACCGGGTGGCGGGTCGCGCCGCCGCCCGGCGCCGCCCCTTCTGGACCATCCCGCGCCGCGACGCCCTCGTCGGCTACCTGCTCGTCTCGCCGCAGCTCGCCGGCAGTGTCCTGTTCGTGCTGCTGCCGCTCGGCCTCGTCGTCTGGTACAGCCTCCAGGAGTGGAACGTGCTGGCCGGGACGTTCGAGTTCGTCGGCGGCCGGAACTACGAGAAGCTGCTCGCCGACCCCAACATGGGCGCGGTCCTGACCAGCACCGCGCTGTTCTCGGCCGGCCTGGTCGTGCTCAACCTCGCCCTCGCGCTCACCCTGGCCATCCTGCTCAACCAGAAGCTCGCCGGCACCACGTTCTTCCGCACCCTGTTCTTCTCGCCGGTGCTGGTGTCGCTGGTCGCCTGGACCATCGTCTGGCAGTTCCTGCTCCAGGGCGAGGGCGGCGTCAACGGGCTGCTCGCCGTCGCCGGGGTCGACGGGCCCAACTGGCTGCGCGGCGAGGGCACCGCGCTGCTGTCGGTCGTCGTCGTCCAGGTGATCAAGAACGTCGGCCTCAACATGGTGCTCTTCCTGGCCGCGCTGCAGGGCGTGCCCAGGCAGCTCTATGAGGCCGCGCACCTCGACGGAGCCGGCGCGTGGACCCGCTTCCGCCGCGTCACGGTGCCGCTGATCAGCCCGACCATCCTGCTCACCTCGATCATCACCGTGGTCGGGTCGCTGCAGGTGTTCGCCCAGATCGCGGTGCTCACCCAGGGCGGGCCCGGCATGTCGACCACGGTCCTCGTCTACTACCTCTACCAGCAGGCCTTCCAGTTCCGGCACTTCGGGTACGGGGCGACGCTGTCGGTCCTGCTGTTCCTGATCGTCGCCGTGCTGACGCTGGTGCAGTGGCGGATGCGCCGGAAGTGGGTCTTCCATGAGTCGTAGGGTCAAGCTCGCGTTGTACGGGGCGCTGTGCGCGCTGTGCGTGCCGTTCGTTTTCCCGACCTGGTGGATGGTCACCTCGTCGGTCAAGCCGATCAGCGACATCTTCTCCTTCCCGCCGTCGCTTCTGCCCGGCCGGTGGGACTTCTCCTCGTACGGGCGGGTGTTCGAGCTGCAGCCGTTCGCCCAGCAGTACTGGAACAGCCTCTACATCGCGGCCGTCGTCACCGTGGGCACGATGGCGGTCGCCGCCATGGCCGGCTACGCCTTCGCCCGCATCCGCTTCCCCGGGCAGAACGCGCTGTTCGTGGTCGTGCTCGTCGGGCTGCTCATCCCGAGCGAGGTGACGATCGTCCCGTTGTTCCAGATGTTCCACACCGCCGGTCTGACCGACACGCACTGGCCGCTGATCCTGGTGCCCATCCTGGGCGCGCCGAGCGTGCTGGCCACGTTCATCATGCGGCAGTTCTTCATCGCGCTGCCGGGCGAGCTGGAGGAGGCGGCCCGCGTCGACGGGCTCGGCCGGTTCGGCACCTTCGCCAGGGTCGCGCTGCCGCTGGCCCGGCCCGCGCTCGGCGCCGTCGCCATCTTCACCTTCCTGCACTCGTGGAACCTCTACCTCGAACCCATCGTCTACCTGTCCACGCCCGCCAACTTCACGCTCCCGCAGGCGCTCACCCAGTTCGTCGACGCCTACGGCGGGCCCATGTGGAACGTGCAGCTCGCCGCGGCCAGCATGACGGCGCTGCCCGTCCTGGTGGTGTTCGTGCTGGCGCAGCGCCAGTTCATCGAAGGGCTGGCGCACACCGGGCTGAAAGGCTGACCACGTCATGCGCCCGCCCTGTCCTGCGCCGCCATCACCTCCTCGGCGTGCTCGAACGCCCACGCGCCGAGCGCGCCGATCGGCTCCACGAGGCTTTGGCCCAGGTCCGTCAGCTCGTACTCGACGCGGGGCGGCGCCTCGGCGTAGGCCCGGCGGTGGACCAGGCCGTTGAACTCCAGGCGGCGCAGCGTCTCGGTGAGCATCTTCTGGCTGATGCCGCCGATCTGGACGCGCAGGTCGGCCGGGCGGCGGGGGCCGTGGCGCAGCGACCACAGGACGACCGCGTTCCAGGTGTTGGCCAGCAGGTCGAACGCGAGCCTGGCCTGGCAGTCGGCGAGGAACAACGCGGCCTCCGTAAGGCACCGGATGGTGCGTATCGGGCTTTCTAGGGTCTCTCCTACATGTACCAGCACGTGGAGGAGTGACATGCGGATCGGGATCCTGGGAGCGGGGAACATGGCCGGCGCCCTCGGCGCCCAGTGGACGAGGGCCGGGCACGAGATCATGGTGAGCGGGCGCGACCCGGCCAGGGCGGCGGTCCTGGCCGCGACGACGGGCGCCCGGGCGGGGACGTTCCGGGAGGCGGCCGGGTTCGGGGACGTCGCCGTGGTGGCGGTCCTGGCCGAGGCGGTGCCCGCGGTGCTCGCCGAGGCCGGGGACGCGGCGCGGGGGAAGCCGGTGATCGACGTCACCAACGACGTGGGACCGCACGGTTTCCGGCCCGTCGCCCGCGAGATCGCCCGGCTGAGCGGCGGGCACGTGGTCAAGGCCTTCAACCTGTGTCACGTGGACGTGTGGCGGATGACGCCGCCCGTCTTCGGCGGGCGCCCGCTCGCCGTGCCGCTCTGCGGCGACGACCCGGACGCGCTCGCGCTCGCCCGCGGGCTGGCCGAGGACCTGGGGTGCGCACCGGTCGACGGCGGCGGGCTCGGCCGGGCCGAGCTGCTGGAGGCGACGGCCGCGTTCATGATCGGCCTCTGGTCCGGCGGCGCCGACGCCCAGGCGGTGCTGCCGCCCTTGGAACACTCCGGCGCCCACCCGCCCGCCTGACGGGCCCCGGGTACGACTCCTGGTGTACACGCGATGACGACCGGCGGCGGATGCCCGCGAGGGCGGGGGCCGCGATCCTGGTGATCTCGTACGAGGTCGAAGGAGAAACCAGTGGTCACCCAGGTCGTGCAGCGCAGCGGATATCTGACGGCGTTCCGGGCGGCGGCGCTGCTCAACGCGGCGGCGGTGCTCTTCCAGGCCGTCACGGCCGGCCAGATGCTCGGCGGCGCGGGGCCGGGCATGCACGGGGCGGGCTCGGGGGCCGTCCACGTGCTCGGCCTGGTCCTGCTGGTCACGGCTGTCCTGTTGTGGCGGCCGGGGCGCGGCGCGGGCTGGCCGGCTCTGGTCAGCCTGGTGGCGCTGCTGCTGGGGTTCGTGCAGACGATGCTGGGCGGTTCCGGCCAGGTGCTGGTCCACGTCCCGCTCGGGGCGGCGCTGTTCGGGGTCAGCGTGTGGCTCGTGACCTGGTCGTGGCGGCCCTAGCGGCCGGGTCCCGATGCCTGGCCAGGTGGTCGGCCCTGCGGATCGGCTCGGGCAGCCGGTAGCGCGGCGTCAGGGCCAGCACCTGGCCGGTCGCCGTCTCCAGCGAGATGCGGTGCCCCTGCGACACGTACACCGGCTTGACGCCGTCACGGGTGCGCAGGGCACGTCCGACCACGACGCCGTCCAGCTCGATGGGCGACCACGCGCCGCGCTCCGGGGGCGGCGGCTCGTGCGCGCCCACGAAGGGGGTCTTGCCGACGCCCAGCGCCGGCAGGCCCGTCAGCACGCCCACGTGGCAGGCCAGGCCGAAGCCGCGCGGATGCGCCAGCCCGTACCCGTCGCACACCAGCAGGTCCGGCGTGACGGTGAGCCGCTCCAACGCCTCCACCAGCGCGGGCAGCTCGCGGAAGGCGAACAGGCCCGGCACGTAAGGGAAGGCCGCCTTGCCGTTCACCACCACCTGCTCCACCACGGACAGCGTGGCCGCGTCCAGCACCACCACGGCGGCGGACAGGTCGTCGTCGCCGTGGTAGTGCACGTCCAGGCCCGCGACCGTGGCGAACCGGTCCGGGCCGGTCAGCTCGACGCGCGGGCGGAGCAGCTCCTGGACGGCCTCCGCCTCGGCGACGCTCTCCGGCCAGGGATGAAGAAGATCGACACGCACCCGGTCAACCTACGCCGGGCCACTTCTATACCGATACAAGATTAAGCAAAGGCCCAGATGGTGAAACTTCTGTAGTGTCGGAAGTCATGAGCGATGTCCTGGTGCTGATCGGCCCTGGACTGGCCGCGGACGAGGCCCTCCTGGGCGAGATCGCCGAACGCGAGTTCGTTTCCCTGGGCGTGCGCGGGGTCATCACCCGCGTCCGCGACCCCGATGACGTCCGGGCCCGCACCCGCCGCCGCCATCCGGGCTCGGGCGGCGGGCAGGGGGAGCGGCACAACTCGGCCGGCCACGCGGTCGTCATCCTGCCGGGACCCGGCGAGCTCCGGACCCTGATGGCCGAGCCGCTCGGACCCGTCACCTGGCTGGACATCTGGCGGGCGGACGGCGTCGAGGTGGCCGAGGACGCCACCCACCTCCACGGCCGCGGCCTCGCCGGCCTCCGGTGGGCCGTCCGCCACGCGGTCCACCGCATCAGACACCCCCACGTCCGCATCCCGTACGGCCCGCATCGAGACCAGTGGGGCCACCTCTACCTCCCGTCAGCGCGCGACGCGGGGCCCGCGCGTGCGGTTCCGGAGGGCGGCGCCCCTTCGGGGGCCGCACCCAAGGACGGGCCCGCGAGCGCGGCTGCGGAGCACGGCGCCCTTTCGGGGGTGGGTGCGGGGTCCACGCGCGCGGTTCCGGAGGGTGATGTCCCTTCGGGGGATCCCTCGCCGGCCGGCGACGTGGGGTCCGCGATCCCGGTCGCGGAAGGTGATGCCGCTTCGGGGGAGCATGGGGTCCCCCTGCTGCCCCGCAGGCGTGCCGCGGCGCCGGGGGTTCGTGCCGGGGAGGCGGCCGGGGGGCCGTCGCCGGTGGTGGTGCTGGTGCACGGCGGATACTGGCGGTCCGTCTGGGCGGCCGACCTCATGGAGGCGCTCTGCGCCGATCTGACCGCCCGCGGGCTCGCCGTCTGGAACCTCGAGTACCGCCGCCCCGACCTGCACGGCTGGGACGCCACCACCGCCGACGTGGCCGCCGGGATGGAGGCGCTCACCCGCCTGGACGCGCCGCTCGACCTGGGACGCCTGGCGGTCGCGGGACACTCGGCCGGGGGCCAGCTCGCGCTGCGGGCCGCCGCCGACGGCGCCGGGGTGGCGCTGGCCGTGTCCCTGGCCGGGGTGCTCGACCTGGTCGAGGGCGACCGGCGCTGGGTCGGCACGGGCGCGGTGGCCGCCGCGCTCGGCGTCACCACCTGGGACGACCTCCCCGAGCGGGAACGCTCCACCGCCGAACGCGTCTACGGCGGGGCGTCGCCGCTGGTACGGGTGCCGATCAAGGTGCGGCAGCTGATCGTGCAGGGCTCCGGCGACGACCTGGACCTGGTGGACTTCGGCCGACGGTACGCGCGCGCCGCAACGAACGCCGGAGACGAGGTGACCTATCTGGAAATGGTGGGTGACCACTTCGCCGTCATCGACCCCCGCACCCCCATCTGGGAAGCCACCGCCCACGCCATCGCCGAAGCGCTCCACTAGCTCTGGACATCACGCTGCCTCGCCCGTACGAAAGAGTGATGGAGGTCACGATCGTCGGCGCGGGGCTCGTCGGGTGCCTGCTCGCCTGCTTCCTCGCCCGCCGCGGACACGAGGTCACCCTGTACGAGCGACGCCCGGATCCGAGAAGGGCCGGGGCCGGCGGCGGCAGGTCCATCAACCTGGCGATCTCCGAGCGGGGCGTCGACGCGCTGCGCCGGCTGGGCCTGGACCGGGAGGTGCTCGGAGCCGCGATCCCGATGCCGGGCCGGATGATGCACGCCCTCGACGGCGAGCTCACCTTCCAGCCCTACAGCGCCGACCGCGGGCACGCGATCAACTCCATCGGCCGCGCCGAGCTCAACAGGATCCTGCTGGACGCGGCCACCGCCATGCCGGGGGTCAAAGTGCTGTTCGAGCACCGGCTGACCGGGCTGGACGAGCGGACCGGCAGGCTGGAGTTCGGCTCGGGCGCCACCGCCCGCGCGCGGGTGGTGATCGGCGCCGACGGCGCCCACAGCGCGGTCCGGGCCAGGTTGCAGGCCCTGCCGGGCGTCGACTTCAGGCAGGAGTACCTCGACTACGGCTACAAGGAGCTGACCATCCCGCCCAGGGACGGCGCGTACGCCATGGAGCCGGGGGCGCTGCACATCTGGCCGCGCGGCCGCGCCATGATGATCGCCCTGCCGAACCCCGACCGGTCGTTCACCTGCACCCTGTTCTGGCCGCACGACGACCTGGCCGCCCTCGACACCCCGCAACGGATCAGGGCGCGCTTCGCCGGTGAGTATCCGGACGCGTTCGAGCTGATGCCCGGCCTGGTCGAGCACTACCAGGCCAATCCCGTCGGCCACCTCGTCACCATGCGCTGCAGCCCCTGGCACGTGACCACCGGCGAGGTGACGGCGGGGCTGATCGGCGACGCCGCGCACGCCATCGTCCCCTTCTACGGCCAGGGCGCCAACTGCGGCTTCGAGGACTGCGTCGAGCTCGACCGGTGCCTCGACGAGACGAGCGACGACTTCGCCGCGGCGCTGGAGCTGTTCGAGCGGCGCAAGGCCGACACCGACGTGATCGCCCGGCTGGCGCTGGACAACTTCGTGGAGATGCGCGACAAGGTCGGGTCCCGCCTGTTCCTGGCCGGCAAGCGGCTGGAGCACGCGCTGGAGCGGGCGCTGCCCGGCCGGTACGCGTCCCGCTACGAGCTGGTGTCGTTCTCCACCACCCCGTACTCCGAGGTGGAGCGGCGCGTCACCCGCCAGCGCCGCTGGGCCGCCGCCGCCGGACTGGCCGCCGCCATCCTGGCGGCCGGACTCACCCGTACGGCGCGCCGCAGGTGAGGCGACCCTGACGGCCCCGGCCACCGCGAGCCCGTACGGCGCGCGGCAGGTGAGGCGATCCTGACAACCCCGGCCACCGCGAGCGGACGGACGCCGCCTAGCATGTCCGGGTGATCGTGGGAGAGGTGCTCGGCCTGCTCGCCGTCGGCGCGTTCGCCGGCGTGGTCAGCACCGTGGTGAGCCTCGCCTCGATCGTGTCCTATCCGGCGCTGCTCGCGTTCGGGCTGCCGCCGCTCACCGCCAACGTCACCAACACGGTCGCGCTGCTGTTCACCGGCCTCGGCGCGGCCTTCGGCTCACGGCCCGAGCTGGCCGGGCAGGGGCCGCGGGTGCTCAGGCTGGGCTGGCTGACCATGCTCGGCGGCGCGACGGGCGCCTTCCTGCTGCTGGTCACCCCGTCCGAGACCTTCGAGCAGATCGCCCCCTGGCTGATCGGCCTGGCCTCGCTGCTGCTGATCCGCCCGCCCCGGGGAGAGCTCAACAGCGAGCACGGGCCGCTCATGCGCTGCGCGCTGTTCGCCGTCGCGATCTACGTCGGCTACTTCGGGGCGGCGGGCGGCATCCTCATGCTGGCGGTCCTGTCGTCGATGCTGGAGGGCAGCCCGGCCAAGCTGAACGCGCTGAAGAACGTGCTGTCCGGGATGGCCAACGCGGTCGCCGCCACCGGCTTCGCGGTGTTCGGGCCGGTCGACTGGGGCGCGGCGGTCCCGCTGGCCCTGGGGTTCCTGCTCGGCGGCTGGTTCGGCCCCAAGATCGCCCGGCGTCTTCCCGGCCAGAGCCTCCGCTACCTCGCCGCCGCCTGCGGCCTGGCGGTCGCGGTGAAGCTCGGCTACGACGCGTACACGAGCTGACCGCCGTTCAGACGAGCCCGGCGAAGCGGCGGGCCACCTCCCGCCAGATCGGCGCGGAGACCGGCTCGTCCGCCACCGCCCGCGCGTACACCTCGTCCGGGTCGAACCCGTCGGCCCGCCACTCCCTGATCCGGGCCGGCGGCACCTCCGGGTGGAACTGCACCCCCCACGCCCGGCCGCCCACCCGGAACGCCTGGTACGGGCAGCGCGCGGTCTCCGCCAGCCACACCGCGCCGGGCGGCAGCGCGGTGATGGCGTCGACGTGGTGCTCGATGGCCGGCACCACGCCGGGCAGGTCGTGGAAGAGCGGGTCATCGGCGGCCTCCGGCCGGATGGTGACCGGCAGGCTGCCGTTCTCGGGGGCGCCCGCGTCGGCGGTCACCTCGCCGCCCGCCACCTCGGCGATCATCTGCCCGCCCAGGCAGATGCCGAACAGCGGCACCTCCGCCGCCAGCGCCTCGGCCACCAGCTTGCGGGTCGGCGCCAGCCACGGCGCCCGGTCGTCGTCGCCCGGCAGGTAGCCGCCGCCCAGCATGATCATGGCGTCGTGCCGCAGCCGGTCGGGCACCGGCTCGCCGTCGTAGGCGTGCACCACGTCCAGCCGCAGCCCCGCCTCCTCCAGCCAGCCGCCCCACCGGCCCGGGCCGCCGCTCCGGCTGTTCTGCACCACCAGGACGTCACGCATCGCGGGCCTCCGCCATCGAGCCGAGCATCAGTTCGTCCACGTCCCCGGCCCGGCCGAGCCCGAAGCCGCCGGAATGACGGCTCACGGAAGGTTCGCCGCCCTCGCGGTGTGGCGCAGCAGCAGCGCCGTGGTCACCGGCCCCACGCCGCCCGGCACCGGGGTGAGGGCCCCGGCCCTGGCCGACACCGGCTCGAAGTCGACGTCGCCGGCCAGGCCGCCGTCGTCGGTGGGGTTGGTGCCGACGTCGATGACGACCGCGCCAGGGGCCACGTGATCGGCGCCGATCAGCCCCGCCCGGCCCACGGCCGCGACCAGCACGTCGGCGGTGGCGGTGACGGAGGCCAGGTCGCGGGTGCGCGAATGGCACACCGTCACCGTGGCGTGCCGGTCGAGCAGCAGGTGGGCCAGCGGCTTGCCGACCACCGTGGAGCGGCCCACCACCACCGCGCGCCTGCCCTTCAGCTCGACGCCGTAATGGTCGAGCAGCGCCATCACCGCCGCCGCCGTGGCGGGCGCGAACGCGGGCAGCCCGGCGGCCAGCCTGCCCAGCGAGAGCGGGTTGGCGCCGTCGACGTCCTTGCGCGGGTCGATGGCCCCGGCCAGCTCCTGCGCCGAGGCGCCCGGCGGCAGCGGCGTCTGCAGCATCAGGCCGTGCACGCCGCCGTCCCCGCTGAGCCTGACGAGGCTCTCGCGGATCTGCCCGGGGCTCGCGGCGGGGCCGAGGTCCACGATGTCGGCCGCGATGCCCACCCCGGCCGCCGCCTTGGCGATCGAGCGCACGTACCACAGGCTCGCCTCGTCGTCGGTCGCCACCACCACGGCCAGCCGCGGCTGCGGCCCGGCCGCCACCTCGGCGGCCGTCTGCGCCCTGATCGCCTGCGCCAGCTCCTTGCCGGTCAGCTTCCTCACGCGCCCGCCCTCTCGCCCGCCAGTGTCCTCAACTCCCGTCCGTTTCCCTGCGCCAGTCCTACGGCGCGAAGGGGTCGCTCACGTCTTCAGACCGGTGCGTACCTCGGCCGTCACCCGCTCGGCGCGGGCGGCGGCGGAGTCGACCTCGGCCAGGCGCGACAGCAGCGCGCCGCGGGTGCCCTCGTCGGTGATGCCGCCCAGGTTGACCTCGACGTTCACCCGGGCCGTGGTCAGCGCGGCACGCGCCGCCTCGGCCGCCGCCGCGACGTCGGTGAGCAGGTTGCGGTTGCCGATCGGCAGCAGCGCCTCGCAGAGCTCCACCAGCCGGTACGCCGTCTCGGCCACCCGCGCGGGCGGCTCGGCCGCGCCGGCCAGCGCGCGGGCGATGGAGAGGCTGCGCTCCTCGCCCTTGGGCAGCCGGTAGGCGTCGGTCACCGCGGTGAACGCCGCCGCGTCGGCCTCCGCCAGGTCCAGCGCCCGCGCCCGCAGCTCGTCGGTCTCGCCGATCACGGCGTAGACGACCGCCGCGTGCTCGGCGTACTTCTCGCCGGTGGAGTAGCGGGCCACCATGCCCAGCAGCGCCGCGGCCTGCGCCGCGTGCAGGGCCGCGGTGGCGCCCCCGCCCGGCGCGGGCACCTTGCCGGCGAGCTCGGACAGGAAGGCGGCGATGGTGGTGTCACGCATGCCAGGCATTCTGCCAGCCCCGTGCCCCCGGCCGGTCAGTCGCGGCGCATCGGGCGGGTGGCGTCGTCCCCGCGCCACGGCTCACCGGCGTACGGGTCGCGCTCGGCGGCGGGCGGCGGGCCGGAAGGACCGGCGGGACCGGAGTAGGCATGCGGACCGGGGGCGTAGTAGGGCGCGGGCTGGCCGTCCGTCCTGGGCCGCCCGCGCCACCGCGACGGGAACGCCGACGCCGCCAGCAGCAGCACGCCGAGGAGCAGCAGGAACCCCAGGTAGCCGGCGTTCATGTAGCCCCTGGCCAGGGGCAGGGGCAGCCAGTTCGTCGGCAGCAGGCGCGTGCCGCCCAGCTCCAGGATCGGCAGCAGGCCCAGCACCGTGTACTGCAGCCCGCCCAGCAGCGACGCGACGGGGGACAGCCGCGACCCCACCAGGAACGCCAGCCCGATCGCGGTGACCACCAGCACCCCGATCGCCGCCCAGGAGACGGCGAAGAACCGCTGGGCGGAGAGGGTGATCTCGCCCGTGCCGTACAGCAGGCCGACCAGAATCAACGACGGGAGGAACAGGCCGGCGACGAACCCGAGCACGTGACGAACACCGTTGGTCATGACATTCCCCGTTGTTCGGTTGGCCCCCCAAGCTACCGCGTGGATTCCCGCACGACGAGGTCGGGCTGGAACATGATCTGCTGGTGGGCGTGCGTGTCGGGGTTGTCGCACTCGTCGAGCAGCAGCTCGGTGGCCGCCCGCCCGAGCTGGTAGGTCGGCTGCCTGATCGAGCTGAGCGACACGGTCGAGGCCGAGGCGAAGTCGATGTCGTCGTACCCGATGAGCGACACCTCCTCCGGCACCCGCACCCCCGCCTGCAGCAGCCCGCGCAGCACGCCCAGCGCCAGCAGGTCGTTGGCGCAGAACAGCGCGTCCGGCAGCACGTCCTGGGCCAGCAGCTTCTCGGCGGCCTGCTGCCCGGCGGCGGCGGTCATCGCCGGCATGGCCACCTCGCGCAGGTCGCGCGGGTCGCGCCCGGCGGCGGCCAGCGCTCGCTCGGCGCCGCGCCGCCGGTCCTGGCACTGGCGCATGGCGGCCGGCCCGGTGACGTAGGCGACCCGGTCGGCGCCGCCCGCCAGCAGGTGCTCGACGGCCATCGCCCCGCCCGTCACGTCGTTGACCGCGACCGCGCACTGGTCGGGCCGCTCGGCCGGGTGGTCGACGAGCACCACGCTGATGCCGCGCTCGCGCAGCCGGTCGAGCCGGATCGGGTCCTGGTCGGAAGGGGTGATGAGCACCCCGCGCACCCGCTGCTCGGCGAAGACGAGCAGGTTGCGCTCCTCCTTGACCCGGCTGCCCGAGGAGTTGCCCAGGATGACGGCGTAGCCGCGCTCGCTGGCCAGGTCCTCGACCCCGGCGGCCACGTCGGTGAAGAACGGGTTGCCGATGTCGATCACGGACAGGCCGATGGTGCGGCTGTGGCCGGCGCGCAGCGTGGACGCCGAGCCGTGCCGGACGAAGCCCAGCTCCCTGATCGCGCTCTCCACCCGGTCGCGGGTGGCCCCGGCGACCTTCTCGGGCCGGTTGAGCACGTTGGAGACGGTGCCGGGCGACACCCCCGCCAGGGCCGCGACATCCTTGATGGACGGGCTCGGCCGGGTTGCCCCGGCCGGCGCCTCGTCCCAACCGTCGATACTCATCCGCGTTCCCGTGGTTCGTAGGTGCGCACGCCCGCGCTGCGCCGGACCAGCTCCCGCATCTCGGCCAGGCCGCCGACCAGGCCGCGCGCGCGAGCCTGCACCAGCGCGTTGCCGAGCGCGGCCGCCTCGACGGGACCGGCCACGACCGGCAGCCCGGTCGCGTCGGCGGTGAGCCGGCACAGCAGCGTGTTCAGCGACCCGCCGCCCACCAGGTGGACGACCTCGACCGGCCGGCCGCTGAGGCGGACGGCGTCGGCGATCGCCCGCTGGTAGGCGAGGGCGAGGCTCTGCAGGATGCATCGTACGACCTGCGCGCGCCCCTCCGGCGCCGGCTGCCCCGTGCGGGCGCAGTAGGCGGCGATCCTGGCCGGCATGTCGCCCGGCGGCAGGAACGACGGATCGTCCGGGTCGACGACCGTGTCCGTGCGCGCGGTCTCCGCCTCGGCCAGCAGCGGCTCCAGGGGCGGGCCGCCCCAGGCGCGCAGGCACTCCTGGAGGATCCACAGGCCCATGACGTTGCGCAGATAGCGGGTGGTGCCGTCGATCCCGGCCTCGTTGGTGAAGTTGGCCAGGCGGCTCTCCTCGGTGAGCACGGGCGCGGGCAGCTCGACGCCGACCAGCGACCAGGTGCCGCAGGAGACGTAGGCGAAGCGGTCGGTCCCGGCGGGCACGGCCACCACGGCCGAGGCGGTGTCGTGGGAGGCGACCTTGACCACGTCCGTGCGGTAGCCGACCTCTTCCGCCACGTCCTCCCGCAACGGGGAAGCGCTTTCCAGAAAGTCCGGGAAAATCCGCCGGGGCAGCCCCAGCTTGTCGATCAGCTCCCAGGCCCACTCCCGCCCGCTCACGTCGTACAGGGCGGTGGTGGAGGCGTTGGTCCGCTCGGCCCCGATGGTCCCGGTCAGCCAGTAGCCGAGCAGGTCCGGGATCAGCAGCATGGTCTCGGCCCGGTCGAGCGGCTCGCAGAGCAGCTGGTTGACGGTGTTGAAGGGCAGGAACTGCATCCCCGTCACCTCGTACGGGTCCACCCGCTCGGTGAAGCGGGCGGTGCGCGCGTCGCGGTAGTGCACCGGGTTGCCGATCAGCCTGCCGTCGCCGTCGAGCAGCCCGTAGTCCACCGCCCACGAGTCGACCCCGACGGACTCGGCCGGGCCGGCCTTGCGCAGCCCGTCGAGCACCCCCTGGTAGAGGGAGAGGATGTCCCAGTGCAGGGTTCCCCCCACCCGTACGGGCCGGTTGGGGAACCGGTGCACCTCCTCCAGCTCGATCCGTCCGCCGGACACGCCGGCGCTCATCACCCGCCCGCTGGAGGCGCCCAGATCAACAGCTGTGAATCGCACGACCTTGATTAAAACGTAGCAACTCCATCTGCGCCAGACATCGGCCGCAGGCATTGACGGCCACGGGTGCAGCACCTAGATTCCGGAAACATCCAGTTAAAACGTTTGTCGTCCGGAGGACGCATGAGTGGTCCCCCCGCCCTCGCGCTCGCCAACGTCAGCAAGTCGTTCGGCGCCGTGCGGGCCCTGCGCGAGGTGTCGCTGGAACTGTTCGCAGGGGAGGCGCACGCGCTCGCGGGGGAGAACGGCGCCGGCAAGTCCACCCTCGTCAAGACGCTCGCCGGGGTCCACCGCCCGGACAGCGGCCAGGTGCTGCTGAACGGCGAGCCCGTCGTCTTCCACAACCCGGCCGACGCCCAGCGGGCCGGCGTGGCCGTCATCTACCAGGAGCCGACGCTCTTCCCCGACCTGTCCGTGGCCGAGAACATCTTCATGGGCCGCCAGCCCCGCACCTCGCTGCGCCGCATCGACCGCCGCGCCATGCGGGCCCGGTCCGCTGAGCTGTTCGCCCGGCTCGGCGTCACCGTCGACCCCGAACAGCCGGCCCGCGGCCTGTCCATCGCCGACCAGCAGCTCGTCGAGATCGCCAAGGCCATCTCCAGGAACGCCCGGGTCCTGATCATGGACGAGCCGACGGCCGCGCTGTCGGGCAACGAGGTCGCCCGGCTGTTCTCGGTCGTGGAGGCGCTGCGCGGGCAGGGGTGCGCCGTCCTGTTCATCTCGCACCGGCTGGACGAGATCTTCTCCCTCTGCCAGCGGGTCACGACCCTGCGCGACGGCGCCTGGATCGCCAGCGAGCCCGTCGGCGGGCTCACCCACGACGACCTGATCCGCCGGATGGTCGGCCGCGAGCTCGGCGCCCTCTACCCCAAGCGGGACACCGAGGCGGGCGAGGTGGCGCTCCGGGTCGAGCGGCTGACCAGGGAGGGCGTCTTCACCGACGTCTCGTTCGAGGTGCGGCGCGGCGAGATCGTCGCGCTCGCCGGCCTGGTCGGGGCCGGCCGCAGCGAGGTGGCCAGGGCGGTCTTCGGCATCGACCGGTGGGATGCCGGAGCCGTGCACGTGGACGGCCGGCCGCTGCCCGCCGCCAGCCCGACCGCCGCCATGGCCGCCGGGCTCGCCCTGGTGCCGGAGGACCGGCGGCAGCAGGGCCTGGTCATGGAGCTGTCCATCGAGCGCAACATCGGCCTGACCGGGCTGCGCTCGCTGCGCCGCGGCCTCACCATCTCCCGCGCCGCCGAACGCGACCGGGCCAGGGACTGGGCGGTCCGGCTCCGGCTGAAGTTCGCCGGTCTCGGCGACAACGTCGGCGTGCTGTCCGGCGGCAACCAGCAGAAGGTCGTGCTCGCCAAGTGGCTGGCCACCGGCCCATCGGTGCTCATCGTCGACGAGCCCACCCGCGGCATCGACGTCGGCACCAAGGCCGAGGTGCACCGGCTGCTGTCGGAGCTGGCCGGGCAGGGCATCGCGGTGCTGATGATCTCCTCCGACCTGCCGGAGGTGCTCGGCATGGCCGACCGGGTGCTGGTCATGCACGAGGGCCGGATCACCGCCGAGATCCCGCGCGCCGAGGCCACCGAGGAGAGCGTCATGTCCGCCGCCACCGGGAGAGCCGCGTGACCGCCGCCACCACCCGGCCCGAACCCGCGGCCCGCGACCGCAGCGCCCGCAACCTGGTCGACCTGGTGTTCAGGGCCCGCGAGCTGAGCCTGGTCCTCGCGCTGGCCGCGCTCGTCGGCGGCACCGCCGCCGTCAACCCGAACTTCCTGTCCGGGCAGGGCGTCGAGGACATCCTGCTCAACACCGCGATCCTGGCGCTGCTGGCCGTCGGCCAGTCGATGGTGGTCATCACCCGCAACCTCGACCTGTCCGTCGGCTCCGTGGTCGGGCTGGTCGCGTTCGTGGTCGGCGACGCGCTCGCGAGCGGCTGGGGGGTCGTGCCGGGCGTCGTGCTCGGCATCGCCATCGGCGCCGCCTGCGGCCTCCTCAACGGGCTGCTGGTCAGCTTCTGCCGGGTGCCCGCCCTGGTCGTGACGCTCGGCACGCTCTACGTCTTCCAGGGCGTGTGCCACTACGTCGCGGCCGGTCGCCAGATCAACGCGGTCAACCTGCCGCCCGCGCTGCTGTCGCTGGGCAACGGGGCCGTGCTCGGCGTGCCGTACCTGCCGCTCATCACCGTGGTGATCATGTTCGCGATCGGCTACTACCTGCGGGCCTACCCGAGCGGGCGGGAGTTCTACGCGATCGGGTCCAGCCCGGAGGCCGCCCGGCTGGCCGGCGTCCCGGTCCGCCGCCGCGTCCTGGCCGCCTACCTGGTCAGCGGCTGCCTGGCCGGGCTCGCCGGAGTGCTCTGGCTGGCCCGCTTCGGCACCGTCGTCGCCGACTCCGCCAACGGCTGGGAACTGCTGGTGATCAGCGCGGTCGTGGTCGGCGGCGTGGCCATCACCGGCGGCGTGGGGAGCGTGTACGGGGCGGCGCTCGGCGCGCTGCTGCTCACCGTGATCGGCGGCGCCCTGGTCGTGCTCCGGGTCAACCCGTTCTGGCAGCAGGCCATCACCGGCGCGCTGCTCCTGATCGCCATCAGCGTCGACCGGGTGCTGGCCCTGCGGGTCGCCCGGCTGCTCAGAAGGAGGAGCCGCCATGGCTAGAGTGCTCCGCTGGGACGTGATCATCGGGCTGCTGCTGGTCGCGGTGTTCGCGGGCGGCGCCCTCGGCTCGCCCTCGTTCGCCACCGCGGGCAACCTGTCGTTCGCGCTCGGCGACCTCGGCGAGATCGCGCTCATCGCGCTCGCCATGACCATGCTCGTGGTGGCCGCCGAGGTCGACCTGTCGGTCGCGTCCGTGCTGGGCCTGTCGAGCGCGCTGGTCGGCGCGCTGTGGGACGGCGGCATGGCGATCGAGACCATCATCCCGCTCGTGGTGCTCACCGGCGCGCTCTGCGGGCTGGTCAACGGGCTGCTCGTCACCCGGCTCGGGCTGCCGTCGCTGGCCGTCACGATCGGCACCCTCGCCCTCTACCGGGGGCTGGCGTACGTGGTGCTCGGAGACAAGGCGGTGGCCCAGTTCCCGCCCCAGTACACGGCGCTGGCCGTGGACGACGTGCCCGGCACGTTCGTCCCGTACCCGGTCGCGCTGTTCGTCCTGCTGGCCGTGGTCGTCGCGGTGGTGCTGCACGCCACCGGCTTCGGCCGGGCGCTGTTCGCGATCGGCGCGCAGGAGCAGGCCGCGTTCTTCAGCGGCATCCGGGTCAAGCGGATCAAGCTGCTGCTGTTCGTGTTCTCCGGCACGGTCGCCGCCTTCGCCGGGGTCGTCTTCACCCTGCGGTACGGGTCCGCGCGCGCCGACAACGGGCTCGGCATCGAGCTGGCGGTGATCGCGGCCGTGCTGCTGGGCGGCGTCGACTTCGACGGCGGCAAGGGCACGCTCGGCGGCGTCATCGCCGGCGTGCTGCTCATCGGGCTGCTGCGCAACCTGCTCATGCTCAACGACGTCTCGACCGAGATCCAGTCGATCGTCACCGGTCTCCTGCTCATCGTCTCGGTGCTCACCCCCCGTCTCATCTCCCTGCTCAGACCGGTCAGATCCGGCACGTCGGCACTGAAAGGAACCCCATGAGACCGATGCGCCTCGCCGCACTCACGGCAGTGCTCGCCCTCGGCGTCGCGGCCTGCGGCGGCACCACCAAGTCGAGCGTCACGTCCGCGCCCGCGCAGCCGCCCGCCTCGTCCGCGGCGGCCGCCGCCGACCCGGACGCGCCGATCAAGCAGGGCCTGAAGCTGGCCTTCCTGCCCAAGCAGATCAACAACCCCTACATGACGATCGTCGCCGAGGCGGGGGCCGAGGCCGCCGGGGAGTTCCAGGGCGAGGCCAAGGAGGTCGGCCCGTCCGACGCGTCCGCGTCCTCGCAGATCTCCTACATCAACACCCTCACGCAGCAGGGCCACGACGCCATCCTCATCTCGGCCAACGACCCCAACGCCGTGTGCGGCCCGCTCCAGCAGGCGAGGGACAAGGGCATCAAGATCGTCTCGTACGACTCGGACGCCGCGCCCGAGTGCCGTGACCTGTTCATCAACCAGGCCGGCTCCGAGGAGGTCGGCCGCAGCCAGGTCCAGCTGCTCGCCGAGATGATCGGCCACAAGGGCGAGATCGCGATCCTGTCGGCCACGGCCAACGCCACGAACCAGAACACCTGGATCGAGTTCATGAAGGACGAGCTGACCAAGGCCGAGTACAAGGACATGGAGCTGGTCAAGGTCGCCTACGGGGACGACGACGACCAGAAGTCGTTCACCGAGACGCAGGGCCTGCTGCAGGCCTACCCCGACCTGAAGGGCATCATCTCGCCCACCACCGTCGGCGTCGCGGCGGCGGCCCGCTACATCTCCGGCTCCAAGTACAAGGGCGAGGTCGTGCTCACCGGCCTCGGCACGCCGAACCAGATGCGCCAGTTCGTCAAGGACGGCACCGTCGAGAAGTTCGCCCTGTGGAACCCGAAGGACCTCGGCTACCTGGCCTCCTACGCGGCCGCCGCGCTGGTGTCCGGGCAGATCACCGGCGCCGAGGGCGAGACGTTCAAGGCGGGCAAGCTCGGCGAGCGGACCATCGGCGCGAAGGGCGAGGTCATCCTCGGCCCGCCGTTCACCTTCGAGGCGTCCAACATCGACGACTTCGACTTCTGACCCTCACGCATCGACACACAGTGCGCGCGCGTCCCGGGACCGGCCCGGGGCGCGCGTGCGCGGGAAGGAGAGATCTGTGGAGCGGGTGTGCTTCCTGCTGAAGGTCCGGCCGGACCGGCTCGACGAGTACCGCGAGCGGCACCGGCACGTGTGGCCGGAGATGCTCGACGCGCTGCGCGGGGCCGGATGGCGCAACTACTCGCTCTTCCTGAGCGACGACGGCCTGCTCGTCGGCTACCTGGAGACCGACGACTTCGAGGCGGCGCAGCGGGCGATGGCGGCCACCGGGGTGAGCACCCGGTGGGAGACCGACATGGCGCCGTTCTTCGAGTCGGGCCGGGCCGACCAGGGCCGGGTCCTGCTCGGAGAAGTCTTCCATCTGGATTGAATCGGGGATATGAGAATGATCAAGGAATCGCTCCGCGCCCAGCGGATCGAGACGCCGTCGTGGGCGTACGGCAACTCCGGCACGCGCTTCAAGGTGTTCGCCCAGCGGGGGGTGCCGCGCGACCCGTACGAGAAGATCGCCGACGCCGCCCAGGTGCACGCGTTCACCGGGGTGGCGCCGACGGTGGCGCTGCACATCCCGTGGGACAAGGTCGACGACTACGCCGACCTGGCAGGTCACGCCGCCGGGCTGGGGGTGGGCATCGGCGCGATCAACTCCAACGTGTTCCAGGACGACGACTACAAGCTGGGCAGCGTCACCCACCCGGACCCGAAGGTGCGGGCCAAGGCGCTGGCGCACCTGCTCGAATGCGTGGACATCATGGACGCCACCGGGTCCGACACGCTCAAGCTGTGGTTCTCCGACGGCACCAACTATCCGGGGCAGGACGACATCAGGGCCAGGCAGGACCGGCTGGCCGAGGCGCTGGCCGCCGTCTACCAGCGGCTCGGCGACGACCAGCGGTTCCTGCTGGAGTACAAGCTGTTCGAGCCCGCCTTCTACATGACCGACCTGCCCGACTGGGGCACCGCGTACGCGCACTGCGTCAAGCTCGGCCCGAAGGCGCAGGTCGTGGTCGACACCGGCCACCACGCGCCGGGCACCAACATCGAGTTCATCGTGGCGTTCCTGCTGCGCGAGGGGAAGCTCGGCGGCTTCGACTTCAACTCCCGCTTCTACGCCGACGACGACCTCATGGTGGGCGCCGCCGACCCGTTCCAGCTCTTCCGGATCATGTACGAGGTGATCGGCGGCGGCGGGTTCACCGAGCGGACCGCCTTCATGCTCGACCAGTGCCACAACATCGAGCCGAAGATCGCCGGACAGATCCGGTCGGTGATGAACGTGCAGGAGGCCACCGCCAAGGCGCTGCTCGTGGACCGGGAGGCGCTGGCCGCGGCCCAGCGGGCCGGTGACGTGCTCGGCGCGAACGCCGTGCTGATGGACGCCTACAACACCGACGTGCGGCCGTTGCTGGCGGAGCTGCGGGAGGAGTCGGGGCTGGCGCCGGACCCGATGGCCGCGTACGCCAAGTCCGGATATTTCGAGAAAATCGCCGCCGACCGGGTGGGCGGCGCCCAGGCCGGGTGGGGCGCCTGATGACCACGCCCGACGAACTCCTGGCCCGCTCCCACCGGCTCGGCGCCGACCCCCGCAACACCAACTACGCCGGCGGCAACACCTCCGCCAAGGGCTCCGCGACCGACCCGGTCACCGGCGGCGACGTCGAGCTCATGTGGGTCAAGGGCTCCGGCGGCGACCTCGGCACGCTCAAGGCCGCCGGCCTCGCCGTGCTCCGGCTGGACCGGGTCCGCGCCCTGGTGGACGTCTACCCGGGCGTCGAGCGCGAGGACGAGATGGTCGCCGCGTTCGACTACTGCCTGCACGGCAGGGGCGGCGCCGCCCCGTCGATCGACACCGCCATGCACGCCCTGGTCGACGCCGCCCACGTGGACCACCTGCACCCCGACTCCGGCATCGCGATCGCCACCGCCGCCGACGGCCCCGAGCTGACCGAGCGGATCTTCGGCGACCGCGTGGTGTGGGTGCCGTGGCGGCGGCCCGGTTTCCAGCTCGGCCTGGACATCGCCGCCATCAAGAAGGACCACCCCCGAGCCATCGGCTGCGTGCTCGGCGGCCACGGCATCACCGCCTGGGGCGCCACCAGCGAGGAGTGCGAGCGCAACTCGCTCGACATCATCCGCACCGCCGAGGCCCACATCGCCGCGTACGGCCGTCCCGACCCGTTCGGGCCGGTGGTCCACGAGCCGCTGCCGGAGGAGGCCAGGCGCCGCCGCGCCGCCGAGCTGTTCCCCGTCGTCCGGGGCCTGGCCGGCACGGACGCCCGGCAGGTCGGCCACTACACCGCCACCCCCGAGGTGCTCGACTTCCTGTCGCGCGCCGAACACCCCCGGCTGGCGGCGCTCGGCACCTCCTGCCCGGACCACTTCCTGCGCACCAAGGTCGCCCCGCTCGTGCTGGACCTGCCGCCGGACGCCCCCCTGGCCGACGCGGTGACCCGGCTGCGCGAGCTGCACGCCCGCTACCGCGACGACTACGCCGCCTACTACCGGCGGCACGCCACCCCGGACTCGCCGCCGATGCGCGGCGCCGACCCGGCCATCGTGCTCGTGCCCGGCGTCGGCATGTTCAGCTTCGGCAAGGACAAGCAGACCGCCCGGGTGGCCGGCGAGTTCTACGTCAACGCGATCAACGTGATGCGCGGCGCGGAGGCGCTGTCCAGCTACCGGCCCATCGACGAGGCGGAGAAGTTCCGCATCGAGTACTGGGAGCTGGAGGAGGCCAAGCTCCGGCGGATGCCGAAGCCCAGACCGCTGGCCGGACGGGTCGCCCTGGTGACCGGCGGCGGGTCCGGCATCGGCGCCGCCACCGCCCGCCGGCTGGCCGCCGAGGGCGCCTGCGTGGTGGTCGCCGACCGCGACCTGGCCGCCGCCGAGAAGGTCGCCGCCGAGCTGGGGGCCGCCGCCCACCTGCGGCGGGACGTGGCGATCGCGGCCGGCGTGGACGTGACCTCCGAAGAGCAGGTCCAGGAGGCGATCCGGCAGGCCGTGCTCGCCTTCGGCGGCGTCGACCTCGTCGTCAACAACGCCGGGCTGTCGCTGTCGCGGTCGCTGCTGGAGACCACGCTCGACGACTGGGACCTCCAGCACGACGTGATGGCGCGCGGCTCGTTCCTCGTCTCCCGCGAGACCGCCCGCGTGCTGATCGACCAGGACCTGGGCGGCGACATCGTCTACATCTCCTCCAAGAACAGCGTCTTCGCCGGGCCGAACAACGTCGCCTACGGCGCCGCCAAGGCCGACCAGGCCCACCAGGTACGGCTCCTCGCCGCCGAACTGGGCGCCCACGGCATCCGGGTGAACGGCGTCAACCCCGACGGCGTGGTCCGCGGCTCCGGCATCTTCGCCTCCGGCTGGGGCGCCAACCGGGCGGCCGTGTACGGGGTCGAGGAGGAGAAGCTCGGCGAGTTCTACGCCCAGCGGACACTGCTGAAGAAGGAGGTGCTGCCGGAGCACGTGGCCGCGGCCGTGTTCGCGCTCACCGGCGGCGACCTGTCGCGCACCACCGGCCTGCACGTCCCCGTCGACGCCGGGGTGGCCGCCGCGTTCCTGCGCTGACCCGTACCGGAACCCGCCCCCGGCAGGACAGCCGGGGGCGGCGTCTTTGTCGGTGCCGTCGGGCATGATCGGCGCCATGCTGGAATGGCTTGACAAGCTCGAGACGCTCGACCGCGCCATGGACGACCTCCATATCACCGCCCACGACGAGCGGGAGCGGATCCGCGCGAAGGCGCACACCGTGCTGGAGGTGGTCCACCGCCACCTGGCGAAGGCGGACCGGGCCACCTGCCGCGAGGCCGCCGTCCGCCTCGCCCGGCTGCGGGCCGACGCATACGGCCGCGAGCTGTCGCTGGCCGTCCACCGCGGCGGGGCGTGGACCCCGGCCGAGATGACCGAGCTGTTCGCCGCCGCCAGGAAGCGCCGGCTCGACCACGGCGACGTCGGCTGGATCAGCCATCTGGCCGGCGAGAGCGCCGCGCTCCCCGCGGAGGCGCGGCACGAGCCGTGGAAGGCGGTCGAGCCGCTGTTCGACGCGATCGAGGAGTGCCCGCTCAGCCCCGACGAGCGCAAGGGCATGCAGCGCGCGCTCGCCCGGGTCAATCCCAGCCCGCTCGCTCTTCCTCTGGGCAGAGACGGCTGGGGCGCTGCCGTACGCGACCACCTGGGCGAGCCGCCCGCCCCGCACCTCGTCGCCCTCGTCGACCACCTGAGCGTGGCCGGCGGCCCGCGCCCGGCCAAGGCGTGGCGCGCCCGCTGCCTGGAGCTGCTGGCGGTCGAGGGCGCCGGCGAGCTGGTCGCGGCCGGTCTGCGCGCCTTCGACGGCGCCCGCTACGAGGGCGGCCGTCACGGGGGCCCGGCCCGCCTCCTCATGACCGACGTCAACACCGACGTCGCCCGCGGCTTCGCCTGGGCCGCGGCCCTGGCCGGGGTCGGCGGCGCGGCGCCCGCCCTCACCCGGCTGGTCCTCGCGGCGGGCGGCCACGGCAGCGGCATGGAGCCCGACCTCAAACTGGCCAGCGGCGTCGTCCACGCGCTGGCCGAGTGCGAGGGCGCCGTCGACGCGCTGCGCCGCCTCCAGCAGGACGTCAGGAGCAGATCCCTGCTCAAGCAGATCGCCGCCGCCCTGGCCACGGCCGCCGCCCGCCACGGCGTCACCGCCGCCCAGCTCGTCGAGCGCGGCGTCCCCGGGCACGGGCTGTCCGCCGACGGCAGCCGCGACTGGGCCGACGGCGCGTGGACCGTCACCGTCACCGTCGAGGACGCCAGGACGGTGCGCGTCACCGCCCGCGACGCCGGTGGCCGCACCAGGCGCGGCCTGCCCTCCGGGCTCGCCGCCACCGGCGAGATCAAGGCCCTGGTCAAGGAGGTGCGGCACACCCTGTCGGCCGAGCGTGACCGGCTGGAGGCCCTGTTCGGCGTCGAACGGTCCTGGCCGCCGGGGGAGTGGGCCCGCCTCTACCGCGACCACCCCGTCACCGGCGCCGTCGCCCGCGCCCTCATCTGGCATGACGGCGCCCCGTTCCTGCCCGGCGACCGCGAGCCCGGAGGCGAGGTCACCCTCTGGCACCCCGCCCGCGCCCCGATGGAGGAGATCCGCGCCTGGCGCGAGACCGTCGCCGAGCGGCGGCTGCGCCAGCCGTTCAAGCAGGCCTACCGCGAGGTCTACGCGCTCACCCCGGCCGAGGAGCACGCCGCCTCCTCCGGCAGGTTCGCCGCCCGCCTCGTCGGCCACGACCGCCTCTACGCGCTCGCCAAGCAGCGCGGCTGGCAGCCCGCCTGGCTGCGCCACCACGGCGAGCCGGGCGAGGCATGGAAGGAGCTGGCCGAGGGCGCCTGGCGGGTCCGGTTCGGCTACGAGCTGACCGGCGACGCCGCGTACGCGACCACCGGCCAGGTCCGCTTCGACCGGCGCGACGGCCGCCGGTGGCGGGAGACGCCCCTGGCCGGGGTGCCGCCGTTGGTCTTCAGCGAGGCCATGCGCGACGTCGATCTGTTCGTCGCCGGCCCCGCCCGGGACGGCGACCGCCACGCGCGCTCCGCCGAGGCGTACGAGCTTCCGGCGTCGGCGCGGGTGCGCCGCGACGCGCTGGAGCGCATCCTGCCCGGCACCGCCATCGCCGGCCGGTGCACGCTCACCGACCGCCACCTGGTCGTCCGCGGCGACCTGCGCACCTACAAGATCCACCTGGGCGGCGCTAGCGTCCTCATGGAGCCCGGCGACGTCCCCCTGTCCATCGCCGGCGCACGCAAGCCCGGCGGGCGGATCTTCCTGCCCTTCGAGGAGGACGGCACGCTCGCGCTCATCCTCGCCAAGGCGTTCCTGCTGGCCGCCGACACCGGGATCACGGACGAGAGCGCCAGATCTGTTGGGAGCGCTCCCAATCAGGGCTAGGGTGAGGGCGGACCGGTCGCGTGACGACTCTGGAGGAAGACGCCTGATGGCTGCCGTATCCCTGCCCGCGTTCCCCGCCCCGCTGCGCTGGCTGAACGAGCCCGAAGGGTGGCGCGCCGACGGCGACGACACGCTCGTCATCACCGCGGCGGCGGGCACCGACCTGTTCTCCGATCCCGGCGAGCCGAACCGCTACGCCAACGCTCCCGCCCTGGTCGGACGGCTCGACGGTGACTTCACCCTCAGCGCCCGGGTCAAGCTCGACCTCCGCTCCACCTTCGACGCGGGCGTCCTGCTGCTGTACGCCGACGGCGACCGGTGGGCCAAGCTCTGCCTCGAACTCTCCCCGCAGGGCACGCCCACCGTCGTCTCGGTGGTCACCCGGGGCGTCTCCGACGACTGCAACTCCGTGCCCATGACCGGCGACGACATCAGGCTCCGCGTCTCCCGCGTCGGCGCCGCCTTCGCCTTCCACGTCGCCGAAGGGGCAGGCCCCTGGAGCCTCATCAGATACTTCGCGCTCGACGGCGACCCCGAGGCCGGCTTCCTCGCCCAGAGCCCCACCGGACAGGGCGCCACGGTCCGCTTCGAGGACATCCGGTACGCGTCCGAACGGCTGACCGATCTGCGCAACGGGGAGTGAGCAATCCTCAGAGGTCGCTGTGAAGCCCGCTCCTGGGCCTTTGCGGCGGCCCGCGGCAGGGGGATCGTGGGCCGCATGAGATCAGCGATCCTCAAGACCGCACTCTGCGCGGCGCTCGCGGGCGCGCTCCTGGCTCCGCCCGCCCAGGCGGCCGCCCCGCCCGCCACCTTCCCGCTGCCGGCGGGGTTCCAGCCGGAGGGCATCGAGATCGGCCCCGGCCCGCACGCCTACTTCGGATCGCGGGCGACCGGCGACATCTACCGCGCCGACCTGCGCACCGGCCAGGGGAAGATCATCAGCAAGGGCCCGGGCACCCAGTCGCTCGGCCTCAAGTCCGACGACCGCGGGCGGCTGTTCGTCGCCGGGGGCAACGCCGGCGACGCACGCGTCATCGACCTGCGCACCGGCGCGGTGATCAGGTCGTACCAGCTCGCCACCGGCACCGCGTTCGTCAACGACGTGCTGCTCTTCCGCGACGCCGCCTGGATCACGGACTCGGCCAACCCGGTGCTCTACAAGCTCCCGCTCGGCCGCCACGGCGGGCTCCCGCGGGAGGCGGTGACCATCCCGCTCACCGGCGCGATCCAGTTCGCCACCGGCACCAACGCCAACGGCATCGCCCCCACGCCCGACCACAGGAACCTGCTCGTCGTGCAGTCCAACACCGGCAAGCTGTTCAGGACCGACCCGCGCAGCGGCGTCACCACCGAGGTCGACCTCGGCGGCGAGTCGCTCGCCAACGGCGACGGCCTGCTGCTGCGCGGCCGCACCCTGTACGTGGTGCAGAACCGGCTGAACACGGTGGCCGTGGTCCGCATGAGCGCCGACGGCTCGTCGGGACGGGTCGTCGACCGGCTGACCGACGACCGGTTCGACGTGCCGACCACGGTGGCGGCCTTCGGCGGGCGCCTCTACCTGCCGAACGCCCGCTTCACCACCCCGCCGGCCCCCGACACCGCCTACGACGTGGTGTCCGTCAAGGCCGGGCACTGACCGTCAGGACGGGGGCCGGATCGAGGCCAGATACTCCTCGAACGGGACGACGTCCTCGGCCTCCGCGCCGCCGGCCCGCTTCCCGTTCACCGTCGGCGCGGCGTGCGGGGCCCGGCGGCCCATGAGGTCGGCCAGCTCCGACGCCGCGCGGGCGATCCGGTCGGACAGCCCGTCGGTGAAGGCGTCGTCGCCGCCGCCCCAGTCCTCGGAGGCCGCGTACACGGCGGTCGGCGTCACCACGGCGCGCAGGTACGCGAAGAGCGGACGCATCGCGTGCTCCAGCACCAGCGAGTGCCGGGGCGTGCCGCCGGTGGCGCCGATCAGGACCGGCTTGCCCGCCAGCGCCTGCGGGTCGAGCACGTCGAAGAACGACTTGAACAGCCCGCTGTAGGAGGCGGTGAACACCGGGGTCACGGCGATCAGGCCGTCGGCCCCGGTGACGGCGTCGATCGCCTGCCGCAGCCGGGTGTTCGGGAAGCCGGTGACGAAGTTGTTGGCGATGTCCACCGCCAGGTCGCGCAGCTCGACGACGGTCGTCTCGGCCGCGCCGCCGAGCCGCTCGCCGGCGGCCTGCGCGAGGCGGTCGGCGAGTAGGCGGGTGGAGGACGGCTGGGTCAGCCCGGCCGTCACGACGACGAGCTTCATGCGTTGACCTCCTTGACGTTCTCGGCTTCCCGGGCGGCGACCAGGGAGGCGTGGGTGGGGGCGTCGGGGACGCCGGCCGGGCGGCCGATCGCGAACTCCTTGCGCAGCACCGGCACGACCTCCTCGCCGAGGATGTCGAGCTGCTCCAGCACCGTCTTCAGCGGCAGCCCGGCGTGGTCCATGAGGAACAGCTGCCGCTGGTAGTCGCCGAAGTACTCGCGGAACCGCAGCGTACGGTCGATGACCTGCTGCGGGCTGCCGACCGTCAGCGGCGTCTCGGCCATGAAGTCCTCCAGCGACGGCCCGTGGCCGTACACCGGGGCGTTGTCGAAGTACGGGCGGAACTCGCGGATCGCGTCCTGGGAGTTCTTGCGCATGAACACCTGCCCGCCGAGCCCGACGATGGCCTGCTCCGGCGTGCCGTGCCCGTAGTGGGCGTACCGCTGCCGGTAGAGGCTGATCAGCCGGATGAAGTGCTCCTTCGGCCAGAAGATGTTGTTGGCGAAGAACCCGTCGCCGTAGTAGGCGGCCTGCTCGGCGATCTCCGGAGTGCGGATGGAGCCGTGCCACACGAACGGCGGCACCCCGTCCAGCGGGCGCGGCGTCGAGGTGAAGCCCTGCAGCGGGGTCCGGAAGCGGCCCTCCCAGTCGACCACGTCCTCGCGCCACAGCTTGTGCAGCAGCGCGTAGTTCTCGACCGCCAGCGGGATGCCCTGCCGGATGTCCTGCCCGAACCACGGGTAGACCGGCCCGGTGTTGCCGCGCCCCATCATCAGGTCCACCCGGCCGTCGGCCAGGTGCTGCAGCATCGCGTAGTCTTCCGCGATCTTGACCGGGTCGTTCGTGGTGATCAGGGTGGTGGCGGTGGACAGCACCAGCCGCTCGGTCCTGGCGGCGATGTAGCCGAGCATGGTCGTCGGCGAGGACGGCACGAACGGCGGGTTGTGGTGCTCCCCGGTGGCGAACACGTCCAGGCCCACCTCCTCGGCCTTGAGCGCGATCCGCATGATCGCCTTGATGCGCTCGCCCTCGGTGGGGGTACGCCCCGTGGTCGGATCCGTGGTCACGTCGCCGACACTGAAGATCCCAAACTGCATTTTAGTCACCCACCTGTACTGTTGAAGTTTCAACAGCTATGTAAGCGTCCGGGCATACCGCGTTATTCCAGGGTGTCACAGAGCGTTGATCGCGGCCGCGTCGAGAACCCGGACGGGCGCACCGTGCGCGGCCACCGCGATCATAGCCCGCCCGATCTGCTCCGTCGTGGTCACCGACGACGGGAACACCCGCCGCAGGATCGGATAGAACGGCGCCGCCACCACGTACGCCAGCCGGTAGAGCCGGGTCCTGGACGTGGCCCCGTGCAGCGGCTGGATGTATCCGGGGCGGAACACGAAGGCCTCCAGCGGCAGCGCCAGCAGCGCGTTCTCCGTCTCGCCCTTCACCCTGGCCCACATCGTGCGGCTCCGGGCGTCGGCGCCGATCCCCGACACGTACACGAACGTCGAGCCCGGGCTGAGGCCGGCCAGCGTGCCCGCCGCCGACAGCGTGAAGTCGTACGTGACGCGCCGGTACTCCCGCTCGCCCATCCCCGCCGAGGACACCCCCAGGCAGTAGAAGCAGGCGTCGTACCCGGCCAGCTCGCCCGCGACGGGCGCCAGGTCGAGCAGGTCGGCGTGGCGGATCTCGCGCAGCTTGGGATGCGCGAGCCCGGTGGGGGAGCGGCCGACGGTCAGCACCGCCTCCACCCGGTCGTCGGCCAGGCACTCGCGCAGCACGCCCTGCCCGAGCATGCCGGTGGCGCCGAACACGACGACCCTCATGACCGCAGCCTAACCCCCCAGGTCGGCGGCCGCCTCGCGCAGCCTGCGGCGGACCCACGGCGGGATGTCCAGCCCTCGCGTCGAGATCGCGAGGGCCCAGCGCGGGTCCGCGGTCGCCCCCGGCACCGCGACGCCGGCGCACGCCACCTCCTCGCGGAACTGCCCGTGCTCCTCCACCACCTGGTCCTCGCGCATCCCGCCCAGCTCCGCCTCCAGCTCCTCCGGCCGGACGGGCGTCGCGGGCGTGAACCGCCGCATCCCGGTCTCGGCGAGCAGCGCCCGCCGCGCCTCCCGGGGGAGCGTCAGCATCAGCGCCTTGCCGAGCGCGGTCGCGTGCGGCGCCGCCTCCAGCCCTGTCTGCAGATCCTCCAGGTACGGCGACGCCGGCCCTTCCGCCACCCCCGCGACCACCAGCCGGCTGTCGGCCAGCCGCGCCAGATAGGCGGTGTGCCCGGTGGTCGCCGCCAGGTGGGTGAGCACCGCCCACGCCTCCGGAGGCCGGCGGAAGGCGTCCAGCATGTCGTGGAAGCGCTCGGCCACCTGAGGCCCGAGCAGGTAGTCCCCGGTGGGCCGCCGATGCAGGTAACCCTCGTAACAGAGCGTGCGCACCAGATGGTAGGACGTCGACAGATTCAGCCCGCACCGGCGCGCGATCACCTTGACCGTCAGCGGCCGGTCGGACTGGGAGACCTCCTCCAGCACGCGCAGCGCGCGGGACACGCTACGGATGAGATCGCTGGGTTCCTCGCCATTCATGCACACCAGCATCCGCCGGACCTCCGGTGTGCGCCATCTGAAAACCGGCAGGCTACCCCCGGCGACACCCCGCGGACCCCTCACCGGCCGAGTGTCAATCCTGTGGTCACGGCCACGGCCATGATCGCGACCAGCACCCCCGCTCCTATCTTCATCGTCCTGGACCTCATCAGGAGGCCGAGGCAGAACAGCAATATGGCCGGCGTGAGCAGGACGACACTCATCACCGGGACGGCCCTCCACACGCCTCGGGCCCCGGTGGGGAGGGCCTGGTCTCCCTGCGGGCCGATCGCGGCCGGGAACGTCTCGCCCACCTCCACGTCCGCCACGGTTTTGATGACGATCGGCGCTCTGGCCGGGTCCTCGAACACGAACCGGGCCTCGCAGTCGTAGCGGGTGCTGCGTCTGACCCGGTACGCCCTGCAGGACAGGACGGTCGCGGTCCCGGGCGTCCCTCTTATCCCGAGCGCCGTCTGCACCTCGGGCACGGTCGAGTCGAGGATGAGGAACGGAATCCCCACCAGTGCGAAGACCAGCATGAGCACCCCCAACCCGGCGAACACTTTCGCGCTGGTCTCACCCGCCGGAGAGGAGCCGTCCGCGGTGAGCCGCTGCTCCCGCGCCCGCGCGCCGGCGGCCTTCCGCCGCTCCCGCGCTCCGGCGTAAGCTCGGGCCGCCTCCCACCGTTGCCGCCTGTTACGGCGCTCCCGCGTCCTCTTCCCCATGATCAGATCGTGGACGGCGGCACTTGAGGACTGGTTGTGATCGACTAGTGCGCCCGGGCGGCTTAGTTCCAGTCGTGATCATTCGGGAGGAGGTCCCGGCGGAACCCCGGTCGAGCGGCTGTGCCGTCACCTCGTCCGGTCACCTGCGGTTCCTGGACGAACGAGGACGTCGCCCTGAGCCTGGTCCTGCGCCGCGCCGAGGCCGCCGTCGTCGTCTGGGAGCCTGCGAGGGGACGCGCTGCGAAGGGCTGCACGCCGTTTGCGGGCTGCTCGGCCTCGACGCCGACGACCCCGCCCTCCGGCTGCCGCTGCGCGGGTTCGCCGCGGCCTGCGACGAGACGGCACTCCACTGGCTGAGAAGCGACCGTCCTTGCCAGATCGAGACCCTGGCCGGCATCTGGATCACCTTTCTGCCGGCCGCGATCCGCGCCGCCCGTGACCTGTCGCCGACCCCTGCTCTGAACGACGCGTACGACCTGCTCCAGCCCGGCCACTGACCCGGCGACGCACTCGCGTCGGCCGGCCAGTCGTCAGAGCGGCGCTCCCGGCGGCCAGGCGCCATGGACCGGCTGATCGGGCCGGACGCCTTCGACCTCGTCCAGCCTGCGGGGTCCAGCCTGTGGTGGAGGATGGACGCGGTGGCCGACGGCTTCGAGGCAGGTGTCTCGGAAACGACCTCATGTGGAGCGCCGCCAGGCGCGAGCGACGGCCTCCAGGGGTCGGCCGACAGGCCGGCTGGAAGGAAACGCCTGAGCTGTCATGGCGCGGAGCGCCTGGTGGGCGAAGCCCTTTGGGAGAACTGGAATGGCGCCAAACGTTGAAAGCCCTCGGCGGAGGGCCGAGGGCTGGTGGTGGACGATACTGGGATTGAACCAGTGACCTCTTCCGTGTCAGGGAAGCGCTCTCCCGCTGAGCTAATCGTCCGCGTGGGGAAACCGAGCGGAAGACGGGATTCGAACCCGCGACCCTCACCTTGGCAAGGTGATGCTCTACCACTGAGCCACTTCCGCGCCCGCCCGGATGAACACCGGGTGACGAGAGAACCATAGCGAATAGTCGCCGACTCCCCAAACCGGATTGTCCGTCAGACGGGGATCGACGTGTGCCCGCCGTTGACGGTGACGCGCTGCCCGGTCAGGTACGCGGCCTCGTCGGAGGCCACGAACGCCACCGCCGCCGCGACGTCCCTCGGCGTCCCGATCCGCCCCACCGGCACCTCCGCGACGTAGTCGCCGGCCTCCAGACCGGCGTGCCGCTCGACCGGGATCCAGCCGGGCGCGACCACGTTCACGGTGATCCCGTACGGGCCGAGCTCGCGCGCCCAGCAGCGGGTCATCGCGTGCTGCGCCGCCTTGGCGGCGGTGTAGGCGGAGGTACGCGGCAGCGACCGGTCCACGATGTCGGAGCCGATCTGGATCACCCGGCCCCGGGCGCGCTCCCGCATCGCGGGCAGGCAGGCCTGGACGAGCAGCGTGGGGCTCTTGACGAAGAACGTGAGCTGGTCGAGCTGCGCCTGCCAGGTGAGCTCCTCGACGCCGACCTCGGGCTGCGGGCCGGTGGCGTTCAGCACCAGCGCCTCGACCGGCCCGAGCGCCCGCGCGACCCGGGCCACCAGGCCGGTGACGGCGGCCTCGTCCGTCACGTCCGCCTGGAACGCCTCCGCGTGCCCGCCGGCCGCCCTGATCTCACCGGCCACCACCTCGGCCCCCGCCGTGTCGGAACGGTAGTTGACCGCGACGGCCCACCCGTCGGCGCCCAGCCGGCGCGCGATCGCGGCGCCCAGGCCGCGCGATGCGCCGGTGACCAGCGCGACTCTTCCCTGCTCATGCACGTCCGCCACCCTATCGAGGCGCATGCGGCGCGCATCGCGGGGTAGCGGTGTGTGAGCCGGAAACCCGTACGAGGGGGAAGGGTCTCATGGTCACCCCGAAGTCTCACGCCGGTACCACGCGCTCGCCCGTACAGAAGGCGGCGCTGCTCGTGGGGGTGGCGTTCCTGATCGTCGGCCTGCTCGGCTTCGTGCCGGGCGTCACCACGAACTACGACACCATGCAGTTCGCCGGTCACCACTCCGACGCGCGGCTGCTCGGCCTGTTCCAGGTGTCGGTCCTGCACAACATCGTGCACTTGCTGTTCGGGGTCGCCGGTCTGCTCATGGCGCGCACGGCGGCCGCGGCCAAGGCGTTCCTCATCGGCGGCGGGGTCATCTACCTGCTGCTGTGGGTCTACGGGCTGCTCGTCGACAAGGAGAGCGCGGCCAACTTCGTGCCGCTGAACACCGCGGACGACTGGCTGCACTTCGTGCTGGGCGTCGGCATGATCGTGATCGGCGGGCTGCTCGGCCGCCGCACCCTCGGGACCCGGCACCGGTGACGCTTCGACCGGCGTCGAAACGTGCCTGGGCTACGGTCACGGTATGGGTAACCCATCCGATGCGGACATCGCGCCGGTCGCGGCGCTCATCGCCGACCCGACCAGGGCCGCGATCCTTACGGCGCTGCTCGGCGGGCGCGCGCTGGCGGCCGGCGAGCTGGCCCGGGTGGCCGGGGTGAGCGCGGCCACCGCCAGCGCCCACCTGGCCCGGCTGCTCGACGGCGGGCTGGTCGGCGTGGTGCGGCAGGGCCGCCACCGCTACTACCGGCTGGCCGGGCACGAGGTCGCCGAGGTGCTGGAGGTGCTGGCCAGGGTGAGCGCGCGGCCGCCCGTGCGGTCGCTGCGGCAGTCGCGGCAGGCCCGGCTGCTGGAGGAGGCGCGCACCTGCTACGACCACCTGGCCGGGCGGGCCGGCGTGGCCCTGCTGGACGCGCTGCGCGGGCAGGGCTGCCTGGACGGCGAGCGGGTCACCCCGGAGGGGGAACGGCTGCTGGCGGAACTGGGCGTGGACGTCGCGCGGGCGCGCCGGGCCAAGCGCAGATTCGCGCCCGAGTGCCTCGACTGGACCGAGCGCCGCGCCCACCTCGGCGGCGCGCTCGGCGCGGCCGTCACCACGGTGCTGCTGGAGCGCGGCTGGTACCGCAGGGGCAGTCTGCCGCGCGCGGTCGTGCTCACCGGGGAGGGACGGGAGGGGCTGGCCGCGTTGTTCTCCGGTAAGGAGCTAACATCGCATTCGCCGGTTACCTAAGCGGGAGAAGCACATCATGCGCGACAACGAGGTCGTGAACGTCGGTCCCGATCCGCTCACCTTCGACGACGTCATCCGGGTGGCCAGACACGGCGCCCCCGTCCGGCTCACCGACGACGCGGTCGCCGCGGTCGCCGCCGCCCGTCAGCGGGTGGACGACCTGGCCGAGGCCCCCGTCCCCGCGTACGGGATCTCGACCGGGTTCGGCGCGCTGGCCACCCGCCACATCGACCCGGCGCTCCGCGCGCAGCTGCAGCGCTCGCTGGTGCGCTCGCACGCCGCGGGCAACGGCCCCGAGGTGGAGACCGAGGTGGTGCGCGCGCTCATGCTGCTGCGCCTGCACACGCTCGCCACCGGCCACACCGGCATCCGCCCGACCACGGCCAAGACCCTCGCCGCGCTGCTCAGCGCGGGCATCACGCCGGTGGTGCACGAGTACGGCAGTCTCGGCTGCTCGGGCGACCTCGCGCCGCTCGCGCACGTCGCCCTCACGCTCATGGGCGAGGGCGTCGTACGCGACAAATCCGGAAATGTCACCCCGGCGGCCGAGGCGCTCAAGCAGGCCGGCATCGAGCCGGTCGAGCTCGCCGCCAAGGAGGGCCTGGCCCTCATCAACGGCACCGACGGCATGCTCGGCATGCTCATCCTCGCCATCGACGACCTGACCCGCCTGGCCAGGACCGCCGACGTCAGCGCCGCGATGAGCGTCGAGGCGCTGCTCGGCACCGACCGCGTGTTCGCCCCCGAGCTCCAGGCCCTGCGCCCGCACCCCGGCCAGGCCGCGGCCGCCGCCAACATGGTCAGGATCCTGGCCGGCTCCGGCATCATGGCCAGCCACCGCGACCCCGAGGCGTGCACCCGCGTCCAGGACGCCTACTCGCTGCGCTGCGCCCCGCAGGTCGCCGGCGCCGCCCGCGACACGATCGCGCACGCCGCCGCCGTCGCCGCGCGCGAGCTGGCCAGCGCCGTCGACAACCCGGCCGTGCTCGACGACGGCCGGGTCGAGTCCAACGGCAACTTCCACGGCGCGCCGCTCGCGTACGTGCTGGACTTCCTCGCCATCGTGGCCGCCGACCTGGCCTCGATGTCCGAGCGGCGCACCGACCGCTTCCTGGACGTGGCGCGCAACCACGGCCTGCCCGCGTTCCTGGCCGACGACCCCGGGGTCGACTCCGGCCACATGATCGCCCAGTACACGCAGGCCGCCATCGTCTCGGAGCTGAAGCGGCTGGCCGTGCCCGCCAGCGTCGACTCCATCCCCAGCAGCGCCATGCAGGAGGACCACGTCTCGATGGGCTGGTCGGCGGCCCGCAAGCTGCGCCGCTCCGTCGACGGCCTCACCCGGGTGCTGGCCGTCGAGGTGCTCACCGCCGCCCGCGCGCTCGACCTGCGCCGCCCGCTCACGCCCGCCCCGGCGACCGCCGCCGTGGTTGGGGCGCTGCGCGAGACCGTGCCGGGGCCGGGTCCCGACCGGTTCCTCGCCCCGGAGATCGACGCGGCGGTGCGGCTGGTGGCCGAGGGCGGCGTGGTCGCGGCGGCCGAGTCCGTCACCGGCCCGCTGGGTTAGGACGGCAGCGCGACGATCGCGTCCACCTCCAGCAGCAGCCCCGGCATGAACAGCTTCGACACCTCCACGGTCGTGCTGGCCGGGGGAGTACCGGTGATGTACTTCCTGCGCACCTGCCCGTACTCGACACGGTCGTCCATGTCGGTCAGGTACGTGCGCAGGAACGCGATGTCGCCGAACCCCGCGCCCTGGTCGGCGAGGATCTCGCCCAGGCACCTGAAGACGTGCTCGGCCTGCTCGGTCATCGACCCCTCGCCGACCAGCCGGCCACGCTCGTCGAAGGCCGCCTGGCCGGACACGTAGAGCATGTCGCCCACGCGCACCGCGTGCGAGTACATCCCGTTCGTGGCCGGCACCGTCGCGGGGTTGAGCGGCACCGCCCGCCGTTCTTCCCCGACCGGGTCACGCCCGCCCTCGACGTGCCCGGCGACGGCGGTCAGGTCCCGCTCGCCCAGGCCCGCCGCCTCGGCCTCCCGCAGCCGCCGGTGGGCCGCGGTCGCCAGCGTCGCCCCCGGCCACGCGGCCAGGCCCAGGTCCTTGGCCGCCAGCCCGAGCGCGTAGCGGGTCTCCCGCGCGGGCTCGCGCAGCCGCTCCGCCACCGGTCCGAGCGGGGTGCCCGCCAGCACCTCCAGCAGCGCCGCACGATCCACCCCGTGCGCGGTCCCGTACGCGAGCGTCTCCGCGACCAGCACCTGGGCGGGCACGAGAGCGCTCATGACGGCGAGCTTCATGGCCGCGCCCGCGCCGAGCGGGCCGCACTCGCGCACCGTGCCGAACACCTCCAGCACCTCGCGGCAGCCGGACACGTCACCGCCGGCCAGCACCGTCAGCGCGCCCTCGGCGGCCGGGCCGACGCTCCCCAGCACCGGCGCGTCCACCAGGCGCACCTCCGGCGGCAGCAGCGAGCGCAGCCCGCGCACCTCCTCCGGGCCGATCGTGGACATCTCCACCACCGTCGCCCCGGGCCGCAGCCCCGGCAGCGCCGCCGCCAGCACCTCACGCACCGCGGCCGGGTCCCGCAGCATCGTGATGACGAGGCCGGCGCCCTCGACGGCCGAGGCGGCCGTCACCCCGGTCCCGCGCCGCCACGTGGTCACCTTGTGCCCGGCGCGCTCCAGCCGCCGGGCCATGGGGACGCCCATGCGTCCCTGTCCGAGAAATGCGATCACGTCCCACAGTGAAGCCGAACGCGTGGTATTCCACCAGCGACTATATTGCATGGCAGCCATGCCTGATACGAATGCCTTCGACACCGCCACGCTCCGCCTGTTCGACGAGGTCGCCAGGAGCGGATCGTTCACCGCCGCCGCCGAGCTGCTCGGCTACACCCAGTCCGCCGTCTCCCGCCGCGTCGCCGCGCTCGAACGCGCCGCCGGCGGGCCGCTCTTCGAACGCCTGCCCAGAGGCGTCCGGCTGACCCCCGCCGGCCACCTGCTGCACCGCCACGCCGCCGGGGTCCTCGACCGGCTCGAACGAGCGGGGGAGGAGCTGGCCGCGCTGCACCGCGGCAGCGGCGGCACGCTGCACGTCGGCTCGTTCGCCACCGCGAACGCCGACCTGGTGCCCGCCACCCTCAAACGGTTCGCCGACCGCCGGCCGGCGGTCGACCTGCGGCTCGCCGAAGCGCTCAGCCCGCGCCTGATCGAGCGCCTGCACGCCGGGGCGCTCGACGTGGCCGTGATCAGCGACTACCTGGTCACGCCGCCCGGCGGGCTCCGCCTGGTCCCGCTGCTGGAGGACCGCCTGCTGGTCGCGCTGCCCCGCGACCACCCGCTGGCCGGCCAGGACGACGTCGACCTGCGCGACCTGGCCGGGGAGTCGTGGATCGAGGCCGCCCCGCGCGGCCAGCCCACCCTGCTCCTGGCCGCCTGCGCCGCCGCCGGCTTCACCCCGCGCGGCGGGCTGCGGGTCGCCGAGTGGTCGGGCAAGTTCGGCTTCGTCGCCGCGGGGCTCGGCGTCACGCTCGTGCCGGAGCTGGCCGCCCGCGCCGTGCCGGCCTCGCTCGTCCTGCGCCGCCTGCGCGGGCAGCTGCCCGCGCGGACCGTGTACGCGGCCCTGCCCGACCCGGCGCTCCCGGCGGCGACGGAGCTCGCCGGAATGCTGGGAGAATGGAAGGCGTGTACGACGGATACGCGCACTTAGGAGATCGGTTCGCCTCCGGGCTGCGCGACGTGACGACCGACCTCGCCGCGCTCGACGGCGAGGGCTGGTGGGCCGTCGTGGTCGACTACGAGGGCAAGGTCACCTGCGCCCGCTTCGACCGGGTGCGCCGGGCTGCGCTGCCCCCGCCGCGCGGCCCCTGGCACGGCCCGCGCCCCGGCGAGTGGCACAGCTCCCTCGACCGGGCCGCCTACGAGGCCGGCGTGCGCGCCATCCGCGACCACATCGAGCAGGGTGAGGTCTACCAGGCCAACCTCTGCCGCGTCCTCACCGCCCCGCTGCCCGCCGGGTCCGACCCGCTGGCGCTGGCCGCCCGGCTCGCCGCCGGCAACCCCGCCCCGCACGCCGCCGTCATCCACCTGCCCGGCCTCGACGTGGTCTCCGCCTCGCCCGAGCTCTACCTGTCGCGCGACGGCGACGTGGTCGAGTCCCGCCCCATCAAGGGCACCGGCGTCACCGCCGGCGACCTGCTGGAGAAGGACCACGCCGAGAACGTCATGATCGTCGACCTGGTCCGCAACGACCTCGGCCGGGTCGCCGTCCCCGGCAGCGTCGAGGTGCCCGAACTGTGCGCCGTCGAGGAGCACCCGGGCCTCGTCCACCTCGTCTCCACCGTCCGCGCCCGGCTGGAGCCGGGAGTGGGCTGGGCCGAGCTGTTCGCCGCCACATTCCCGCCCGGCTCGGTCACCGGCGCGCCCAAATCCTCGGCCCTGCGCATCATCAATCAACTCGAACCCGAGCCGCGCGGGCCCTACTGTGGGGCCGTGGGCTGGGTCGACGCCGACCGGCGCACCGCGGCGCTGGCCGTCGGCATCCGCACGTTCTGGATCCGCGCCGGCCAGATCCGCTTCGGCACCGGAGCGGGCATCACCTGGGGCAGCGACCCCGGGCGGGAATGGCTCGAAACCGAGCTCAAGGCGTCCAGGCTGATCACACTGGCATCCTCAGGAGGAAAGCGATGAACGTCCCGGTCTGGGTCAACGGCGAACTGCACGACCCCGCGCGGGCCACCGTCTCGGTCTTCGACCACGGCCTCATGGTCGGCGACGGCGTGTTCGAGACGATCAAGATCGTCAACGGCAGGTCCTTCGCCCTCACCCGCCACCTCGACCGGCTCAGGCTCTCGGCCCGGCGCATGGACCTGCCCGAGCCCGACCTGGATGCCATCGCCGGCGGCATCGAGCAGTGCCTGGCCGCCGCCCCCGCCTGGCCGCTCGGCCGCATCCGCGTCACCTACACCAGCGGCCCCGGCCCGCTCGGCTCCGACCGCGGCAACCAGGGCGCGACCTCCGTGGTGATCGTCGACGAGCAGAAGCCGTTCCCCGCCGCCGCGGACGTCACCGTCGTGCCCTGGCCGCGCAACGAGCGCGGCGCCCTGTCCGGCGTCAAGAGCACCTCCTACGGCGACAACGCCAAGGCCCTGGCCTACGCCAAGGCCCGCGGCGGCGGCGAGGCGATCTTCGGCAACCTGGCCGGCAACCTGTGCGAGGGCACCGGCTCCAACATCTTCATCGTCCGCGACGGACGGCTGCTCACCCCGACGCTGGAGGCGGGCTGCCTGGCGGGCGTCACCCGCGCGCTGGTCGTCGAGTGGTCCGGGGCCGAGGAGGCCGACGTGCCGCTGTCCGCCCTCTACTCCGCGGAGGAGGCGTTCCTCACCTCCACCACCCGCGACGTCCAGCCGATCGCCCGCGTCGACGACACCGTGCTGCCCGTCGCCCCCGGCCCGATCACCGCCAAGGCCATGCGGGTGTTCGCCGAGCGCGCCGCCGCCGACCTCGACCCCTGAGTCCCGCGCCGGGCCGCCCCACCGGGGCGGCCCCGCTCAGGTCAGTAGCTCTTCTGGGTCTGGACGTTGAAGTCGTCCATCTTGACGTCCTTGGCCGGATCCGTCAGCGGGTCGTCGATCTTCAGGACGTCCAGGCCCATCTGGATGTCGGCCGAGTACACGTACCCGTTGTAGTAGTACGCCGACCACGACCCGGCGATGCCCTCCTCCGGGTACGGGCCGCGCTCGAAGAAGCCGATCTCCTTGATGGCGTTGGAGTCGGTGAAGTCGAGGAAGGACACGCCACCCTGATACCAGGCCTGGACCATGATGTCCTTGCCCGGGATCGGCAGCAGCGAGCCGTTGTGGGCGACGCAGTTCTCGGTCTCCTGCTGCTCACGCGGGATCTTGAAGTAGCCGCGCTTCTCCAGCTTGCCGCCGACGATGTCGTACACCGCGTTCGCGCCCTTGGTGGCGGGGATCTCCGAGGTGCAGGTCGGGGACGAGCCGCCGCCCAGCTCGTCGGTGAACAGCACCTTGGTCGCGTCGTTGTTGAAGGTGGCCGAGTGCCAGATCTGGAAGTTCTCCTGGTCGGTGACCTGCTGGATCAGCTTGGGGCTCACCGGGTCGGTGATGTCGAGCAGGAAGCCGTCGCCGAAGCAGGCGGCCGCGGCCAGGTTCTTCTCCGGGTAGGCGGTGATGTCGTGGCAGCCGGTGCCCTCACCCTGGTTCTCGATCGGGATCTCCGGGGTCGCCAGCACCTTGGCGGAGGCGGGGTCGTCCATCGGGATCTCCACGATCTGCAGCAGCTGGTGAGGCGGCGGGCAGGTGTCGGAGGAGGGCTCGGGCCCGGGGGAGGAGACGTAGACGAGCAGCTTGTCGTCCGTGGGCACCATCGTGTGCGTGTGCGAGCCGCACTCGGTGGCGACGGCTCCCACGTACTTCGGGTTCTTCTTGTCGCTGACGTCGAAGATGCGCAGGCCCTCCCACGCGCCCCGGTCCTCCGTCGAGTCGCAGCCCTCGCCGCTGCGCGGCGCGTCGATCGACAGGATCACCAGGTTCTCGTGCACCGACACGTCGTTCTGCTGCGCCGGGCAGGTGACCTGACTGACGATCTTCGGGGCGGTGGGGTCGCTGATGTCGAAGATCGAGAACCCGCCGAAGTTCCCCATGTAGAGGTAGTCGCCCTGGAAGGCGAGGTCGGTGTTCCAGTCCATCGGGCCGTTGAGCGGGGCGGTGCGCGGCACGTTCGCCACGTGCGTGACGTTCTCGCTCGTCATGACCTCACCGGGCGAGGCCTCGCTCTGCGACGACTGAGGCCGCTGGCTGGCGGGCGGCGCCTCCGCCTCCGGCTCTGGGCTTCCCGCGCATGCGGTGACCAGCAGAAAGGCCGCCCCCAGCGCGACCCATCGAACCTTGGCGAAGATCACGCCTGTCCCCCTCGTCTCATAGCTCAGTATGGAAGCTATGCCAGAGAGGTCCGGAATGCGCGCGCTATTGGTCACAGTTCTGCTGACATCGTCGGCCCTCGCGGCCTGCGGTGCGGAGGCGCCGCAGCCGTCACCGGTCGGCACCGAGGCGCCGGTGATCGTGCCGCAGAGCCCCGGCGCGACGGCCCGCACCGCGACCCCCGGCGAACAGATCGGGCAGGTGCCGGCCACCCCCACGGCGGCGGACGTGCGCTTCGCCGAAGGCATGATCCCCCACCACCGGCAGGCGCTGGAGATGACCGCCCTGGCGGCGAACCGCACCACCACGGCCTCGGTGCTCGGCTTCGCCGAGCAGATCGCGCTCAGCCAGCAGCCCGAGATCACCATCATGTCGGACTGGCTGGCCGCCCTGGGCCGCCGCGTCCCGTCCGGTCACGACCATCGGGGCATGGAGGGCTACGGCATGGCGACGGAGGAGCAGTTGAAGGCGCTACGCGCGGCCGAGGGCGGCGTCTTCGACCGCATGTTCCTGCAGCTCATGATCAGGCACCACGAGGGCGCGCTCAAGATGGCGGAGGAGGAGCTGGCCGGAGGCAGGGATCAGCGGATGCGTCTCATGGCCAGGGACATGTACGCGGGCCAGGGCATCGAGATCGCCAGGATGCGCAAGATCCTGGACAAGCTGCCCGCCCGTTGACCCGCTCAGCTGGACCAGAGCATGTTGGACAGCTCGGAGTCCAGATCCATGTAGTCGGTCTCCCGCCCGGCCGGCACCTTCTCGTAGGTGCGGTGCAGGAACTCCGTCAGCGGGGCCAGCGGCACCTCGAACAGCGCCTGCCCGAAGGGGGAGGTCAGACTGATGTGCAGCGTGCGCTCGCCGTCGGCGCGCGCCGGCCACACCTGCACGTCGCCGTCGCCGACCCGCCGGACGATGCCGACGGTCAGCAGCTCACGGGCGAAGATCCACTCGACCGGCTCGTCGTTCCCCACGTGGAAGGCCATGCGGATGGCGTACGGGTCGTCGGCTGTGTAGCTGAGCCCGGCGAGAAGGGGGACGGTAGTACGGTCGGGGACCACAAGCCGAAGGCCAAGCTCGGCGGAGACGGTGGTGCTGTTCATCGTCAGCCAAACCTTTTCGTCGTAGGTCCCCTCTACGGGGCTTTCACTGCTCGGGCGTACTTCGTCCTCGTCCGAGCTATGACGGCGGAACGAAGAAACCCGTTGGAAAGATTCCGCTCCGAGGGCCTTCTGTAACGCAACTCACAGCTGGACATTTAGGCATCTACCTGGCTAAACGGGATCAGTTGGGCCGTATTTGCAAGGGTTTTGCGTGCAGTGGATCTCGTTCAGGGAGCCGCCGACGACCGTTCTCGATAGTGAGCACGTCGGGCGTCTACCCGGGACACGACGATGGTATGCCACGAGCCTGCCACGGCGGTGGGCAACCGCCGCGTTTCACCCCGAATCCTCACCCTGCCGTCTATCGTTTCGCCAGCGGGTGCCGGAGTGCGGTATGGTTTTCCCCGTCGGGCCCCGCGGGGGCCAGGCGGGGCGGGCGATTAGCTCAGCGGGAGAGCGCTTCGTTCACACCGAAGAGGTCACTGGTTCGATCCCAGTATCGCCCACCATGGTCAAGGGCCACTTCCCGGTCAGGGAGTGGCCCTTTGTGATCTCTCCAGTGACTAACTGAGTGACTGTCTCTCTTCACCGTCATCACCGGGAAAGATCCGGTCCATGACGATCGCGCCATCCTGGATGACGGGCTTGATCTGATGGCGATAGACCTTCTCGGTGACCGCCGATCCGCCAGCGTGCCCGATCAACCGGGCTATGTGCTCGACGGGGACGCCGTCTGCCGACAGCAGTGACACGAAGCTGTGCCGCATCTCCCGGGGCGTCCAGTCGGTGGCGACGAGACCGGCCCGGGTGATGACGCGCCGGAATTCGCGGCGGACGTTGCCGGCACTCATCGCGGTGCCGGTCCGGGTAGCGAACACTAAGCGCGCCTGATCGTCCTTGCCTGGTGTCGCCTCGCGGGCGTCCAGGTGATCCCAGAGCACGACCAGAGCGCGGACGCACCGATGGGGGAGTTGGAGCGTGCGGCGCGACTTGGGGGTCTTGGTGTCCCCGCTGGCACGCACCGACCGCCAGACGTACACCGCGAACTCCTCATGCTCCCAACTGGCCTCGATGACGGGCCGCCACTCCTGGCGGTCCTTGTCGTAGGCGACCACGTGCGACCAGGCGAGCTCACGCAGTTCCTCGGTACGAGCGCCGGTGAGGAGTGACAGCGCGACGTACGCCGCTAGCCAGGGCTTGGCTTGCTCGGCAGCGGTGAGCACCGCCTCAGCTTGCGTGAGTGTCAGGGACTTGGACGGGCGTCCTGGCTTGCCCTTCGGCAGTTCGCAGAGCAGCACGACGTTGCGTCTGACCTTGTCGCGGGCCTGTGCCCGGGTGATCGCCCGCTTGAGGATCGAGCGCAGTTCTTGGAGTGTCCGCGTGGAGACGTGCTTGGCTCGGTCGGCGAGCCACCGATCGACATCATCGGCCGACAGCTCCCGAAGCTTGCGGGCTCCGAGCAGCGAGACGATGTGCTTCTCAGCAAGGACGCGCTTGGTCTCGATCGTCTTGGGATCACGGCCCGCGAGCCCGAAGGCCAGCCAGTCGTGTACTGCGCTTGCGATGGTGTCATGACCGGCGGTAAGGGTGAGACCGTCGTCGAGGTCGCGCAGGGCTTCCTTGAGCTTGACCTTGGCTTCGGTCTTGGTGCGTCCGGCAGCTTTCCTGGTGATGCGCTTTCCTGCGGGGGTGTAGCCGACGGTGACTTCGGCGATCCAGCGTTGGCGGCTCTCACTCCAGTAAAGCCCGCCGTCTCCTCTGCTACGTCGTGCGCTCATCAGGCGGACTGTCCTTCCCGCTCCAAGAGCGCTACGTACTCGGCGATGGCGGATGCGGGCACGCGGCGCGCACGTCCGGCCTTGACGGTGCGCAGGCGTCCGGACCGGATCTGTTCGTACAGGTACCGCCGGGACAGGCGGAGTACGACGCCAGCCTCGTTGACGTCGTACAGGGCTTGGCCCGGATACATGACGGTCCTGCCGTGAGTGGGCATGGGGGTACTCCGTTCGCGGTCTGAGGTTGGTCAGGCGGCGAGCGGTGTGGACGAACTGCATGCCTGTTGGTGGGCGAGTTCTTCGCGTCCTGCTCGGGTGCGTTCGCGGGCTTGGGCCGCTGCCGTGTTGGCGAGGAGTTGGTCACCGGCCGTGTGCCAGCCGGTGCCTGCGTAGGTGAGGAATCCGATGACGAGGGTGGTTTCCTCGGTTTCGGTGTCAAGGACGGCTTGACGCTGGAATCGCGCTGTTTCGAGGTGTCCCTCTGGCCCTGGCTGGCCTCGGTTGAGGGCGTGTGCGCGTTTGTAGGCGGCTCGTTGTTCGCGGATGGAGCCGAAGGTGATCGAATAGCGGCGGGCTTTGGTGAGGAAGTGTCCGCCGAAGCCGAGCATGTGCGCCCACCTGCGGAGTCCTCTCCATTCCGGAGTATGGCCGAGATTCCAGGCGGCGGCGATGAGCCGTTCGGGATGGGTGCCGTCCGGGTTGGCGTACAGGTCGATGGTCTCAGCGGTCAGCCGCCGGGAAGTGTGGCCGGTGGCCTCGGTGCCCTTGGTGGAGTACTTAGCCAGATAGGCGGCGACGGCTTGATCGTCGAGAGCGTCGCCGGAGGCCGACAGGGTGATGGGCCGGATCTCATGCTGGCCGCCCCAGGCGATGGGCCAGCCCTCGGGCATGTCCGGGTGGGCGGGGGTGGTGTAAGTGATGGCAGTGGCGGCCAGGGTGACGGCGGCGATGATGTCGTCAGCGGTGATCCCGGACGGGGGTGGAGTGATGATCTCGGGCTGGCCGGGGTCGATGCCGTCCAGGCGCAGCAGGATGTGGAAATGGACGGCTCCGCGTGCTTGGTATTCGGCGGCTTTGCCGTGGGAGAGCCGGACTCGTGGCAGGCCGCGTTGCCGAGCGAGCTGGTTGAGGTGTCGTTCGGCGTGTTGCTTGGTGCGGCGCCAGAGTTCTCCGGCGTGGTGGTTCCATACGACGTGGTGGTTGTGGTCGTAGCAGTCGGGGCACAGGGGCCGGCCGAGCTGCTCGTCGCCGACAGCGTGGCGTTGCCAGCAGGCCAGTGTTCGTCCGTGCGGGCAGGTGGGCGCGTCGCGGCGGGCGTGGCAGGGGGCGGGGCGGCAGGTGCAGCGGGTTTTGTCGCGGCAGGCGCAGCGGCGTACGTCGCGGGTGTGGACGGGGCCGAAGGAGGGGGCGGTGAGGGTGGCGAAGACGGCCGGGTGGGTGCGGACGGTGTCGGGGATGGTTTTGCCGCCGACGAGTCCGGCCCGGACGAGGTGGTAGGCGTCGTGCTGGTAGGTGGTGGCGCAGGCGGGGCAGACGGTGTGGCGGCGGTTGCCGCAGGCTTTGTAGATGACGCCGTCCGGCAGGGTGGAGGTGTGCCGGACGGTGAGGATCTCACCGGTACGGGTGTCAATGGTGGCCAGGTTGCCGTGGAGCCGGATGGGCTGGGTACAAGCCGCGGCTGATTCGACGTGGCCGAGCCAGGCCGGGTAGTCGGGGCGTGCGGCGCGTTCCAGGGCGGTGCGGATGTGCTGGCGGCCTTCATGGTCGAAGAGGCCGGAGCAAGGGGTTTCGGTGTTCGCCCCCACGCCCGGGGCCAGGGAAGTGGTCCCGGGGGTGAGAGCCAGCGCCGAAGCGGTGTCGAGCTGGAGGGTCATGAGTTAGTGCTGTCCTTCCAGGGCGGGGGTTGGCAGGTGCAGGACCGGCAGGGCCGGGGTCCGTTCCTGGAGGGTGCGGTCGGTGTGCGCGTGGTCCTGGCGCTCAGGGCCATGGGGCGCGTCCGCAGGTTGAGGCGCTGTTTCGGGATCAGGTTCCGGCACGGTCGCTGTGTCGAGTGCCGCCGGTTGTGCCGTGGTGAGGGTTGCCACCGGTTGCGTGGTGGGAGTGCGGGAGAGCACCAGCTTGGTAAGGGCCAGGAAGGCCAGAGCGGGGATGGCGGCGATCAGCCAGCCGGTCGGATGGGGTTTGGCGACGGCGATTTGGGCCGAGATGGACAGACCGGCGGAGGCGATAAGGACGATCATCGGGTAGGTGATGGATTGGCCGTTGCGCTTGCGTCGCCGGACTTCCAGGCCGGAGGCGGTGGGGGTGAGTTCGGAGATGACGGCGTTGGCCCAGCCGAACCATTCGCCGGTTCCTTCGGGGCTGTTGGCCATGGTCCAGTCGTGGACGTGGGTGAAGGAGGCGGCTCCGGCCATGAAACCGACCAGGAGCAGGATGACGAGCTGGACGCCGGATTCGACGCGTTCGGTTCGGTTAGCGGGTGAGGACATGGTGTTCCTCCTGAACGTCGCGTTGGGGGACGACGGGTTCGTGGCAGTCGCTACAGGTGATCGAGACTGTGGCGATCAGCGAGGCCGCGATAAGGGTGATCCGGTTGCACGCACAGATGGCGGGCACGACGTTGATCGAGTAAGGCAACGTTGTCTCTGCCGTGGCGGGTTCGGTGTCAGGCTGGTCCCAGCCGGTGACCCGAGGTGTGATGCCGCACAGGGGGCAGCAGCGTGAGGCTCCGCCACGCCGTTTCAAGGAGCGTTCGAGGTTACGTCCGCCGGTCCAGGTACGGGCCACGACGAAGTCGATGCCTTCGGCGGTGATGACGGCCATGAGACGGGCACCGGTGCCGTTACGGTGCTGGCGCAGGCGGCGGTTGAGGTCGCCGGGGGTCCAGCCGATGTAATGGCGAGCGTGCTTATAGGGCCGCTCGAAGTGCAGCAGGTAGACGATCCCAGCAGTCATCAGCGTTCACCGCCCCAACGCTGTTGGGCAGCCTGGCGGGTGATGCCGAGGGGCCGGGCGATGTCGGCCCAGGAGTAGCCATAGTCAGCGCGCAGCTGCGTGACGGCCTGGGCGATGGCGTGGTCGAGTTCGGCGACGACGCCCGCGAGGTCGGCGAGGGCTTCGATGTCGCCTTCGGCGATGCGCTTGCTGTAGGCGCGAATGATCCTCTTGAGAAACGCCGCGTAGTCGGGCGTTTCGATGGAGCGGCTCATGAGGCGCTCCGCTTCATGCGACGTACGCGCTGGGCCTTATCCAGGGCGACCAGCTGCTTGCCGGTGGCCTTGCGCTTGGGCAGCGCGCGAGTGACGTCGTAGAGGTAGGCGACGCGTCCGCCGTTACGCCACAGGATCTGAGCGACGGGGGCTTGTCCGCCGGGGCGCAGGCCGAGGGCGGCGAGTTGACGCCGGGTCTTCAGGTGCTTGGGCGCCCATTTCCACGGGTAGGTGGGCAGCCGGTACTGACTGCCGGTGGGGTCGTAGAAGACGACCCGGGTGCCAGGGATGGCATTAAGCCGTTCGAGCTGCGGTACCCGGGCAGCCGAAGCGGGGATAGAGTGCATGACGGTTCTGCTCCTTTGCTTGATCGCTGGGAGTGAGCTGAGGCGGGGGCCGGGGATCTTTGGCGAGAGGTCCGGCCCCACGCCGGATCTAGGTGATGGGGTCGCCGCAACAGGCGCAGTGCCAGCCGTCGGCGGTCAGGTAGGTGGAGCGGCACTGTCCGTCGCACAAGACGAACTCGGCGATTCCGTCGCTGTTGGTGCCGATGATGAGCCTGGAAGATTGGCAGAACGGGCAGGCCAGTACCCAGGAGATGAGGCCCATGGCGAGAACCTCGATGCAGGCCGGGCAGTAGATACGGCCGTTGTCACGGTGGCCGACGAACCAGCCGGCGGGGGTCGCCTCCAGCAGGGCGACGATGTTGCGGCACTGGTTGTCGCACTGGACGATCCAGTTACGCAGGTCGGGGCTGCCGTCAGGGCGGTAGGCCTTGTAGATCACAGCGGCCTCCAGTGGGGGTCGTCGTAAGCGGAGGCCGGGACGGTCATGGCCTTCGTCGTGGTCTCGCTGGTGTCGATGTCGTTCTTGAGCCAGAACATCGGCAGCTGCCAGCTGTAGGGGCGGCTGAGCGTGTCGTACCAGCGGTTGTGCTGGATGATCGGCGGGCTTTCCAGCCAGGCGATGCCGGAGTTGATCTCAGCGGGCATCGAGGTACACCTCCCCGCACCAGGTGCATTCCAGGGCGCTCTGACGGCCCTGGTCGGTGGTGATGGTGATCTCGGTGAAGCTGCTGTTGCTGCACTCGACGCAGCACAGAGGCAGCGTTTCCCCGTTGAGTTCACTGGTTGATTCGTCGGGCCAGGGCACCTCATCCAGGGCCGGGACCGTGTCGTGGTCGTGGGGCATGACGGGTTCTCCGTTCAGGCGGCGAGAGGTATCGGGGCCTGGTCGCCGTTGCGGCGGCTCCAGGTGACGTAGTCGACAAGCTGGTGGATTTGCTCGTCGGTGAGATAGGCGGCCTTGACCAGATGCGGGATGCCGCCTTCGGCGATGAGGTAGAAGACGCCGGGAGATTGGGGACTGATGGCTTGGGCGTTGAACCCGGCCGAGGCCCAGCCGTGCCCGAGGATGATGTCGGAGCTGTTCGGGGTGGTGCAACGGAAGGCCGCCCGGTAGCCGAACAGATCGCGCAGCGAGGTGGGGATGATGTCCACACTCGGACGCTGAGTGGCGGCGATCACCGGCATGGCGCAGGCACGGCCCCGTGCGACCAGGTCACGAACGAGAGCGATGAACTCTTTCTGCTGCTCGGGAGTGCCGGTGGTGGCGGTGTAGTAGGCCAGTTCATCGATGAAGACGCCGATGACTTTGATGGCGTCACTGGGCAGGAACTTGCGGCGGTGCTGAGCGACCAGCCAGGCATAGCGGCGGTCCATCACCTTCTGCAGGCGCCGCAGAACGCGTAGGCCCTTGTCAATGTCGGGGCCGACGAAGACGCCGCCGGTTGCTTCGGCGGCTTCCATCCACATCCCCAGCTCCACCCATTTGGGGTCGAGCAGGACGGGGGTGAAGTCGTGGCACAGGAAGGCGTGCCCGACGAGGTTTTGGATCAGTACGGACTTGCCGCCGCCGGGTTCTCCGGCGTCCAGCAGGTTGTGATACACCAGGTCGAGATAGACCGGGTTGCCGAATTCGTCGATCCCGATGAACACCGGGTCGAACATGGACATCGACGGCGCTACCGGGATCGTGGCCTGGAGTTCGGAAAGAGCCGCGTGCATGGCAGCGTCACCTCATACAGGTCAGGCGAATGAGAGGCGCTACCGGGAGAGGGACAAAGCAAGAGTTCTCCCGGTAGCAGAGCGACGCGTCAGATCCAGTCGAGGTCAGGGTTGTCCGAGGCCGTCTTGGCAGGAATGCCGCTGGCGGCCGAGGGCCGGCCGTTCTTACGGGCTGGACGCTCGCTGGCGTCGGTGTCGTCGGTGTCCGGCACGTCAGCCAGATCGAGCTGAGCCGGAACGGTGGCAACCGGCCGGGTGATGGCCGGGACATCGGTCGGCAGGTCCTCGGTGAGAGGGGAGCCGACCAGGCCGCCGAGAACATCGCGACGTTTGATGTCCAGGTAGATGGCGGCGGCGTTGGAGGAGCGGGCCTTGGTCACGGTGACCGAGGCGGCCCAGCAGGCAACGGCGATTCTGCCGAGCTGGGATTCGATCTGATCGAGCGACAGGCCGGGACGGAGCCAGACCCAGACGCGTTCCCCGACCGGGATGGGCTTGGCCCACCCGATGAACGGCAGGTGGCCGTGGCGGTCGGTGGGCAGGAAAGTGGTGAAGCAGGTGCGCAGACGGTGCCGGACGATGAGGCACCACAGCAGCGCCAGCGTGTAACGGCGTGAGACAGGCACGAGACCGCAACCGGCGATGACGCTGGCGTAGGCGGCACCGGTGATGAGCGGGTTGGTCTGCTCTTGCAGGTACACCCAGCCGCCGACCACGACCAGAACGAGGGTGATTTCCGGCAGCCACCACCAGATAGCCCGAAGCACGGGCCAGATGGCGACGATGGCAGCGATGAGCCCGCCGACGAGGGTCCCGGCCGCGAGGCCGATCGGGACGGCGGCGAGCGGGGGCAGGTAGTAGGTGGAGATGACGGCGGCGAAAATGCCGACGACCGCCAAGACCACATAGAAGGTGATCTTCGCGGTACGCAGGTAGCTGTACTGCACATTGGTCTGAATGACAGTGACAGAGCTACCACGACGGCCGGAACCGCCTCTGTTCTTGTTGTGCGTGCCGAAGGTACGCTGTGACATGACTCTTCTCCTCATGTCGAGGGTTGAGAGTGCGGCGGGGCCGGATCTGGGCAGATTGGCGGCCCCGCACGCTTATGACCGGGCTTGCATGCGCCGGTAGGGGTGAATCAGAACCAGCGCTTGCGCGCGGACTCTGCGACTTCGCGGAAGTCCCGGGCGTCGGCTTCCGCGATCCGCTGCATCTGCTCGTGCTCGCGGATCATGTACCGGTCTCCGGCGGGGTCCTGGCTCTTGCCGGACCGCAGCATCCGCCGATACTTCTCGGCCTCGCGGGCTTGCTTCTGGGCTTTCTTGGTTGCCTCGTCGGCGCGGGCCGTACATTCGGCGATGCGCTCCATGCGCTTCTGCTTGTTTCCGAACATGGTGATGTCCTTGTCTGTGAGACGAGTTGGGTGGATTCGATTTCTGCTCGGAACGTGGTTCCGTGGCGCAGATGGAGTGCGGTCTACTTGCTGGCCGGAGCACCAGCGGGCTTGATGTCAGCCGCGCGGAAGGCCACGCCGTTGCGACCGTTGGTCGCCCAAGGCAGTGCCTCCAGCTTGAACAGAGCGACCTGAGAACCGACGTTCACCGTGGGCCTTTCACCGGCCGTGGTGACGTTGATCATCTCGCCGCCCGTCTCGTCCAGCGCCATGACCTGCGTGACCCACATCGGTCGGCCGGTCTCCCGCTCGGACTTCTGACGCCCGTTCTGGTCGGTCTTCTCGACCGCTTCCTTCGTCACCATGAACGACTTGCCGGTGACATCGATCAAGAGCTTCACGAAGCTCACCTCCGAATCGAGGGCCGCACCCTTGTGGCGCGAATTCCCGTGTTTCGAGGTTGGCGCTTCTGAGCGAATTCGGGGATACTTTCGAAGTGGCCAGGGAGGATGACCACATTGACCTCGCGGAGGCAGCATGGGACAGCCGAGGAAAGAGCTGACGCCCGACCGCTCTCCCTTGCACCTCTGGGGTTCCGAGCTACGGGCGTGGCGTGATCGCAGACGTCTCTCGCTGGCCAAAATGGGTGAACTTATTCGTTATAACCCCAGCTACTTGGCTCGAATTGAACGCGGCGAACGGAAGCCACCACGCGAACTAGCCGAAACAGTAGATCGCGAACTCAATGCAAGCGGCGCACTTCTTCGCCTCTGGAATCTTGTCGACCCCAACCCGAATGACGTTCGTCACCCGGACCATGTGGCCAATCCGCTTGACCATGTGGCCAACACGGGTCAAGTTGTGGCCTCAATGGCCCATCTCCAAGCAGAGTCGGAGGAGGTGGGGGTCACTGTCCCCTGCCGCACTTCAGACGGAGGGATCATCTTCGTGACTCTGCCCCGCCGTACGTTCCTCAGCGGCCTGGGTCTTAGCGCTGTTACGGCATCCATCGCCGGACCGCCGGCTCTCGCGCAAGCCGGATCAGTACCTCTGGCAGGTGTAGCTCCAGACATCCACCCTGCGGAACACTTCCGACAACTGCGCCAGGTCCTCATCGACAACGACAACCTGTTGGGACCACTGCGCACGATTCCAACCGTCGAAGCCCAGATCGGCGCCATCCAACAGCTTCGCCAAGTTCACAGCGGCTCTGACGGGCGGGATCTGCTCTACATCCAGACGCAGTACGCCGAGTTCTGCGGATGGCTGCACCACGATGCAGGCAACTTCCAAGCTTCGAGATACTGGCTCGACAGAGCCCTTGAGTGGTCGTACGGAACCGGCGATACCGATATCACCACTTACATCCTGGCGCGTAAGGGGCAGCTCGCAGGGGACATGGGCGACGCCATGACCGCGGTCGGAGTCTCGACAGCGGCCAGGACCCAGGCGCGTCCTGACACCAAACTTGGAGCGATTGCCGCCACCTACGCTGCCTACGGTCACGCATTGCAGAAGGACCCGACAGCAGCAGCTCGCGCCCTTGACGATGCCCAAGCGATACTGTCCGGCCTCGATCCAGCTTTCGCAGGAGTCTGGGGCACCTGGATGGATTCGTCCTATGTAGACGTTCATCGAGCACGGAGTGACTACGTTCTCGGCGATCACAGGCGTGCAGCCGAAGGCTTCCAGAAGGCGATCAGGGAGTTGCCCGCTGGCTACCACCGTGATCAAGGGGTTTACCTCGCGAGAGAGTCGCTCGCCCACGCGGGAGCGAAGGAGGCCGAGCAGGCTGCGACTGTCGGCCTACAGGCCCTTGGCATCGCGCAGGCCACAGGCTCCGCTCGAATCATCACCGAACTCACCAAGTTGGACGGCCAGTTGGAGCGCTGGGGAAGCGTTCCCGCCGTCTCGGAGTTCCGTCATACGTTCGATGAGCTTGTAGCCCACCAGGCATAAGCCCACCGTATTCGCACACGAAGGACGATCACTCTTGTCTCCGCGCCCGTACGTACTGCTGAGCTGCGCTGTCTCCGTAGACGGTTACATCGACGACGCCAGCCCTGACCGGCTGCTGCTTTCCAATGCTACTGACTTCGACCGAGTGGACGAGGTACGCGCCCAGAGCGACGCCATCCTTATCGGTGCCACCACTATGCGCAAGGATAATCCGCGTTTACTCGTCAACTCCGAAGCGCGACGCGCACGACGTGTTGAACAAGGGCTATCGCCATATCCGCTCAAAGTGACCGTCACCGCCACTGGCGATCTGGATCGTAATCTGAAATTTTGGCACCACGGTGGCGAAAAGGCGGTCTATTGTCCGGACTCGACGGTGCCGAAAGTCGAAGCGAACTTGGGTGACCTCGCCAGCGTCGTAGGCACCGGATCTACTCTCAGTCTGGCAGCCATGCTGGACGACCTAGGCTCACGTGGAGTGCGCCGCCTCATGGTTGAGGGAGGCAGTACCGTCCATACACAATTCCTCACTCAGGATCTTGCCGATGAGATACACCTTGCACTTGCGCCGATCTTTGTTGGCGACTCGAAAGCTCCCCGATTCGTGAACGACGGCATATTCCCAGGCGGGACCGCACACAGAATGAAGGTCGCAGACGTCCAGACTATTGGCGACGTCGTCTTGATTCGCTACTTGCCCAAACAATCCTCCGGAGACTCCACCTCATGAACCCGGCCCAGGCTACTGATGTCGATCGTCAGTGGCTGATTCAAGCGATCGACCTCGCGAAGAACTGCCCACCGTCGTCTACGGCCTTCTCCGTTGGTGCGATCATCGTGGACAAGGACGGCCAGGAGATTGCCAGCGGATATTCACGAGATACTGACCCTCACGTTCACGCTGAGGAATCAGCGCTCTCCAAAGTCGACCAAACGTCCTTGGATGGTGCAACGCTATACAGCAGCCTTGAACCATGCTCGTTGCGGAAGTCGCGCCCAACAACATGTACGGAACATATTCTGGCCGCAGGCATCCCCCGCGTAGTAATCGCGTGGCGAGAGCCCAGTCTGTTCGTGGCCGACTGCCAAGGAGTCGAACTCCTCCAGGGACACGGGGTCGAAGTCGTTGAGCTACCCGACCTTGCAGCCCTAGCCAGCAGAGTAGGCATGCCCGAAGGCCGATAACGACGACTGGGGTCTGTGAGAACTTTCTCTACAAACTTAAAGCGGCCCTGACCGGGCCGCACGCGCCGCCGACGCGACGCGGGCCGGTCACTCCACTGGGGCTCCACGCCCGACCCGCAGAACGCCGGTCGGCTGGCGCGGACGAGGACAGGGCCGCTTTTTTGGGGGGCGCACGGTTCTGCTCACGGTGTCGAGCTGGTCAGCGCACGCAGAGGCAGTCACGGGGCTGCCTTACTGCGTGCCTCCGGCGGGGGCGCTCCGGCTCCGGGATGGCGTGGCGCGGACGTGCCGGTGGTGGGGTGGCGAGGGTGGAAGTTCATCCCGTCTGACGTCGACCCAGGCAAGCCCAGCAGACCGCCTCCTCCGCCGCAAGCCCGGCCGTGACCGTTGGCGTCACATGACCGTGGAAGGCGCCCAGGCGCAGGGACACGTCAAGCCGGGCTTGCACCTCCGTCGCCGGCCCGCTGCCGCTCCGCGGTGGGTCGACGGCAGACGGGATGGATGGCGTGTGCATGTCCCGAGATGTGATCTTCTGGTGACGAAACGGCACCTCTGGTGGCGAGCAGAACCACTACAATCGAGTCTCCGCCACAATACGTTTCCTCAACGAAATTAGAGACGTCTCGTACAAATGCCATTCGCTGATATAGCGGGCCATGCTCTAACTGCAATCTTTGTTAGTGCCATATTGGCCCCTTGGATTCTCAGAAATCCAGAACGTCGCAAGGTTCGCGCCGAAGTGCATAAGCCACTTGCGGCGGTCGAACAGCAGCGTTGGGCCAGCCCAGAGGATACTAGGCTGGAATTCCTTAAGGTTGTGCGCGAGCTTGAAGCGGCAGCACTAATCGCACGAATTCCGAGACAAGTCGTCAAGTACTACTCAGCACTAGCGGACACGTGCTGGCGTTACTCTTCCGACGACTGCCAAGAAGGTGCAGGCCGAGCATGGGAAATGGCTGACGATCCTGACTTGAAAGGCAGCATTGCTCCTTGGCTTGCTACATGTACCGAAGAGGCGGCAGAGCTTCTCGCTGAGGCAATGTGGTCCCCGCTACGCATTCGACTCGAGCTTCGCCTACGATTGAAGCGATTGTCGAAGAAAATTGAAATAGGCTTGACTAGTGAGGCCAATGAATACTATGGAACTCTGACCAGTGGAGGGGTTCCGAAGAGTTCATGGATCTTTGAGCCAATCAGAAAACTTGCACCGCCTGTGCGTTGGCCGGAAGAAGACTGATCATCGAACAAGACCGATCTATTTTGAGTGATAGATAGGACCTTGGGAGAAGTCGCATACAAACTCAACAGTCAGCCCGTCTACGGACCTTTCGATTTCCTCTACATCAATTCCTTTTCGGTCTTCGATAAGACTATAAGTGGCTCCACAGGACTCGCAGGAGCTTTCCTTCCAGACGAAATCGACTATCTCCTCACACTCAGTGCAGCGGAGCGCCTGTGTTCCGCAAATATCGCACTTACCATATTCAAGATTTTCAGATCCATTCTCTTCGGAGCTTGCTGTCCAGACATACCAAGCAATATCTCCTGTATAGCAGCTGGAGTTAGGGCAATCTCCAAAACCAGTGAAAAGAAAGGAGTCGAAATCTGGGGAAGTGTGATCGTGCAGAACTAGGCTGCTCAAAGCAATCTTGGGCACTCTCGCACCTTCGGCACGCTTCTGTGCCGGTGCGGTGAAGCCGTTAAGGGCAAACAGCAGGCCACGTTCAACATCCAAGTCTTGTAGCTTTCCTGCAAATTCATCGATCATCCCAATGCCTAGTTTGCGCTTATAATGCTTACACTCGACCGCTATGGTTATCTCTTGTCTTGAAATGAAACCTCTGATCAATACATCGACTTGTCGCGGCTCGCCGCTAAGAGTGCCAGGAACTAGAACATTTCTTTGAACAGTCGCACCCTTGTCCAGCTTTGCGAGCATGTCACTCACCTCTTCTTCATACAATGCCCACTGCTGGGTCGTGGGAACGGCTGTCTGATGCTCGTCATCAGTGCTAAAGCTGTTGCTAGACACTCGATTCCACCCTTCAACGTACGGTTGGGGAGATCCTATCGCCACGAGTGACGAAACGGGTAACACTGGGAGCGGAATGGAGTGCAACCCCTCCAAGGCCGCTTGAAGGGCGCACTGCTCTGCTCACCGGGCCGAGCTGCTCAGCGGGGGCGATTGCCGGGCTGGCCTTACTACGTGCCTCCGGCGGGGGCACTTCGGCTCCGGGGTGGCAGCGCATGCACGTGCCGGCCCCATGGTGCTCCGCGGTGGGTCGACGGCGGATGGGATGGACGGTTCGTGGCATTTTGTTGTACCCAAGTCCTCTAACGCCTGATTGGTCTTGGCCCTCAGGGGTGCTAACTGTCTAGCGCTCTTCTAGCAGCGTTATAAGGTGCTGAACCTTTCTATGCACCTCATCGAAAGTGATCACTTCCACATCGCGCAAGTTGCGTCGGTACAGTTCAAAACACCTACGCCTACTGGGGTCTGTAAGCTCTCGTTCAATGCTTCCAATAATTAGCAGAACTTTGGGGTTGAATGCCTTGAAGGCAGATGATGGTTCATCCTCTTTTTGGAGGTCCTTGAAATTATTCATGAGGGAATGCTTGTTTACCAATGCCTGTTGAACGGCAGCAGTAAACTCTCCCGAAGGTTGCCACGTATTGTTCCTATACTGAGTTTTTCCTGTAAGTAGGTTGGTCTGAGGCGTCTTGATTTCCACGAGTGCTGCATCTTCGGTTAGTGGATTATGGAACAGAAAATCCGCGACATTTCCATCACGGTTATCGCTGCTCTTTCCTCCCACGTAAGCCTGACCGTTTATCAGTAAGACGGGCTGTGCAAATAGCTGAGACAACGCCCAGGCATTTGCGGTCAATAGCTTCTGCCAATAATTTTCCTCATCTCGGTTCAGGTTTTCCGTGTACTCCTTCGCAAAAGCACTCAGGCGTGCAGCACCTATGGCGGCATCGAAGTTGAGCAATTGAGCAGAATCGAGCTGTCCTAGAATGCTCGCTAGTTGTGTCGACTGACGCTGAGCTACCCAGTCGAGAAACCTTCGTAGAACTATGCCCCCGTGGGTGCTGGTACCAAAAATATCCTCAAGATTACCGTCTTGAAGTAGTTCACGAAGCTGTTCGCTTTGAGGTGCTTTTATGAACTCTGCCTTACCTCGTAAAATGCCAAATTGCTCAGCTATCCCATACAGGTTTTGAAGAAACTCAAAAAGATGCAGAACCTCATCACTTCTAAGATCGAGACGCACACCCTCCCCATCTTTTAGGGACGCGAGATTGATGGCGTTTACATCTTGCCAGAATTTGGCTTTACGCTTCTTCTGGTAGACAAATTGCCCTCTAATGATGGGGGGAGTAGAATCTTCTTTATCTACCAGCGTGGCTTTGAATACCAAGCGAGTCAGATCTCCGCCACGCAAAACTATGGGATCGACCTCTGCCGTATTCTTGGACCTGGAACGCGTAGTAATCTTGTCCTCGGGCATGTCTACCCCCTGCGTTGCCCTCAACAGCACGCATCGCCATCTCTCCTACTAGATGGATCGGGTCTAAGCGCCAAACTGTTACACCCTGCTCACTCACGGTTTTCGAATCCCCATCGCGAGAGCGAGTGACGAACTGCGTGACATCAAGAGCGCTCAACGAGGTCTGATCATGCACGTCAACGCACTCTGGTCATAGGGTCTACCTGTACAAACGCCTGATTACATAGTCGATGCCCCTGCTTCACACCGAAGAGGTCACTGGTTCGATCCCAGTATCGCCCACCACATCGCAGCAGGTCAGAGGCCGGTTCTCCAATGGAGTGACCGGCCTTTTCGCTGTCTGGACCGTCGTTGGACCGTGGTCCGAACGGTCAGTCGCCAGGTCGGACCGTTACGGAGCGGCAGGTCCCGACATCCTCGCCGCGGTCCGGCCGGTCCGCGATGTTCAACTGGCAGGCTTTCTCTCGGGTCACGGTTCCGTGAGGTGCGTCCTCAGTGAGGGACGCGCGAACTGGCGATCTACAACGTAAAAGCTGTCGGCACCACTCAACGGGTGCCTCTACTCGCATGACTGCGACATGATCCGTCAACCGACGGAGCAAGTGATCGTCATGCGTCAAGGAGGACGGATTCGGGTCCGCCGTCGTGGATTGCAGGGTGACGGTCCTGTCCTGTGGACGGCATCGCTACTGAACGGTCTTCGCCCAACAGGTGTATGGCTCCGGTTGGTGTTCATCCACCTTTATTGCTCGGTCATGCCGGTGAAGAGATTGGTCGTTGGCGTCCATCCGAGCAGCCGACGCGCGTGAGATGAGTCGGCACGGGTGCCGGGCACATCGCCACCCGGTGATCTGGCGGGCTTGGTCGACGATGTCGTTGAGGGAAGTGGTGCCGCCGGTTCCGACGTTGATCAGGCTGTTTGGTAGATGGGCGGTTCCTGCGGCGATGCTGGCGGCGATGGCGTCGTCGACGCGTGGGCCGCGCTCGGCGCCATCGATGACGCCTGCGGCGCTCTGGCCCATGCCGAAGCCGCGCGCGACCAGATGGAAGGAGCCGACGAAGTCGCCGGGCTGTTCGCCTGCTCCGACTTTCGGCACGCTCTCGCGTCCAAGGTCAGAGCAGCCTGTGCCGAGGAGGCCGCCCGTGCGGTGGTGTGTCCGCACGCCACCACCCGCCGAGCGTGCACCTGTCCTGCTGGGCACGGTCGACGCGCTCGACATCGATAGGACAGCTCGGTCGGGTGCCTGCGCGAGGACGATCTCGCCCGGTCGTCGCCGCCGGGGACTTGTCGTCATAGCCAGCGCCGTCGTTTGTGGAACTCACGCTATCTGTCGGCGATCGACGACCAGTTACGCGCCGAGGGCGTGCTGCTGTCATGGATGAGGACGGCGTCTCAAGCGTGAACCGTTCGCATCGCCGACGCCCGCGGGCAAGGACCTCACCACGCATGTGTGCCGTCCTCCGGCTGTCACACACGTGCGGAAGCACGAGAACTTCAGGAGGTTCGAAACAGCGCGACGGCTCGGGTACCGATTTTGAAGGACGCATGGGGCCGCGGCCCGCGGTCCATGGGAACCTTGCGGCCCCGCACCGTCACCGCGATCACGCTGTCGTGCGGGAGCACGGCCGATAGAGCCTCGACCATGCCGCTGACCCCTGCCGCCGCGCTGGGACCGCGCCAATGGGTCTGTTCGCCGTAGGGGACGTCGGTCATCACGATGTCGGGTGCGTGCCGGCCGAGTGTCCGCTGGAGCTGGGCAGGGTCGAACACGTCGGCTTGGCGCACCGCGTGCGGCACGTCCCCTCCGGCGGCGTCGAGTTCGGCGGCGAGACGGCAGGCGGCACGCGCGGCCGAGTCGTAGGCCGGTTTGCCGAAGCGGGCAGCGCGGGCCTTGAGATCGGCGGCGCGAGCCGCCAGACCGGTCTGGCTCAGCAGGGCGAGATTGCGTTCGGCCAGGTTCCGCGCTTCAGGATCGAGGTCGCAGGCCAGCACCGCAGCGATCTGGCGCCGGTGCAGCAACGCCAGCACGGTCAGCAGGTAACCGCTGCCGCAGCACGGGTCCCAGAGCACGGCGGGCTGGTCGCCGCCGCGCAGAGCCAGCGCCCGCTGGAAGATCTCGCTGGCCAGCCGGACGGGGAACGCGGGATAGCCCGGGGCTGAATGCAGCACCGCGCCGCTGGCCAGGTCCTCATGGCTGGTCCGGGCAATCGCGTGACGGTAGGTCATGCTGTGGGGCCGCGATGCTCACGGGCGGCCTCGTACGACACCACGGTCGCCGCGCTGGCGACGTTCAGGGAGCTGGCTGAACAGGCCATCGGGATGCGCGTTATCGTGCCGCACGCTTGTCGCCATCCCGCGCTCAGTCCGGTGGTCTCGTCGCCGATGACCAGCAGGGTGAGGTTGGTCAGGCCCGGCTCGGCGACGTCGCAGGTGCCGTTCTCGTCAGTGCCTATCACCGTCGGCGGCTGCCTCTGGGCGCGCAGCCGCTCCGCCCATGCCAGTACTTGCCGGGAGGGGGACCGCACCAGCGTCAGCGTCAGCAGCGACCCGGGCAAGGCTCGCACCGAGCGGGGATCGTAGGGGTCGGCGGTGTGCCCGGTGACGATCAGACCTCCGCCGCCGAAAGCGTCCAGTGAACGCGCCATCGTCCAGATGTTTGCGGGGTTGCTCGGCTGGTCGAACACCGCGCACAGGAAGGACGGGCCCACCTGGATGCGGGACAGCTCAGCGTCCCCCGGACTGGCCACCACCAGTTCGGGTGTGTCCTCGTCTTTGCCGCCCAGCTCACCCAGCAGGCCGGGGGCCACGGCCACCCGCTCGCCGCCGGCCGTCTGCGGCATCTGCTCGGCCCAGTTCGACAGCGGCCGCTCGGCGTGGCCGACCAGCGCTCGCACCGGCCAGCCGAACTCCACCACCAGGCTGATCGGGCGCACTGCCTGGACCACGAACTGCCAGGCCCGCTGCCGCATGGCCCGATAGCTCAGCAGCGCCCGCCACTGCGGGAACCGCGCGTTCGCACGCGTGATGCGCACGCTCCCCGATGCCGAACGCCCTCGATTCCCCACGAACGACAGAATAAGGTGATTTTCCCCCACGCTTACTGTGCCTCCCCGCATCCAGGCGGTGGCGCCAGGTTCGCTGAGCCGAGAGATCAGGCTGTCTCTCCGTTCGCAGAGCTCGACTACGCCGGAGCGTTTCAAGCGCCGCGACCACCGACCGTCCTGCCGCTCAGCGCCAGGTGACGCCTTCGTGACCAGGCGACGCCCGCTAACTAGGTCGTGTCTTCGAAGTGATCCAGGTAGGGGATCACGGTGTGGTGACCCGGCGTCATGAGCTCACTGATGAGGAGTGGGAGAAGCTGCGGCCGTTTCTGCCTGTCTCGCGGTCAGGTCGTCCGCGTGAGGATGACCGGCGGGTACGGAACGGCATCGTGTGGAAGATCCGTACCGGTGTGGCATGGCGGGACGTTCCGCCCCGGTACGGGTCCTGGCAGAGCCTGTACACGCGGTTCCGGCGCTGGGCCAGGGACGGCACGTTCCCCGCGATGCCGCATGCGGTGCAGGCCATGCGCGAGCAGCGGCTGACCGCCGATCGCGATCTGGGCCAGGAGCAGGACGACGTCGCCGGGGACCAGCAGGCCAGCGCCGCCGGCGATCGGCTGGCCAGCGGCCCGGGACCGGAGCCGGGCGGCGCTGGACCGGCTGGAGGCGAGCACCGACCGGCAGATCGCCTCCGGATGGCGCACCCGCAAACGCATCACGTTCGACCAGAACCGGGCTGCCGGGTCATGCCGCCGCCAGCAGGCCGTGACGACGTACGCCTGGTCCAGGGTTTGTGCGGCGGAGGCGGTGCGACTTCGGGTGGCTGTCCCACCGTCGCGTGTTTTTCCTGGTCAGCCGTCTGGTCATCAGGGTCACGGTGGCCCAGTTCAGGTGTGCCTCGCTGTGCTGGGGCTTGCGTTCGTATTATTCCGCTGCCGGCGATCGCGGTCGCTGTGGCGCCGAGGCCGCCTCAAGGGGCAGGGGCCGACGGAAGAGGGCCCAGATCGCGGATGACCCCGGCCAGGGCCCGGACGGGCTCGCTCTCAGCCTCGCTCCGCCACACCAGCGCGTACGACAGCGGCTCCATATCGGTGACCGACAGGTAGGCGATGTCCGGCCGTACCCAGTAGCGGGTGACGTGGGCGGGGAAGAGCACGACAAGCCCGTCCATGCTGGCGAGGGTCATGGCCTCTTCCGCGTCCCGCACCACGGGACCGCGCTCGATCTGACGGCCTCGCCGGGTAAGGCGCGGGGCGTAGGCGTCGTACCAGTAGCCGGGCCCGGTGTCGGCGTGCGGGTGCTGGAAGTCGGAGACCATCTCCAGCGAGACCGACGCGCGCGGGGCGAGCTGGTGGTCGGTGGCGACGGCCAGCACGCGCTGCTCGGCGAACACGACCGGCCCCACGGTGAGGTCGGGTTCGTCGACGGGGAGCCAGCTCACCAGGACGTCGATGTCTCCGCGCCGCAGCGCGGGAAAGGCTTCGCCCACCTGTGCTTTGTGGACGCGCAGCTTCCACAGCGGGTGGCGCAGGCGGAAGACGTCCCAGTAGGGGCGAAGGTCGTGGGCGTTGAGCGGGAGCATGCCGACCCGCAGGATGCCGGTGATGCCCTGGCCGGCGAGCTGGGCGCGTTCCATGCTGTCCCTCAGCCCGGCATACAGCGGCCGGAGGTCGTCCCGGAGCTGCCGCCCGACCTGTGTCAGCCGGACCGTGCGGTTGTTGCGCTCGAACAGCGGAGCGCCGACCTGCCGTTCCTGCTTCTGGATCGTCTGGGTGACGCGAGCGGGTGACAGGCACAGCCGGGTGGCGGTGCGGCCGAAGTGCAGTTCCTCGGCCAGGGTCAGGAAGATCTCGATGTCCCGCAGTTCCACGCCTGACCTGCTCCGTTCACTCCCGCTGAAGGTGATCTTTCGGGGTTCGTCGTTGTTTCGGGTGTTCACCGTACTTGATCCTCGATGCGTACGATTCGCCTGGTCGAGGGAGCACGTGGATGGACGTCCTGGTTTGCGGTGCCGGCGTCGCCGGGGCCGCACCGGCGTACTGGGTGCGCCACCACGGGTTCACCCCGACCGTGGTGGAGCGCGCCCCGCGGGTGCGCGCGGGCGGGTGTGCGGCGGGCCTGCGCGGCGAGGCGCTGGACGTGCTGGACCGGATGGCTCTGCTGGAGCGGGCCGAAGCGCTGGACCTGCGGCTGGGTGATGCGGCGATGGCGGACGAGTACGCCGCGCTGCCCGTGGCGGTCCGTGCGGGCGACCTGGGGATCCTCAGGGACGACCTGGTGGCCGGCGCTGACGGGCTGTATTCGGGGGACCCGCTCGCTGGTCTTCGGGCCGCCCGAGCGCTTTGTCCGGCACCTGGGCCTCTGCACGGCGGTCTTCGGCCTGCCCGGCCATTGCGGCGCCGAAGACGGCGGCCGGGTCCACCGCGTACCGGGCAAGGCGACCGCGGTGCTCGGCACCCGCGACGGCGCCCGAGCCCGGGCGGCGCTGCACGTCGCCTCCGGGCCGCTGGCCTACGACCGCGATGACGCCGGGCAGCACAAGCGCATCGTGGCCGGGCGCTGGTCCGGCGCCTGCTGGAGGAGATGCGGGGGGCGAAGGACCTCTTCTTCGAGGCGAACGCCCAGGTGGAGATGCACCGCTGGTTCTCGGGCCGGGTGGTGCTGCTCCGGGACGCCGGGTACTGTGCGGCGCCGGCGTCGGGTCGCGGCGCCTCCCAGGCGTTGATCGGCGCCTACATCCTGGCCGGCGAGCCGCGCCTGGGAACACCTCAGCCGCCTGGCACCCGGCTGACAGCTCCGTCCCGATTCGCGCGTTCCGACGCGACGAACGACACGATCGAAAGGTCATAGATGATGAAGCACCACGATGCCGCCCGGCCCGCGGAAGAAGACCTGCGAGAGGAGCGGCCGGCGGGGGACGCCGACGTGATCGTCGTGGGGGCCGGTCCGACGGGTTTCATGCTGGCCGCCGAGCTGTGCCTGGCCGGAGTGCGGCCGCTGGTGCTGGAACGACAGCCGCGTCCCCGCGACACCCCCAAGGCCGGGGGCCTGGGCGGGCAGATCCTGGAGCTGCTGCGCTACCGGGGGTTGCTGGAACGCTTCGAAGCGGCCTGCACCGGCCCTGCGCCGGCTCCCCGGTTCCCGTTCGGCGGCGTGCACCTGGATTTCACCCAGCTGCCGGATCCCCCGATGCACGCCCTGCCGCTGCCGCAGCAACTGCTCGAGCGGCTGCTCGGCGAACGAGCAGGCGAACTCGGCGTCGACCTCCGCCGAGGACACGAGGTGACCGGGGTAAGCCAGGACGACGACGCCGTCACCGTGGACGTGCGCGGCCCGGACGGCCCTTACCGGACGAGCACGCGGTACCTCGTGGGGTGCGACGGCGCGCGCAGCCGCATCCGTGGCTGGGCCGGCATTCCGTTCCCCGGCACCACCTATCCCGAGGTCAACCGCCTGGCCCAGGTCACCCTGCCCCACACGGTCACCGTTCTGGGCAACGGCGATCTCGACATCCCCGGCTTCGGCACGATCCGCGCCGGTTTCACCCGCACGAACCATGGCCTGCTCGGCGTCGGCTCCTCACCCGGCACCCAGTCTGTCTCCCTCTACACCGTCGAGGACGAGACCACCGAATACGACGACGACGTCCCCATGACCCTGGCCGAATTGCAGGACAGCGTCCACCGCGTGCTCGGCGCACACCTGCCCCTGGCCGGATCGACCCGGCTGTCCCGGTTCACCTTCAAAGCCCACCAGGCCGAGCGATACCGTGCCGGTCGCATCCTGCTCGCCGGCGACGCGGCACACCTGTTCCCCGCCACCGGAGTGGCGCTCAACGCCGGCATGCTGGACGCGGTCAACCTGGCCTGGAAGCTGGCCGCCGACCTCCACGGCACGGCCCCGGCCGGCCTGCTGGACACCTACCACACCGAACGTCACCTGGCCGGCGCCCGCACCCTGCTGCATACCCGAGCGCAGGTAGCGCTGCGGCGCGGGCACGACGCGGCCGCCGAAGCACTCCGCGACGTCTTCACCGAACTGCTCACCGACGAGCAGCCGCTACGCCGGATGGGAGCCCTCGTCGCCGGAACCGACATCCGCTACCCGATGCCCGGCTCCCACCACCACCCGCTGGCCGGCACCTTCGCCCCCGACCTCACCCTGCACACCGACCAGGGCGTCACCAGCGTCGCCGACCTCCTGCACACCGCCCGGCCCGTCCTCCTCGACCTGGCCGACCGCCCAGAGCTCCGCCAGATCGCCCGGGACTGGCGGCATCTCCTCGACGTCCACACCGCCAAGACCGACGATCGGCCGGCTGACGCGCTGCTGATCCGCCCGGACGGCCACGTCGCCTGGGCCGCCGGCCTCGACGAATCCACGGACAGCGCCATGCCCCCGCTGCGCGAGGCACTCTCCGCATGGTTCGGAACGCCGTGAAACAGAGGGAATGGAGACATGACCAGTAGATTCACCGAGTTGGCCGTCGACTGCCACGATCCGGAGAGACTCGCGGCCTTTTGGTGCGCGGTCCTGGACTTCAAGGTGATCGACCGGAACGAGGGCAAGGTCGAGATAGGCTCCTGGGAGCCGACCATCGAGGAAGTCCGGGCCCGTCAGATGCCGCCCACCCTGGTGTTCATTCAGGTGCCCGAGGGCAAGACCGTGAAGAACCGGCTCCACCTCGACATCAGCCCCATTGACGGCAGCACCGACGACGAGGTGACCAGACTGCTGGGCCTCGGCGCCACCAAGAGAGACGTGGGCCAAGGCCCAGACCGAAGCTGGGTGGTCATGGCCGACCCCGAGGGCAACGAGTTCTGCGTCCTGCGCACCCTGGCGGTGACGCGCCACGGTTAGCGTCGCTGCTCCTGCCAGATGCCCGGGCCTCGTGATCACGGCTCTTCGACACAGCCGGCGGCGATGTCGTCGGGTGGAGTGGTGTACAGGCTCCGGGGCCTGGCGTGCGCTCGGCAGGGTCCCAGGTGGTGTCGTGGCCCAGGCTGATCAACGGCACCAGCAGGTCCAGGCAGTACATGAAGGGATCCAGGCCGCTACTCGTCGGCCTGCACCGGGCACACGCCCGCACGTCGCGCAGGAGAAGAGGCTGTGCCAGCCAGTAGCAGGCTAGTGATCCAGGTGCCGGGCGATCTTGGCGGTGACCTCCGCCGAACGGACCCCACGCACGGCCAGCTCGAGGTAGCGCTCGATCCACTCACCGAGGCTGTCGTCGGCCCCGGCGAGGGCGTCGGGCAGGCCGACGACCTTTCGTGAAGTGATTTTGCGGCGATCCTGCCCTTGGGCCGGAACGGCCGAGCTGGGCTTCTGTGAAGGCACCAGACCGGGTTACTTCACGGAAGAGGGGGCTCCCGAAGAGAAACGGCATGTGCACCCGTGACTGTTGTCCGGTGGGCCAAGACGCGGCCGGGTCCTTCATGCTATTAATAAACCGGCAGCCGGTTTGTTAATGGAGTGGGAGGACCGAGTGGCGCGAACAGTTGATCAGGCCGCGCATGCCGGACGGCGGACGCAGTTCTTGGACGCGGCAGAGATCCTGCTGCGCACCAAGGGCTACGAACGGATGAGCGTGCAGGACGTGTGGTCCCAGGTGGGCGCCTCCAAGGGCGCCTTCTACCACTACTTCGACTCCAAGCAGGCGCTCGTCGAAGCGGTGATGGAACGCATGGCCGACCAGATCGCCGCCGCCTTGGCGCCACTGGCCACCGACCCGGACGCACCGGCGCTGCAGAAGCTGCAGAGCTTCCTCACCGGGCTGGGCCGCTGGAAGGACCAGCGGCGCGACCTGCTCGTCGCGCTGCTACGCGTCTGGCAGTCCGACGACAACGCCGTCGTCCGGCAAAAGCTGCGCCCGGGCATCGCCGACCGCATCGCGCCGCTGCTGGCCGGCATCCTTGAGCAAGGCGCGCGAGAGAACACGCTCGCGGTCACGCATCCGGAGGCCACCGGCCGCGTCCTCGTCGCGCTGATCCAGGACCTCAACGACCGGCTGGCCGAGTTGGTCCTTTCCTTCGACGCCACCGGCCGGCCGGACCTGTCCGGCGCCCAGGATACGGTCGCTGCCCACACCCAGGCCCTGGAGCGGATCCTCGGCCTGGCCGAGGACTCCGTCGTGCTGGTCGAGCCCGCCGTGCTGAGCCCGTGGTTCACCGCCGCCCCCACCGGCGGCGACGACATCCCGACCTCATGAAAGGACACCGACCATGACCATCGCGCTGGGTATCGTGATCGCGCTGTTCTATCTGCAGGCATTGGCCAAGTTCGGCCTGTGGCTGTTGGTCCCCTATGACGTCCGGATCAAGCGGATCGCCGCCTACTACGCGCGCTCGCAGCGCCTCATCGGCATCTACGACACCCTCACGCTGCTGTGCGTCGTGGCCATCATCGCCCTGCAGTTCGCCGCCGGGTTGAGCGCGCTGAGCTTCGCGGCGGGGCTGGTCGCCGGCATGAACCTCATCCAGATCTTCATCCACCGCTTCAACGAGCCCCTGGCCGGGAACCGGCGCCCGCCCGCGCCGGCGGCGCCCAACATCACCATGTCGTACGCCATCCAGGCCAGGCCCGCCCTCGGCTGGCGCGAGATCGTCATCATGGCCGGGTTGTCGCTGTGGGCGCTGTACGTCGTCGTCACCGAGATCCTGGCCGGTTGAAGGTCGAGCATCGACACCTAGATAGTGATCTTGGAACGGGCACCTTCGGGAAGCTGATCATCTGGAAGTGGCGTCAGGGATGGGCATGCGCAGCAGGTGGGTGGCGACGGCGATGATCCAGCAGAAGCCGGTCAGCAGGGACAGGTGTTCGAGCAGGCCGGCGGGGGCGGGCTGCCATCGGCCGAGGGTGTCGAGCCGGTAGGCGATGCCGGCGGCGAACGCGAAGGCGATGATCAGGAGACCGGACAGGCGCGAGTAGCGCGCCCAGCCGCGGCTGTGCTCGCGCAGCCGTCGGGCCAGGACAACGGCGGCGACGCTGAGCCCGGCGAACAGCGCGAAGCCGGCCGCCTGGTGGATGAGGCCGCTCGTGGTGACGCCGGTGGGCTGCCCGGGCGGATAACCGAGCGCGGGGTCGGTCGGCACCAGCCCGGCCACCACCAGGCCGACCGCGGCGGTGGCGAGCAAGGTCGGCCCCCAGGTGGCGCCGCGACCGGCGCGCAGCACCTGGCGCAGCCCGAGTGCGAAGGCCGCCAGAAGCAGCCCGCCGAGGGTGAAGTTGATCGTCTGCAGCCAGGCGCGCTCGCCGGTGCCGAGCTGGCTGGCGCCGTGGTGCCACAGGCTGTAGCCCGGGCGGGTGGCGCCGTCGGCCCACAGCAGCGCCGGCATCAGCACACCGGCGACGACCCCGCTGCCGAGCAGCGCGTTGAGGGTGCGGGTGGTCATGCGGGAAGTCCTCCTGTTTCTCCGCGACGGCGTCGCGGGCCGACCAGACTTCCCGGCTCACCACAGCACCCCAGCTGGGCGCATCCTTGATCAATGCAGGTATTTTAGCTCATACTGAAATAGCTGCAAGAGGGGAGGCTGGATGACCAGCCGACGGGATCAGCAGGTGGAGTGGGCGGAACGGATCGCCATGTATCTCGCGCGTGACGGCGTGCCTCCGATCGCCGGCCGAGTGCTGGGCTGGCTGATGATCTGCGATCCGGCCGAGCAGTCAGCGGGGCAGATCAGCGAGGCCATCGGCGCCAGCCGCGCCTCCCTGACCTCCAACCTGCGGCTGCTGACCAGCATGGGATTCCTCGCCTGGCGAACCCGTCCGGGTGAGCGGACCGTCTACTACCGGATGGCCGAGGACGCCTGGTCGATCGTGGTGCAACGGCAGATCGCCTCGATCGCCGCGTTCCTGGACATCACCCGGGACGGACTGGCGCTGGCCGGCCAGGAGGAGGGCCCGGAGGAGCGGTCCGCCCGGGTGCGGCAGGCGCACGCCATGTTCGAGTGGATGGCCAAGGTGTTCGACGACGCCCCGCCGCCACCCTCGCAACCGGACCGTTCAGAGGGATTGCGGAGGGATGACGCATGACACGACGGCCCGCAGCGGCGCAGACGGCGCTCGGCCCCATGGTGATCGCCGCCGTCGAGCAGTACGAGCCGCCCGGCCGGCGGCTGATCGAGGACGGGCTGGCGGCCGGGCTCCTGCCGGTGGCCGCGCGCGCTGCCGTGCGGGCGTGCCGGTGGAAGGCCGTGCGCGCGTGGATGGCCGGCGCGTCCGACCGGCGCGCGCCGGGGGTGTGGGGCGGCGTGCTGTGCCGCAAGCGGTACGCCGATGACAAGGTCGCCGAAGCCTTCGGCGCCGGGATCGAGCAGTTGGTGGTGCTCGGGGCCGGGTTGGACACCCGGGCCTGCCGGCTGACGCCGCCGGGCGGGCGGGCCTATGAGCTGGACCTGCCGGTGAACGTGGCCGGCAAGCGGCAGGGGCTGCGGGCGCTGCCCGGCGGCGTGCCGGAACGGGTGCGGCTCATCGAGGTCGACTTCGAGACCGCCGAACTGGCCGACGTACTGGCCACGGCGCTGGCCGTGCACGGCTTTGAGGCCGACCGGCCGGCGGTGTTCGTGTGGGAGGCGGTCACGCAGTACCTGAGCGAGGAGGCCGTGCACGCCGCCTTGGCGTTTCTGTCCCGGGCGGCCCCGGGAAGCCGTCTGCTGTTCACCTACGTGCTGGCCGACTTCCTGCACAGCGGCGGCCACGGGGCGGCGGCGCTGCATGAGGAGTTCGTGACAAAGCGGCGGGTGTGGCGGTTCGGCCTGGCTCCGGACGAGGTGGGCGCTCTGCTGGGACGCTATGGCTGGATCGAGCGGGAGCAGGTCGGCAGCGCCGAATACCGGCACCGCTACCTGGCGCCGGCCGGGGAGCTGGCCGCGCGGGAGCTGACGGTGTCGGATCTCGAGCGCTTCGTCGAGGCCGTGAAGCCGTAGCCGCCGCCCAGGTCACGCAGCAGCAGGCGCAACCCCAGGGACGGCGCGAGCTGGATCAGCGTTCGTAAGACCGCCCCCGGACCGGTTCAGTCCCGGCCGGCCGCCCCTCGATGAGCGTCGCCGATGCGGGCCTGGCTCTCTCTCGTGCGCTGGGCCGCCTTCTCCGCGCGCAGCAGGCTGGCGGTCACCTTGGGCACCCCGTCGTCGGCTGGGCGCGGGGCCGCGCGGCCGGACGGGTCATGAGAGGGATGCGAACCATCGCCCCGCCGCGTTCCAGCGTTCGACGGTGGGGAACCCGGATCGCCTGGCAAGGGCGGCGATATCGTCGATCGAGACGGTCGCCCAGGTGAACCAGTCGCCCGTACGCCCGGCCTGGCGCAGCCGTACGGTCTGGACCTTGCTCTGTGACCTCGGTGGTGAGAGCTCGGCGATCACTGTGCCTCCTGGCCTGACCAGCTCGCGCATGCGCCGGAGGAGGGCTGCCGGGTCGCCGCCGATGCCGATGTTGCCGTCGGCCAGGAGCGCCTCGGCCCACCGCCCGGTTCCTGGAAGGGGCTCGAAGACGCACGTGCGCAGCGCCAGACCGCCGGCGCGGCGGGTCAGCTCCACGGCCAACGGCGCAATGTCGATGCCCATGGCGGGAATCCCCATCCGGGTGAGCGCAACGGTCAGTCTTCCGGGTCCCGAACCGACATCGAGCGTGGGGCCGCCGCATCGGGCCAGAATGTGCTCGTCGCCCTCGTTGTACCGGAGCCAGCGCTCGGCGGAGAGCGGTCGTATCAGGCCGTCGGAATATTCGATTTCTACGTCTCTGCCTTTGAGACAGTCTTCATAGAAAGCGCCGATCACGCGGCTTTTCCCCAGTGGAGGACGACGTTCGCACGGCTACCGATGATCACGCTGCAGACACTACCCCGACGGGTCGGAGCCGATCCTTACGAGGCTGTTACGGGCACGAGGCCACGACCGTCGGGCAAAAGTGCGTCCAACATGCCCTCGATGGAAAGCCAAAATATGACAGATTACGACACGTCGCATGTCCTGCCAGGGCACGGGGCCCAGCGGCCCAAACCGCGAGGCCGACCATGAAACTGTGTTTCCGCGGACCCGAGCCGGTCATTTCTCGGAACGACGTCATCCTTTCGTAAGAAGAACGGCGCTGTCGCCGCGTTAGCGTCGGCCCATGGAGATCGACGTGGTTCTGCCCTGTCTGAATGAGGAGGCGGCCCTGCCCTGGGTGCTCGGGCGGATGCCGTCCGGCTTCCGCCCGATCGTGGTCGACAACGGTTCGACCGACGGATCCGCGAGAGTCGCGACGGAGTTCGGCGCGATGGTGGTGGCCGAGCCCCGGCCCGGATTCGGCGCCGCGTGCCACGCGGGGCTGACGGCCGCGACGGCGGACGTGGTGTGCTTCATGGACGCCGATGCGTCCCTCGATCCTGGACAGTTGCCGCGCGTCGCCGGCCCGGTCCGGGCGGGTGAGGCCGATCTTGTCCTCGGTCGCCGCGTCCTTGGACCGGGCGCCTCCTGGCCGGTGCACGCCCGGCTCGGCAACGCCGTGCTGGCTCGCGAGCTGCGCCGCCGTACCGGCGCAGACCTGCACGACCTGGGGCCGATGCGGGCGTGCGGACGTGCCGCCCTGTCGGCCCTGGAACTGGTGGACCGGCGGTTCGGCTACCCCCTGGAGATGGTGCTGCGCGCCGGTGCGGCCGGCTGGCGGATCGCCGAGGTCGAGGTGGACTATCTGGCCCGTACGGGGAGGTCGAAGGTGACCGGTACGGTGCGCGGCACGCTACGGACGATCGGTGACATGCGCCGGGTCATGGCAGACAGGGCGGTATGACGTGAGTTCGCACCATGCCGACGGCGCGCAACTCCTGGTGATCGCCAAGGAGCCCGTACCAGGGAGAGTGAAGACCCGCCTGACCCCGCCCTGCACGCCGCGCGAGGCCGCGGCACTGGCCGGCGCCGCCCTGGAGGATACGCTGCGGACGGTCGCCCGGGTTCCGGTGGCCCGCCGCGTGATCGCTCTCGACGGGTCTCCCGGGGCGTGGCTGCCCACCGGTTTCACGGTCGTCCCGCAGCGCGGCGACGGCCTGGACGAACGGCTCGCCGCCGCGTTCGACGACGCCCACCGGCTCTCGCCCACCCCGATCGTGCTCATCGGCATGGATACCCCGCAGGTGACCGCCGGCCTGCTGGCCGACGCCGTGTCGTTGCTCGGCGCCCACGACGCGGTGTTCGGCCCCGCGACGGACGGCGGGTTCTGGCTGCTCGGGCTGCGCGCCCCCGACCCGGATCTGCTGCTCGGTGTGCCGATGTCCGAGCCGATCACGGGAGAGATCCAGTTGAACAGACTGACCGAGGCAGGGATGAGCGTCGCCTGCCTGCCCTGCCTGACCGACGTGGACACCATGGCGGACGCGATCGAGGTGGCGGCGCTGGCTCCCCACTCCCGCTTCGCCGCCGCGCTCGCCGGGACGGCGGTGTCGTGATGACCCCTTCTCGCGAGGCGAAGGTGCTGGTCACCGGCGCGGCCGGGTTCATCGGAAGCCATGTGGCGGAGGCGCTGGAAGCGGCCGGGCACGAGGTGATCCGTCTCGACCTCAGGACCGGCGACGACGTGCGCGACGGCGCCGCGCTCGACCGGTCGATGACAGGGGCCGACGTCGTCGTGCACCAGGCGGCCAAGGTCGGGCTCGGCGTGAACGTGGCCGACCTGCCGGACTACGCCTCGGTCAACGTGTACGGCACGGCCGTGCTGCTCGCCGCGATGGCCCGGCACGAGATCGGGCGGCTGGTACTGGCCTCCTCGATGGTGGTCTACGGCGAGGGTGCCTACGACTGCCCGGGTCATGGCAGGGTACGGCCCGCGCCGCGTTCCGCCGCCGCTCTGGCACGCGGGCACTTCGAACCTCGTTGCCCCCGGTGCGACTCGGAGGTGGTCCACGCCACCATCGATGAGAACGCGCCGACGGATCCCCGCAACGCGTACGCCACCAGCAAACTGGCGCAGGAGCATCTGGCCAGCAACTGGGCGCGCGAGACCGGCGGCACGGCCGTCGCGTTGCGCTACCACAACGTGTACGGGCCGCGGATGCCACGGGACACGCCGTACTCCGGGGTGGCGGCGATCTTCAGATCCGCGTTGGAGGCCGGTCGAGCACCCAGGGTGTTCGAGGACGGCGGGCAACTGCGGGATTTCGTCCACGTCCGCGATGTCGCCCGCGCGAACGTCGCCGCGCTCTCCGGCGGCCGGCCCGGCCTGCTGGACGCGTTCAACATCGCCAGCGGGGAGCCGCGCAGTATCGGCGACCTGGCGGCGGCACTGGCCGGTCAGCGTGGCGGGCCGGAGCCGGTGACGACGGGGGAGTACCGGTTGGGTGACGTCCGGCACATCGTGGCAGCTCCGCACAAGGCGGGCGCGGAGCTCGGCTTCCACGCCCGGATCGGGTTCGACGAGGGAATGAAGGAGTTCGCCACCGCACCCCTGGCCTGCCCGGCGTGATCCGCCGCACGGCGGGAACGGCCGTCCTGCTGGTCGCCCTGGCCGGGACGCTCGCGTGGGCGATCGGCCAGGACGCCGTTCCGGCGGACCGCCGCGGCCTGTTCTGGCCGTACGCGCTGGCGTGGGCGTTCTTCTACGCGGCCATATGGGCTGTGCGCGGGCTGCCGACACGCCAGGCGACGTGCCTGCTGATCGCCGGTGGGATCGCCGTGACCGCCACCGGCCTCCTCTCGCCGCCCGCCACCAGCACCGACTCCTACCGCTACGCCTGGGACGGACGGGTGCAGGCCGCGGGCGTCTCGCCCTACGATCACACACCGGCCGAGGCGGCGCTGGCGCGGCTGCGCGACCGCTGGCTCTTCCCCAGCGGCGATGGCTGCGAGGGGCCCGATCGTTACCCGATCCCCTCCGGAGACACGGTCGCGTCGTGCACGCGGATCAACCGTCCCGGCGTGCACACGATCTATCCGCCGCTGGCGGAGGCGTACTTCCTGCTGGTGCACGGGCTCTCTCCCGAAGGGGCACGGCACAAGCCGTTGCAGGTCGGCGGCGCGCTCCTGGCGCTCGCGACCTCAGCCGTGTTGCTGATCGCGCTCGGCCGGCGGGCCGGCACCCGGGGTAACGCTCCGGCGTACACCGCCTGCTACGCGTGGTGTCCCGCCGTCCCGCTCGAACTGGTGAACAACGCCCACGTCGACGGGCTCGGCGTCCTGCTCACCGTCATCGCGCTGACCACGGTGAACAGGCACAGGGTCCTCGGCGGCACGCTGCTCGGCGCGGCGGCCGCGGCCAAGCTGCTGCCCGCCGTCACCGCCCCCGGAGCGCTCTCCGGGGTCCTCGCGGCAGACGGAAGGACGCCGGCGCGCCGGATGCTCGACACTCTGGCCGTCCTCGGCCCCGCCGCCCTCGTCGTGGCGCTCGCCTATCTGCCGTACGCACTCGCCTCGCGCGGCTCGGTACTCGGATACCTCTTCGGGTACCTGACCGAGGAGGGTTACGACGATGCCGGCAGCAGGGACCGGTATGCGTTGCTGCGACTGGTCCTTCCCGACTCGTGGGCGTTGCCCGCGGCCCTGGTCATCGTCGGGATCGCGATCTTCCACGTCCTCCGCCACGGTGACGCGGACCGGCCGTGGCAGGGCGCGCTGGTGGTGACCGGGGTGGGGTTCCTCGTGTTCACACCCGGCTATTCCTGGTACGCGGTGCTGGTCGTCGCGCTGGTCGCCCTCGACGGCCGGTGGGAGTGGCTCGGCGTCCCGCTGGCGAGCGGCGCGGCGTACCTGGGCACCGGCTCGGGGACCGTCGCCTACGCCCTTGCCGCGCTGGCGGTGGCCGCAGGGGTGGTCGTACGCGTGGTCCGTCCCTCACCGGCAGCACGGCGGACGGCCTGATATTGCCGAATGGGTGCGAGGGCGTGGCATTGGAAAGACCGCTTCCGGTAAGGAGACCGGACAGTCGACGTGGGATTTCGGGGGGATCGGTGCCGGATGTGTGGCGCGGCGCGAAAGCCGGCAAGAAGGGCCGCCTGGCCGCGCGCCTCAAGGGGTGGAGCGGGCCGCCCGGGCCGTTCCGGCCGGAGTTCTGGCGCAGTCCGCTCCGCGGCCCCTGGCTGACCTCGGTGCTCGGACTGGTCCTGCTGGCCGGGATCACCCTCGTCGCGATCACCGGGCTGGTGTCGTACGCCGCGTACGAGCCCCGGCTGCCGGGCAACGACACGACCCCCGGCAGGGGACTGCTGGGCTTCTATCTGTTCGACTGGCCCACGGACCCCGTCTGGTTGTACCGGGTCACCCAGGGCGTGCACGTCGTCGGCGGGTTGACCCTGGTGCCGATCCTGCTGGCCAAGCTGTGGTCGGTGATCCCCAAGCTGTTCTCCTGGCCGCCCGCCCGCTCCGTCGCGGAGGCCGTCGAACGGGCCAGCCTGCTGCTGCTGGTCGGCGGCGCGGTCTTCCAGTTCGTGACCGGAATCCTCAACATCCAGCTCTTCTACGTCTTCCCGTTCTCCTTCTACCCGGCCCACTTCTACGGCGCATGGATCTTCCTGGCCGCCTTCGTCGTCCACGTCGTCATCAAGCTGCCCCGAGTCATCCACACCCTGCGGACGTACGGCCTGCGCGACCACCTGCGCAGCTCCGTGGCGGACACCCGCCCGGAGCCGCCGGACCCCGATGGCCTGGTCGCCGTCGACCCGGCGCCCCCCACGATGTCCAGACGCGGCCTGCTGGCCTTCGCCGGCGGCGGTTCGCTGATCATGTTCGGCCTGTCCGTCGGCCAGTGCATCGACGGGCCGCTGCGCCGTACCGCGCTGCTCGCTCCTCATGGGCGCCTCTACGGTCCTGGCCCCAACGATTTCCAGGTCAACAAGACGGCGGCGAGCCTCGGCGTGACAGCAGCTCAGACCGGCGCGTCCTGGCGGCTGGCACTCGTCGGACCACAGCGGGTGCACCTCTTCCGTGAAGACCTGCTGGCGATGCCGCTGTACACCTACGCCTTGCCGATCGCCTGTGTGGAAGGCTGGTCGACCGTCCAGACCTGGACCGGTGTACGGCTGGCCGACCTCGCCCGCCTCGCCGGGATCCGGGCCGGCTCGACAGGTGTCACCACCAGTTCTCTGCAACGCGGGGGCTATTTCGGTCGGGCCTCGCTCAGCGGCGCGCAGGTCGCCGACCCGCGCTCGCTGCTGGCGCTGCGGGTCAACGGCGCCGACCTGTCTCTCGACCACGGCTATCCGGCGCGGGTCATCGTCCCCAACGCCCCCGGCGTGCACAACACGAAGTGGGTGCGCGAGCTCGACTTCATCCAGGAGCGATCGTGAACGGCCACAGCCGGTGGGCCAGGACCTACGGCGCTCCGCCGTGGCACCTGCTCGTCCTCGCCCTCTGTTTCCTGGTCGCCGGCTACGCCGCCACCCGGGTGGTCGAGGTGGGGATCTGGCGGGGCTTTCTGGTGTGGCTCGTGGGGGCCGTCATCCTCCACGATCTGGTGCTGTTCCCTCTCTACTCCGCCGCTGACCTCGCCGCACGGTCTGCCGCTGCCCGTACCCGCCGCCGTCGTACGACTGCTCGGCGCAGGCCCCGGCCGGCGGGGCGGCGGCCGGCTCCGGTCAACTACCTGCGCGTGCCGGCCGCGTTCTCCCTCCTGCTGCTGGTGGTGTGGTCCCCACTCATCCTGCGCGGCGCCGAGCCCAACTACAGGGCGGCGGTCGGTTTGAGTACCCTCCCTTACCTCCACCGATGGATCCTGGTCACCCTGGTGCTCTTCGCCGTCTCGGCACTGCTCCACGTGCTGCGACGCCTGGACGTGGGGCGGGCCGGACATTGAGTGCCCGGCCGATCGGCGACTACGCGATGCTGTCGGACTGCCGGTCCGCCGCGCTGGTCACGTCCGACGGTTCTGTCGACTGGCTGTGCCTGCCGCGTTTCGACAGTCCGGCGCTCTTCGCCCGGCTGCTGGACGAAGAGGCCGGATTCTGGACGATCCGGCCGACATGTCCGGCCGAGGTGACCCGTCGGTACGTCGAGGACACCCTTGTGCTGGAGACCACGTTCAGGACGCGCGACGGCACCTTGGTGCTCTTGGACGCGCTCGCGCTGGGTCGTGGCGAACGCGCCCACGCGCTGGGCACGTCTTCCCCTGGCCTGCTCCTCCGTCGGCTCGCCTGCACCGAAGGGCGAGTGCCGGTGGAGATCGTGTACGCGCCCCGGCCCGAGTTCGGGCTCGTCCGCCCGCTGATGCAACCGGTCCGCGGCGGCCTGATCGCCCGTGGGGGCTCCGACGTGCTTACCCTGTCCAGTCCGGTGGAGTTCCGTACCAGCGGCTCGGTCGCGGACGCCGCTCTCACCCTGCGCGCGGGACAGAACGTGGGCCTGGCCCTGCAGACCGACCGGGCCTGGGCGCCCGACCCGCCGCGCCGTACCTCCCGGGCCGTCGCGCGCCGGATCCGCGACACCGTCGCGGGATGGCGCTCCTGGTCACGCGGGCACGGCGACTACGAGGGCCCCTGGCGCCGGCAGGTCAACCACAGCGGCCGGGTTCTGCGCGCGATGACCTACGCCCCGACGGGGGCCATCGTGGCCGCGGCCACGACCTCCCTGCCGGAGAGCATCGGCGGGGAGCGCAACTGGGACTACCGCTACACCTGGGTCCGCGATGCCAGCTTCACCCTGCACGCCCTGAACACGGCCACCTGCGAGGAGGAAGAAACCGCCTTCTTCACCTTCCTGTCCCGCGCCTGCGCGACCCAGGTCGACGCGGACCCGGACCTGCAGATCATGTACGGCATCGGCGGCGAGCGCGACCTGAGCGAACGGCAGCTGTCGCATCTGCGGGGATGGCGGGACAGCGCCCCCGTACGGGTCGGCAACGACGCCTGGCGCCAGCGCCAACTCGATGTGTACGGCGAACTGCTCGATGCCGCCCACCAGACCTACCGGGACATCGGCCCGTTCGACCCCCTCACGCGCTCGCTGCTGATCGGAGTGGCCGAGACCGCCGCGCGCCGCTGGCAGGAGCCGGATCAGAGTCTGTGGGAGGTCCGTGGCCCCAGCCGGCACTTCACGCACTCCAAGCTGATGTGCTGGGTGGGACTCAACAGAGCGATCACCTTGGCCCCCGTGCTGGGGGCCGCCTCCCGGGTCGCCGACTGGACGCGCGTCCGGGACGAGATCCACACCGCGATCCTGACCCACGGATGGAACGAGCAGGCGGGTGCCTTCACCCAGACGTTCGGTGGCACCCATGTCGACGCCGCCACCCTGATGATGCCTCTGGTCGGATTCCTGCCGCCGGACGACCCGAGAATCCGCTCCACCGTGCAGGCTGTCGCCACCCGGCTGACCGACGCGAGAGGGCTGGTGTACCGCTACCGTTCCGCCGACGGGCTGGCGGGCCAGGAGGGCCCGTTCCTGCTGTGCACCTTCTGGCTCGCCCACGCGCTGGCCCTCATCGGTCAGGACGCCGCGGCCAGGCGGGCGTTCGAGACCGCCGCCTCCTGCGCCAATGATGTCGGCCTGCTCAGCGAAGAGGCGGACCCCACCACAGGAGAGGCGATCGGCAACTACCCTCAGGCCCTCAGCCACATCGGCCTGATCAACGCAGCCCGCGCCATCGGGGACGCCCGGCGCTCCTCGGACCGAGCGCCTTGCGGGGGCTCTTGAAGCAATACCCGGCGGCCTGCTTGTCCCAGGGCGGCCATCGCTTGCCTTGGGCGGACCGCCGGGGCCGCTTGTCGGAGGAGCGGGGTGTCTGGCAGGAGGCGTGCTGTAAGTGGGTGTTTGATCCTGGGTTCTGCCGGCAGGGTCTCGCAGTCGCGCGCCAGGCGGCGGACGTGACCACCGAACTGCGGCCTGAGCTGCCGGGATGGGCATCGGCGCCGATGCCTTGGCCTGCATGCTCGTGGTGTCGAGGGCTGCGGCAGGAGGAGTGCTGCGGCATCGCCGCAGTGTTCCTGGCCGGCGCCGCCATGCCGTCCCGGCCGCAGCGCCGTCTGACCTCGGACGCGCTCGCCGACGCCATACGCCTGGCCGCCACCCACACCAGGATGGCGGCCGCCGCCGACGGCCCGCGCGCCGGATCCGCCGCACGAGGCCTCCCGGAGGACATCCTCAGCCTGGCCGGAGAGTCACGGAGCCGGTAGGCGAGATCGATCGATCGCCGCCCCGCCACCGTCGCGGCGCTTCAGGGAGGAGCATGTTCACGACGGAATCCACGCGGGTGCCCAGCGGCCGGTCAGTGCCTGTTCGACCTGATTGGACAGCATGTCGAAACGCGCCATCTCCCTCGATCCGAATCGTTGCCCGGCGGCTTGGGCACGCAGGACCTCCAGCTGATGGGTGATTGCCGGGCGCTGGTCGGCGGAAACGTGCCAGGCGAGGTCACGCAGCAGGGAGAACATCTGGGCCAGGACGGTGGAGTCGTGAGCGCCGTAGTGGAGGGGTTGCACCAGCGTCATCGTGAGCAAGTCGGCGATGTTCGGCTGATACAGCATGACCCGTACGTCGCCCCGCTCGTCACGCAGCGGCCGTGGCCCGAGCTGACGGCCTGCCAGCTCGCACAGGACGATCGACACATGGCCCAGTGCGTGGACGGCCGTGGTGGGATCGTTGATCCCCGGCGACAGCGCCTTGACGGCCACGTCGATGAGCTGCCGCAGCCCGTACGTCACGTCTTGAGCCGCGGTGCGTTCGGGCCCCGTGCTTATCGCCCTGGAGACCTGCCGGGTGAGCCGGAGCTCGACATCGGTGTCGAACGATCCCGCGGCACGCGGCCAGCCGGCTCCCAGCGGGGTCCCTGCGACCAGCAGGCTGCCCGGACAGCAGTCGATGAGCAGGACGGCGTCGGCCTCCACCGCCGCGGACAGCAGTGAGCTCGCATCCATCCTCAGCACGAAACCCGAGGCCCCAGCGCGCAGGGGCAACGTGTCAGGAGGCGGCGACACGGGTGTCACATCCAGCGACGCGGAACTCTGCGGCGGAAGGACCCGGCGGATGGTCTCGTTCGCCTCGGCGTGCACCCTGAGCAACGTCGTTTCCGCCCGCAACTCCCGGGCCAGGTGCGCGAGAAACAGCACGAGGGCGAGAACGCTGACCAGAGCCAGGACGAATCCCGTGGTCACCGCTATCTGGGGCACGAAGATGTCTCTTGACTCGCCGGGGGATCGGATCGTGCGCAAAACGGTGAGGGCATAGGTGAAGGTGGCCAGGAACAGCGCCAGGGTGGACTGGACGACCCGGTCCCGGGTGAACGTGCGTAGGAGGCGCGGCGAAAACTGACTGCTCGCGAGTTGCAGGGCCACCACCGTCATGGAGAAGGTCAGCGACGTCACCGTGATGAGAGAGCCGGCGATGGCGCCCAGCACTGCCCGGGCCGCGCTGGCACCCCCGCCGAACAGGTAGGGCGCCGCCCACGAGGGGACGTCGGGTCCCAGCCTCGCATCCAGTCGGGGTAGTCCCACTCCAAGACCCAGAGCAAGACCCACGCCGAGGGAGGGCAGCAGCCAGAGCTGGGTGCGCAGCATGTCTCCCAGGACAGCCAGCCTGCCCCGAAGATCGGATGGCCCCATCGTCTATCCCGTTCCTTGGACGATCGTCCGCAGACTCCGCTTTGATCACCTGGCCGGTGTTCGCCACGCCACACATGACCGTTTTGGCGGTTGAACGGTAGCGATGTCGCGGCCGGCGAGACGGAGGAATTCACTCCCTGACTCGAGAAGCACCCCGATCCCCGTTTCCTGTCTGACGCCGCGGCATGCCTTGAATACCCTGCGTGCGCCGTTCCTACCGTTCGCTTCCAGTGGGGCTGACCGCGTCGGGCGGGTGCCGGAACACGACGACCGGACACGGTGCGTGGTGTACGCAGTGCAGGGCCACCGATCCCAGCAGCGTGCCGATGACCGGCCCGTGCCCCCGGTTGCCCACGACGAGCAGAGAGGCGTCACGCGCGGCGTCGATCAGCACCGTGGCGGGATGGCCTTCGAACACCTGGAGGGTGACCGGTACGGACATGGAATCGCCCAGGACCTCGTCCGCCACCTGCTCCAGGAGTTTGCGCGCCGCACCGGCGAAGTCCGCATCGGAGAAGTCCATGGAGTAGCCATAGCTGGTCGGAAGGCGCCAGGCGTGGATGACGTGGAGTTCGGCTCTGGTCAGTTCGGCCTGGCGTGCCGCCCAGCGCAGAGCATCCTTGCTGGTGTCCGAGCCGTCCACTCCCACCAGGACGAAGGGCGCAGGAAGGTTCGCCATGGAGAGACCTCCTCACTGCTCTCACTCCATCATCGCTCGCTCTGTCCTGGGGACGCTGACCGGGAGGTCGGGGCGCTGATGGAGGTCGGACGCCTGTCCACCAAAGGGGGACGGGGGGTGAATGGCCGAGAGGTGAGTGGTATCTTGGCCACATGGCCAAGTTGGTCGACCGACCAAGTTCCGCCCGCGGGGACCGCCGCCGGGAGCAGCTTGTCGACGCTGGTGTCGCGCTCCTGTGCGAAGGAGGCTGGCCGGCCGTCACCACGCGCGCCGTGGCCGAGCGGGCCATGACCAAACCGGGCCTGATTCATTACCACTTCGGGGGCCTGCCGGGATTGCGGACGGCGATCGCCCGCAGGGCCGGTGAACTGATCATCGGCCCGCTCCTGGACGAGTTGCTCGCCGCCGAGGACGACCGGCAGGCGCTCACGGTCGTCCAACGGCTCACCTCCGAGACCGCCGGTGACGAACGGATGATCCGGATGGGCGTCGAGCTCATCGCGGGGGCGATGCGCGACCCCGCGCTCGGCGAGGTGCTGCGGGACGAGCTGCGGCGGGCGCGTGAGCGGCTCGGGCGGCGGCTGGGTGAGCTGCATCCGGACTGGTCGACGGGGCGTCGCTCCGGCGCGGCCACCCTGGTCGCCGCGTTGATCGACGGACTCATGCTCCACCGCATGCTCGACCCCGGCCTGGACACCGGCGAGGCGATGGCGGCCGTCGAGGACCTGCTGAGCCCTCAATCGGAAACAGTCAGGAAGGAACAGCATGGACATCGTGAAGAGGCCTGATCCGCCGTCGGGGCTGCGGCGCACGTTGTGGCGGCTGCCCATTCACCTGTACCGGCTGGGGCTGGGCCGGCTGCTGGGGAGCAGGGTGATGCTGCTCATCCATGTCGGTCGCGTCTCGGGAAAGCCCCGCCAGGCCGTCATCGAGGTCGTGGAGCGCGACGGGCGCGGCTACGTGGCGGCCTCAGGCTTCGGCCCGCGCGCCGACTGGTACAGGAACATCACGAAGACACCGGAGGTCGTCCTCCAGGTGGGCGGCAGAACCTTCCCCGCCGTCGCCCGGCTGCTGCCTGCTGAGGAGGGTGGTGAGATCATGGCTCGGTACGCGCCACGCCATCAGGCCGCCGCCCGCCGGCTCTGCGCCATCATGGGCTTCGCAGTGGACGGCAGCGTGGAGGATTACCTCGAGGTCGGGCGGCAGATTCCCTTCGTACGCTTCGTGCCGCAGGCCATGCCCGCTGCGGCTGCGGCGGGAGCGCGAGCCGGCCAACGTCAGGCTGGTCACTGAGGCCGCCCAGCGCGTGCTGCGGCGGCCGGTGCCCCGCAGGGCGGCCGACCTCCGCAGCGGCCGAAGCCTGGATCGGGGGAGACCTGTACGAGGTCGTCACCGCCCCGCACGGGGTGCGCCTGCTCGTCGGAGACGTCCAGGGCAAGGCCTGGAGGCGGTGGCCTGGGTTCTGGGCGCCTTCCGCTGAGCCGCTCACGACGAGCCCGACCTGGCCGAGGTGGGAGACCGGCTGGAGGCGAGCCTGGCCAGGCATCTCGGCGGCCCAAGCTGTACCGCGTTCCCTTCGGGGACGGGGAGCGCATCCTGTCTTCACCGACGGCGTCGTCGAGGCCTGGGACCGCGTCGGAGCCTTCTACCCTCTCCTCGAACATGCTCCGCTGCTCCTGGCCGAGGATCCTCAGGGTGCCCGGCCGCGTACCGGCTCCGACGGGTACGACGGAGGCCGGCATACCCGAAGATCCTCGACCTGCTGATCGACTTCGTGGCCGGCGGCCTCGCCTCAGGGCAAAGGTGATGTGTCACCGTCGGTTCGCGGAGCCGGGCCTCGCGCTCCTTTCGCGCGAGCGATGCGGGCGACAGCGGTGGTCACGCCGTCCTCGGCCCCGACCTGTGCGGCGAGCGCGCGGGCGGCCGAGGCCAGCACGGCCGAGGCCTCGACGGCGGCGGCAAGCTTGCCGGGCGTGAGGCGGCCGGTGACGGGAGCCGGCGCGACGCCGATGCGGTGCAGCCGATCGGCCCAGAACGGCTGGTCCCCGAGGAAGGGCCGGATCACCTGAGGGACGCCCGCGCGCAGCGCGGCGGCCACCGTGCCGATCCCGCCATGGTGCACCGCGGCGGCCACACGGGGCAGCAGCCAATCGTGCGGAGCTTCGTCGATCATCAGAACGCCGTCCGGCTCCGAGCCCTGTCGCAGGGCGCCCCAACCGGTGGCCAGGACCGCGCGGCGCCCGGTCAGCCGGACGGCCTCCAGCACCGTCGCGGTCAGCCTCTCCGCGTCGCCGCTGTATGAGCTGCCGAAGCCGACGTACACGGGCGGGTCGCCGTCTTCCAGGAACCGGGCCAGCCGTTCGGGCGGCGTCCAGCCGCCGGGAGTGGGCAGCGTCCAGAACCCGGTGGGCTGGGCGTCGGCGGGCCAGTCGGCGGGGGCAGGGAGCAGATAAGGGCTCCAGGCGTGCAGCACGCCGCCGGCCCTGACCAGGTCGGCCACCGGCCGGCACCGGCCGCGCAGACCGAGCGGCCCGGCCCGCCATTCCCGTACCGTGCCCCGATAGGGCGCCTCGACGGCGGAGGAGATGCGCCAGCTCGCCCGGTTGAGTGCGCGCGGCACGCGTACGGGAAGGATGGGAGAGGGGAAGGCGGCGGTGGGAAGGTAGAGCGGGAGCAGCAGTCCGGCGAGGGCGGGGACGCCGAGCTTCTCCGCGACGTACGGTCCGCCAAGGGATTTGGGGTGGTAGACGACCACGTCGGCCGGGCCTGCGGTGAGCGCGGCCTGGTCGTCGAGCAGGCGGCGGAGCATCGGCTTGACCGCGCCGGCGGCGGTGATCGCGGCGCGCACGCCCTGTCCTCGTACGGTGTCCTGCAGCGTGAGCATCTCGTCGGTCAACGGTGCGAACTCCACCTCGTGGGCGGCGGCGAGCGGCCCGAACCGCCGGGGCGCGGCCAGGAGCGGCCGGTGACCGGCGGCCATCAGCCCGCGGGCCAGGGCGAGGTACGGCTGGACGTCCCCGCGGCTGCCCATGGTGATCAGTAAGGGTCTCATCGCTGGTCCTTCAGCTCGTCCCACTCCTCCAGCAGGCGGGGGAAGCGGTCCATCATGAACGCGTACATGTCGCGCATGAGTTCCAGCCGCCGCCTGCGCGCCGGATCGTCGCCAACCGCCCGCAGTCCCTGCTCGGCCAGGGCGCGGAAGCTCTCGAACTCGGCCATCTTCGCGCGGAAAGCTCGGGCGAAGACGTCCTCGGCCAGCCGATAGCGATCGCGCCGCTCGCCGCGTACCCGGAACCGCTCGACCAGCCCTGCCTGCTCCAGTTGCCGCAGCGCGACGCTCATGCTGCTCTTGGCCACGGCCAGCGCCTCGGCCAGCTCCGGCGCGTCGGCGCCGGAGGTGCCGGCGGTCAGCAGCCAGCCCATCGCCCGGCCTGACGTGCGGCTCAGCCCGAGCCGCTCGTAGAAGAGCCCGGCATCCTCCACGAACTCATCGACACTCACGAGCCAAGCATATCGGTTTGTTCGGATGTTTCCGAACGGAATGTCGTCACGGGCGTCACGGTCGCTGCACTCCAGCATGACCTGCAGTGCCACCGCACACCTATTCAGCCCGAGCAGGGCCGAACCCGTATGCATGCTCCATGCACCCATATGGCTGTGATCTTTATTCTTTGGCGAGACCATGGTCCATCACCACGGGTGCTTCTTTCGGCTTCCCGGCCCGTTCGCTCTGCCCCGTGACTGACCGTCACCTCAGGCCACTCGCCCGGGAACCGGGTGATGCCGCTGCCTGAACAATCTGCGGGGCAATCGCGGCCAGACCGGATCGGTGGGGGACTCATCAACGTGCCGGCCCCCGCCACCGCTCACGACCTGAGCGCGGTGTCCTCGTTCCTGCTCGGCGCGATGCCCGGCTCTCTGTATGCCGGCCACCGCGGTGGCCCGCTCCGGATCGATGGTGTCACCGCCTCGGATGGGTATGCACAACAGAATCCTGGAAGGCCACGGCCACCGCATCAGTCCGGCCGGGTCGCGCGCTGCTCGGGAGGGCTCGCCGCCCACGCGATGGCGTCATCGAGTTCGTCGTATCGGAAGGGCCGCACTTCGGCTTGGACGAAGTGGTTCGCAAGGTGAGGCGCCAAGCCGGCGAGCTCGCTGTCGGATGCCAGGGCAACCTTTCTGATCTTCCGATGATGGTCGCGAACAAAGCGCACATGTCGAAGCAGGCTCGCGATGTTCTCCCAACCGGGGAACTTGCGAGCGTGGACGACGACGCCCGCCAATCCAGCGTGTGTTTCGAGCCAGCCGTCGGCTGTCAACGCCAGCGCATCGAAGTCCTGGGTTCGCAAGGGCTCCTTGACCTCGACCACGATGACCCCGGACTCGGGTACGAGACGGTGGGAGACACCGGGACCTTCAGGCAGCGAACTCAGCCAGCGCAGTGCCTCGTCGCGCTCCTGGTTACCGAAGACACACACCGGACACGGCATCAGAAAGCCCATGAGCCGACTCGATTCGCGGATCCAGCCGATGTCGCTCACCATCGCGCAGCCCTCGAACAGCCGGATGGAGCCAAGGCCGATCTTGAGGTCTTCCCAGCCGGCCCCCGGCGTGAAGGCCTGGAAATCCGGACCGAACTCGTAAAGGAGCCGGATATGGCGGCCTTCTCTCCGGGCTTCATCAACCCATCCCTGTCCCTCTTCTGTCCTGAGCGAGGTGCGGCCGACAGAAGACGGGCACTCGCCGTAGGCCGTGACCTGCCCTGGGTGCCCCGAGTAAGCAGGATCTGAGTCGCGACTTTGTTGATCGTCTGTCAGAGGTTCGCCAAGAGGACATTCAAGGTCGCATGGCATCATCGATTTCCTATGTCGCCCTCGGAACGGGGGCAGGGGACGACGGCCCTGCTGTGTGCTGGGTCCCGCCCGCCGCACAGGGATGAAAACGGCTCACTGATCGACAAGCACGCGAAGGCGCAGATCACGTGCGGGATCCCCGCCCTCGGGCGGGACCTGTCACGCGTGCGGCGACGACCAGGCGAGCACGCCCGCCTGGTCGTCGCCCACCTGGGACCATCCCCGTTCGCGCGGGGCCGACAAAACCATGACCTGGGAGCCCTATCTCCACGGTTGAGGATCGGCTTACGTACACCACTTCGCCCGACATGACCGTGACCCCTGCCCATACCCTGATCGCCTCTTCGCTAAGGAGCCGCAGCATGGATGACCCGACGCCCTTCTTCGAAGGCCCCTTCGACAGCGACGAGGCCGCCGACGCCATCGCGGAATTGGAAGAAGGCGATGACATCGCGGCGGCGATGATCGAGGTGCTCGACGCGTTCGTCCGCGACAGCGAGGACTATGCCGAGGAGGGCCAAGTGGAGGCCGCCCTGGCGATCGCCTGTCTGATCGCGGCCCGCATCTCGGGAATCGCTCCCGATGAGGCCGCTCATCACTGGCTGGACCGCAACCCCTTCACCGTCTCCGACGACCTGCGTCGCCTGGCCGCCGTGGCGTTCAATGTGGCCACCCGTGCCGACGACAACTATCTCCGCGAGGTCCGGGCCGCGGACTGGCCGGTGTTCCTGGAGCATCTGGAGCCCTACCGCAAGGCCCTGTTCGGTGAACCTCAGGAGCCGGCGGCCCCGTTCGTTGTGGACTTCTCCCGCCCCGGCAAGCACTGGCTCCAGGTGTTCTGGAGCACCACCGACCAGAGTCTGCCGCACGACAGCGCCTACGCCGATGTCGCCGGACACCTTGTCCAAGCTGTCAACGAGGCCCCGGACTGGCTCGCCTGGTGGCGTCAGGCCGGCCTGCAGGAACTGCTCGTCTTCGGGGAACTCGTGCCGGGCGTCTACAGCGAGCGGATCTCTCGTGGCCGCACCACAGCCGAGGTCTGGATCGGCTTCGGTCACTCCCCTGAAGTCTCCAGGGACTCCGCCATTCAGCAGGTCGCCGATGATGTTCGCACGGCTCTGAGCGCGGCAGGCCGTTATCTCGGCCTCGCCCCTGTTCCCTCGCTTCCCGCCCTTGACTGAGACATCCCGAAACCACCGGCTGGCAAGCGGAGCGATCGATCACGTCCGTCACCAGAGGCGACACATCAGCGTGCGGATGCCCAAGGCGCCGGTTTCGGCCGCCCGCGCCGCCCTGCGCGACGCCTTTCTGGACATCTCTGGCATCGGCGTGGTGATCACGCACAACCCGTTCGCCGTGAACGACCGGATTCCCGCTGGACCGGATGAACCCGTACGGATCGAGCCTGGTCTACGGCTGCGCGGCCGGGGACACAGCAAGGGCTGTGGTCGTGGTGGTCGGCGACTCCTGAACACCCGCACACCGGCGTGCAAGCCACCTTGGATGGGATGGCCACTGGGGCCAAATTCTGGCAAAGCTATTTCAAAGTCACTTCCACCACCCACGGCTAACCTCACAAATGCGGCAATTCGCCCGCAATTCCAGTTACCCTCGTTGGCAGCCTCGTACAACTCCGGAACAGGAGCGCTCGCACCTTCGAAAGGTTGATCAATGAACAACGACGCCGTGTGGGTTCGGGGCGTGACAGGTATGCAGCTGCACCACTCCACGGACCTCCAGGACGCCGGCCGCTTCCTGGGCAACGCCATGATGGCGCTGCGGGCGGCCCACGTACGAACCGGCGACGACCGGTACTCTGACCTCGCCTCCCAGCTGAAGACCCTGGTGGCGGAGGCCCGCACGCTGGAGACCCAGGCTCGGACCCGCCTGGAGGGACTGCACGCGACGCACCCGGAGCAGTTCGTACGCTGCCGTGAAGGCGAAGACCCGTGGCCGGACGAGATCCAGGCGGGGTTCATTCCCCGTCACACCTGCTACGACCAGTGCCTCTACCACGACCACGGTGTCCTCGATGCCATCACGCAGTGCACCTGCGGTCGTCCTCCGTGCCGTGCATGCGCTATCGGCGGCACGCCGTGAGGTGAAGCTCGCCTCGCATCCTGGCATTCAGCCACAGCACCGACCTGATCGCCGACCTCTCGGGGTCCAAGCGACGAGCGGCGAGGCCCGGTCGGCCCCGCCGTCGTGGTCTCGGTGATGTCCCCCGCTCAACTCGTCACGGCGCACTTGCCCCGGTCCTGCTTGACGGGCCCTTCCATGTTCGGACGTACGTCGAAGTCGAAGATCTCGGTGGGCAGGTAGAGCGAGCAGCAGGCGTTGGGAATGTCGACGATCCCGCTGACACGCCCTTCGATCGGCGCCGAGCCGAGGAGCAGATAGGCCTGTTCGCCGCTGTAACCCCACCTCTTGAGATACTCGACGGCGTTGAGGCAGGCCCTGCGGTAGGCCACCGTCGCGTCAAGGTAGTAGTTGGTGTCGGTGTCGTGGTCCACCGAGATCCCGATGAACGAGAGAAACTCGGAGTATCTCGGCTCCACGTTTCCCGGCATGAACAGCGGATTGGTGGTGACACCGTACTTCTCCATGCCTCCCTTGATGAGGTCGACGTGGAAATCGATGTAGCCGCCCATCTCGATGGCGCCGCAGAAGGTGATTTCCCCGTCGCCCTGGCTGAAGTGCAGGTCGCCTCCGGAGAGTTTGGCGTCACGGACGTGGACCGGGTAGAAGACCCGGGCGCCGCGGGTGAAGTTCTTGATGTCGTGGTTACCGCCGTTCTCCCGCGCCGGCACGGTGCGTGCTCCCTCGGCGGCGATCCGCTGTGCCAGGTCGCCGTTGGCGGTGCCGGCGAGCGTGTGCTCGGGCAACGGCGGCAGGCCGAGCGGCGGAACGCGTCCCGCGTCGGTGTCGATGAGCGCCTGCTCCCGGCGGTTCCAGGAGCTGAGCAACTCGGCCGACGGCGCGGTGCCGAAGAGTCCAGGGTGGGTGATCCCGGTGAACCGGACTCCCGGCAGGTGGCGGGATGTCGCGACCTGACCGTGGAAGTCCCAGATCGCCTTGTACGAGTCGGGGAAGTAGTCGGTCAGGAATCCGCCGCCGTTCCGCTTGGCGAAGATGCCGGTGTAGCCCCAGCCCTGTCCTGGTGCGTCCCCGACCTGCTGCGGCACCGGGCCGAGGTCGAGGATGTCGACGATGAGGAGGTCTCCGGGCTCGGCTCCTTCGACCCCGATGGGCCCGCTCAGCATGTGCGCGAAGCTCAGGTCGACATCGCGCACGTCGTTCGCCGAATCGTTGTTGCCGATCTGGGCGTCCGTCCATTCGCGGCACTCGACCCGGAACTCCTCACCGGGACGTACCATTTCCACCACGGGAATATCCGGGTGCCAGCGGTTGTGGCCTGGGGTCGCCTGGTCCTTCATCGGCTTCGACTGGTCGACGCTGAATACGACTTTCGGCATGACAGCTTCCCCTCCTTTGTCGATGACTCCTTCGCGGTCAGCGTGTCGCCTCACCTCTCTTCGAGCTCGGTCAGGTCCGGTGGAAGCGATGCGTGCCGGTGGTCCCCTGCGCCTCCGAAGTTTCGCCGGCCGGTTCCCCGTGTCTCGTCAGCGGCCACAGCACGGCGAACACCACCAGGCCGAACACGGCGAGAACGATCGCGAAGAGGGCTGTGGTGCGCCAGGATCCGGTGAGGATCATGAATGCCGGGATCGCCGCCGTGACCCATCCCTGGATAGCCGCGACCCAGCCCGTGTACCTGGTGATCTGCGTGCGTTTCAAGCCGAGCAGGACGAAGAAGAGCGTCCACAGGAAGGACCAGTAGAGCCAGATGACTCCGAAGCCCGGATCACCGAGGAGCCGGAAGTTGGCGTAGGAGTATCCGAGCGCCATGATGGCCACGAAGAGCGAGAAATAGCCGACACCTGTGGTGTCGAATCCGCCCAGCAGATTGATCCCCACATAGAGATAGGTGAACCCGAAGAGGTAGAGTCCCGACGCGTTCAGGAGCACGGCCGGATCGCCGGGGCTGAAGACGATCAGCAGGGTCGGTGTGACCACCTGCAAGGCTCCGACGAAGAGATTGAAGATCCCGGCTGCGCGCGGCTCGACCTTTCCCAGGAGCATCAGACCATTGAGGAAGAGCACTGCGCCCACGTACAGGAGTCCGACGGCTCCCATCCCCACACACCTCCTCACGCCCCGGACGGGCGGTGTGTTCAGGAACGCCACGAGTCCAGGCGTACGCAACGTTCGGATCGATCGTCATGCCTGCTCAAGGCCGAGGCAGGCGCGACAGCGCCGGGTGCTGCGGTGTCCGCCGCCGCTCGGGAGTCACGTGCGTGACCACCTCGGGTGCTTCCTGACTCTGTTCGTCCCGGGCCAGCGCGGCGGACATCGCCGGGGACTGCCGGGCGAGGCTCGGCGCGGTGAAGACGCGACGAGCCGGAGACCGGCACGCCGGGCAGTCGGCAACCGCCTCAGCGGTCCCTATCGGCAGGCGCACCTCGAACGGCCCGCACTCCAGACAGCGATACGCATAAGTCGCCATGACGCCCCCGTCGAGATCCTCATCGCCTCACTGACATGCGGCGATATAGGCCTTACATCCAGCACACCTCGGGGATTGTCGCCATGTCAAGACAAGAGTCAGGGGCGCGTGTGACGGGGACAACCCGTCGTCCACGACATCGGCTGCACCAGGGTGGATCGCCCTCGCTTGTCGTGAGGGAGTACGCATGCTCACCACCCGGTTCGTGCCAGGCTCGCCGTGCTGGATCGAACTCGACAGTCCGCACCTGGAGACCGCGAAACGGTTCTACGGCCGTCTGTTCTTGGTTGCGGGGCTGCGGCGCTCAATCAGCAGGACGTTCCGCCAGACGCCGTGGTGGCGGCCGATGCGTTCCCGGGTGCCGACCACCCGGAAGCCGAGCGCCTGGTGCAGGGCCAGGCTGGCGGCGTTCTCGGCGAAGATGCCGGACTGGATCGTCCAGATTCCGGCGTCCTCGCCGGCGGCGATGAACGCCGACAGCAGCGCCCGGCCGATGCCCTGGGCCTGGCATCCCGGGTGGACGTAGACGCTGTGCTCGATCACCCCGGCGTACACGGGCCGGGCCGAGACCGCGGAGGCGGCCACCCAGCCGAGCACCTGGCCGGTGCCGGTGTCGAAGGCCACGTAGCGCAGGTGGGGGAGCCTGGCCGCGGTGAAGCCCTCCCAGCTCGGGGCGGTGGTCTCGAAACTGGCCTGGCCGGTGTCCAGCCCTGCCTGGTAGATGGCCAGCACCTGGTCGGCGTCGTCGTCGCGCATGGGCCTGATCTCCGTCCCCGGCGGGGCGGCGGGCTTGGCGGCCTGGACGATCGCCGAGTGCACGCCGTCGCCGTGGCCGGCGGTCAACGTGATGTGCAGGTCCATGAACCCCGATGCGGCCAGCAGCCGCCGGTACTCCGCCACCGGCAGCGCCCCGGCCGCACAGCCGATCCGCTCTTCGACGGCCGCCCGCCGATCGGGGTCCGGTTCGCCGTCCGTCACGACGTCGCTGACACCGAACCGGCCACCCGGCCGCAGCACCCGGAACGCCTCGGCCAGCACCGCGGCCTTGTCGCTGGACAGGTTGATGACGCAGTTGGAGATGACCACGTCCACCGACCGGTCCGGCAGCGGCACCCGCTCGATCGTGCCGTGCAGGAACTCCACGTTGCGCGCGCCCGCCTGCTCGGCGTTGCGGCGGGCCAGGGCCAGCATGTCGGCGCTGGCGTCCAGCCCGTAGGCCTTGCCGTGCTCGCCGACGCGACGGGCGGACAGCAGCACGTCGATGCCGCCGCCCGAGCCCAGGTCGAGCACGGTCTCACCGGGCCGCAACTCGGCGACGGCCACCGGGTTGCCGCAGCCCAGACTCGCCCGTACCGCCGCTTCGGGCAGCAGACCGAGGTCGTCGTAGCCGGCGGCGCCGAATCGGCCCTGGTCGAAGGCTTCCGGGCCGCAGTCGGCGACCGTCCGGCCGGCCGCGGCGTCGCGGGCCAGCGCGGAATAGCGCCTGATGATCTCCTCTTGCGCCATGGCATCGCTCCTCTACTCGCAGGTGGGCGGGGTCGGGGCGGAGTTGCCCATGACCACGTCGGCGGCGGTCGGGAAACAGCTCACGCAGACCTCGTTGATCCGGTACAGGCCGGCGGTGCCCCGCCGCTCCACCAGCACGAACCGCACCTCGGCCAGAATCTTCAGATGGTGCGAGACGGTGGACTGGCCCACCCCTGAGGCGGCCACGATCTCGCCCACGCTCATCGGCGCGCGCCGCCGGGCCAGGAGCGACACGATCTGGATCCGCGACGCGTCTGCCAGTGCCTTGAACCAGCTCGCGTACTCTTCGGCCTCCGCGCGCGGCAGCGGCCCCGTTTCCTCGCTCATCGTTAATCGACGATAATAGATCAAAGGGAACAGCGAAAGCCCTGAGAAGCACGTTTGTCGAACGTGCGCCGGCCGCGCCATGCCGGCGGCGAGGACAAGGCACGTGACGCATCGCCTGCATCACCCACGAACAAGGCGCGACCCTTGCGTCATGAGCGTCCCCGTGTGGCTTGAGTACGTCAACGCCGGAGGCACCGCCGTGGCTCTTCGAACTGGACGTTCTCGCCAAGCTCGCGGAGCGCCACTGAGCCGGCTCGACGCAGAACCCGGCCGCTGATCTCACCCGGGGCGTGCGAGCAGGAGAGCCTGGCAGGCGGCAAGAAGATCGCCAGACAGATCACCCCGTTCGCGCAGATGGTCGATCCGGGCGATGTCGTTGATGGTGGTGAAGACCGCGTGCACGACGACCCGGGCCTCAGCTTCGATCAGCTCGGGTCGCTCGGCGGTGAGCAGGTGCACCCACTCGCTGACGTAGTCGTACTGGAGGCGCCGGATCGTGTGGCGTTGCTCGGCGGGAAGGTGGATCACCTCGGTGATCAACGTGCCGGTGAGGTGGCTGTGGCTGACCGTCAGGTCGATGTAGGAGCGCAGCAGCAGGTCGAGAGCGTCCCGAGGGCTGGTGGCGGTGGCGAAGGCGCGGGAGGCGTCGAGCTGCAGGGCGTCGGCGGCGCGGGTGAGCGCGGCCACCAGGAGGTCGGACTTGGCGGTGACGTGGTTGTAGATGCCCGCGCCGCTGATGCCCGCGGCAGCGCCGATGTCCTCCATGCTCACGGCCTGGTAGCCGCGCTCGTTGAACAGCCGGGCGGCCGCGTCCATGAGGACTTCCCGGCGGGAGGCGCGAGCCAGCCCCGGGCGCGGTTGATCGGACGGGGTCGCGCCGGCTGACGGGCCCGGCGCCTGAGGCAGGGCGACTTCGGTGAGGGTGCTGCCCATCGCGTGCAGCAGGTCTTCGAAACGGGCGCGCGGCAGGGTCACCGAGTGGTGGGACGGGCTGGCGAACGTGGCGAAGATCGCCCACACCAGCAGGTCGGCGTCGGCGGGGGAGAGGCCGGGACGGGCAGCGACGAGGGTCGTCGCCGTACGGGCCGCGATGGAGCGAAAGCGGCGGCGGAGCTGGTCGCGCTCGGGCACCGGGAGATTGCGGGACTCCCGCTGCCACAGCACGCCGAGGTCGCGCCGGTCCAGCGTCAGGGCGGCCATGGCGCGCAGGAGGCCGTCGACGTCACCGGCGGTGTGGTTGTCGACGAGGGTCTCGAACGCCAGGAGCCCGTCGAGGACGGTGCGCGCCAGCAGTTCCTGCTTGTTGCGGAAGTGCCGATAGAGGGCACCCGCCGTGATGCCGACCGCGCTCGCGATCTCTTCCATCGTCACGGCGTGGTAGCCCTGGCGATGGAAGAGCTCGGCGGCGATGGAGACGATCTGCGCCTTGCGGTTGCGGGGACGGCTGCCCCGGGCCGGCGCCGCCGCGGTCCGCGCCTTCATCGTCTTCCCCTCGGTCGAAGCCACCTGCGCATCGTAGGCCGGTACGTCAGCGGTACCCGCCCCCGCAGACGATCACTTCGCCGCTGATGTAGTCGGACTCGGGCGTGCACAGCAGGTAGACCGCGCCGGCGGCCTCCTGCGGGGTGCCGGCCCGTCCGAGCGGGATCATGCGTTCCATGGCGGACAACAGGTCGGGGTTCACGCCCACCTTGATCTCCCGGCCCTGGACGTCGATGGTGGCGTCGCCGCCGGCCGTCGCCTCGGTGAGCCGGGTGCGGATGAGACCGAAGGCGACAGCGTTGACGTTCACCCCGTACCGCCCCCATTCCTTGGCCAGGGTCCTGGTCAGCCCGACGACGCCGGCCTTGGCCGCGCCGTAGTTGGCCTGCCCGGCGTTCCCGCTGAGCCCGGCGATGGAGGAGATGTTGACCACCTTGCGCTGGACGTGCACGCCCCGGGTGCGCTCCTCCTTGACGCGGGCGCTGATGATCGGCTGGACCGCGCGCAGGATCCGGAAGGGCGCCTTGAGGTGGACGTCGATGATCGCGTCCCACTGCTCGTCGGTTATCTTCTGGACGACGTTGTCCCAGGTGTATCCGGCATTGTTGATCACGATGTCGACGCCGCCGAAGGTGTCGGCGGCCGTGGCGGCGAACCGGTCGGCGAAGCCGTCGTCGGTGACGCTGCCGACGCAGGCGACGGCTTCACCGCCGCTGGTTTTGATCAGTCGTACGGTCTCCTCGGCCGGGTCGGGGTCCAGGTCGTTGACGACGACGCGGGCTCCCTGCTGGGCGAGCTTCAGGGCGATGGCCTGGCCGATGCCGCGCCCTGAGCCGGAGACGAGGGCGGTCTTTCCGTCGAGCGTTCCCACGGGTGTCCTTTCGATGGTTCAGATGAGGGCGACGAGGGCTTGGCCGGCGAGGGTGACGGTGCCGTCCTTCAGCATCACTCGCAGGTCCAGCCGGGCCCGCCGTTCGCCGTCGGCCTCTTCGATCGCCGTGACGCGGCCGGTGCAGGTCGGCTGTCCGTGGACGGGGGTGATGGCGGCGAAACGGACGCTGTAGGAGCGGATGCGCTCCTGGGGCACCCAGCCGGTCAGCAGCCGGCCGAGGTAGGCCATGGAGAGCATGCCGTGAGCGAAGACGTCGTCCATGCCTGCGGCCCGGGCCGCGTCCAGGTCGATGTGCATGGGGTTGTGGTCGCCGGAGGCGCCGGCGTAGAGCGCGAGCGTCGTACGCGAGATGGAAGGCACGCGCAGCGGCGGCAGCTCCGTTCCCACGGCGATGTCATGGAGATTGTTCACGCGGCTGCCTCCCCGCGGACGACGATGACGTTGGTCAGGTCGGCGACGGGCTCGCCGGCTCGGGTGACGCGCGTTTCCCGGACGAGGAAGCGCAGGGCACCGCCCTTCTTCTCGTACGTGTCGGCGATGTGCGACTCGAAGGTCAGCTCGTCGCCGGCGTGAGCCATGGCGTGGTAGGTGAAGCGCTGTTCGCCATGTAGGACTCGGGCGAGATCGATCCCGGCCTCGGCGAGGAAGGAGAAGGGGTCGGGCCGGTCCATCTCCAGGCAGAACAGGAACGTGGGCGGAACGGGGAGGTCCGGGTGCCCGGCCTTGCGGGCGGCGTCGAGGTCGCTGTAGACGGGGTCGTGCTCGCCGATGGCCTGGGCGAAGAAGCGCAGGCGGCCCCGCTCGGCGGGCACGGTGAAGGCGGGTGTGCGCAGGTCCGCGGTCATGTCAGGCCGTCCGCTCGTAGAGGGTGACGACGCAGGCGCCGCCGAGTCCGAGGTTGTGCTGGAGGGCGAGCCGGGCGCCGTCTACCTGGCGCTTCCCGGCCTGCCCGCGCAACTGCCACACCAGTTCGGCGCACTGCGCCAGACCGGTGGCGCCGAGCGGGTGGCCCTTGGACAGAAGCCCGCCCGAGGGGTTGGTGACCACTTGGCCGCCGTAGGTGTTGTCGCCGTCGAGCACGAACTTCTCGGCCGTTCCCTCCGGGGTGAGGCCGAGGGCCTCGTAACTGATGAGCTCGTTGGTGGTGAAGCAGTCGTGCAGCTCCACCACGGGAATGTCCTGCGGGTCGACGCCCGATTCCTCGTAGACGCGGGTCGCGGCGGCCCGGGTCATGTCATAGCCGACGACCTTGGTCATGTCGCCGCTGTCGAAGGTGGTCGGGGTGTCGGTCGTCAGCGCCTGCGCCCGGATCGTCACCGTGGCGTCCAGGCCGTGCCGGCGGGCGAACTCCTGGCTGCACACCACGGCGGCGGCCGCGCCGCAGGTCGGCGGGCAGCACTGCAGTCGGGTCAGCGGCCCGTAGATGGGGGGAGAGCCCAGCACCTCCTCCTCGCTCACGGGGGTGCGGAAGACGGCGTAGGGGTTGTTCGCGGCGTGCCGGCGGGCCTTGACCGCGATCTTGGCGAAGGTCTCGGGAGCGGTGCCGTACTTGTCGGCGTAAGCCATCCCCGCGCCGCCGAAGTACTGCGCGGCGATCGGGGCGTGGTCGTCGATGCCCTGGATGGCGGTCATGGCGTCCGCGCTCCGGGCAAGCGGGCTGGGGCGGTCGTCCCAGACGTTCGCCAGCGCGCCGGGGCGCATCTGCTCGAAACCCAGGGCGAGCACGCAGTCGGCCACTCCGGACATGACCGCCTGCCGGGCGAGCCAGAGCGCCGAGGAGCCGGTCGAGCAGTTGTTGTTCACGTTGACGATGGGGATGCCGCTCTGGCCCAGGTCGTAGAGGGCCGCCTGTCCGCAGGTCGAGTCGCCGTACACGTAGCCGGCGTAGGCCTGCTGCACCTGGCGGTAGTCGATGCCCGCGTCGGCCAGCGCGGCTCGCGCGGCGCTCCCGGCCATCACGTCGTAGGGCTCGCTTGCGCTGGGTTTGGCGAACGGGATCATCCCGACGCCCGCGATCTGGACGGTACGGTCCATCTTCTGTCCTCCACGGGACTGGAGCCGACGACTCACTCTTGCCAAAGCGACATTAATCCATATTTACTTACGATATCAAATACGCAGCGAAGCAGGCATGTGAGCCTCATCAACGCAATATTTGATCTTCACTAGTGGAGGGACGATGGCCCTACCGTCGCCGCTGTCGCGGCTGGCGCTACCGCTCATGGCCGCGCCGATGACCGACGTCTCGGGACCGGAACTGGTGATCGCGGCGTGCCGCAGCGGGGTCATCGGCGCCTTCCCGACGCACAACGCCCGCTCATCGGAGGAGCTCGAAGCCTGGCTCGGGAAGATCACCGCTTCGATCGCCGAACAGGACCACGCCGCGCCGTTCGCCGCGAACCTGGTGGTCCATCGCTCCAACGAGCGCTTGCGAGCCGACGTCGAGTGCCTGGTCCGCCACGGCACCCGGCTGGTCGTCACCAGCGTGGGCTCCCCGGTTCCGGTGTTGGAGCCGCTGCACGACGCCGGTTGCCTGGTCTTCGCCGACGTGGCGAGCCTGCACCACGTGGAGCGCGCGATCGAGGCAGGCGTGGACGGGTTGGTGCTGCTGACCGCCGGGGCGGGCGGCCAGACCGGCTGGGCCAATCCGCTGTCGTTCGTCCGCGCTGTCCGCGCTCGGTTCGACGGGCCGATCGTCCTGGCGGGAGGGGTGCCGGACGGAGCCGCCGTCTGGGCAGCGCAGGTCCTCGGCGCCGACCTGGCCTATATGGGGACCAAGTTCATCGCCACGCACGAGAGCCTCGCCGGTGAGCGTTTCCGGGCCGCGCTGGTCGACGCGACCCTCGACGACGTCACCTTGTCCACTGCGCTCAGTGGCCTGCCCGCCAACTTCCTGCGCGCCTGGCTCGAGGAGCAGACGGCGGAGGCCGCGGCACCGGTGAAGGGCTTCACCCAGCATCGCCTGCTGACCCGGCGCCACGTGTGGAGCGCCGGCCACAGCGTCTCGGGGGTTACGGAGATCACCAGCGTCGCGGAGCTCGTCCGGCGTACCCGCCGGGAGTACGAGCAAGCGCGACAGGCGACGGCGGCCACGCTCGCCGGAACAGGGAGGTAACCATCATGTGGGGTTCGACACCGAGAGTGTTCGACATGGCGTGCGCGTACTACGCCGAGCGCACCGCACTCGTCGACGGAGAACGCCGCCTCACCTACCAGGAGATGAGCGGCTGGGCCAACCGCATCGCCAACGGCCTGTCGGAACTCGGCGTGGGCAAGGGCGACCGGGTGGGGCTGCTGATGCCCAACTGCCTGGAGTTCGTCCCCGCCATGGTCGGCATCTGGAAGTCCGGCGCGGCGATGACCCAGATGCCCGCCCGGGCCACGGCCGAGGACTTCTGCTTCTTCCTGGAGGAGGTGCAGGCCTCGACGCTCATCTACCACCAGGCCTTCGACGACGCCATCGCCCAGATCCGGGATCGGCTGCCCAACCTCAAGCACGTCGTCCGGCTGGCCAGTGGAGGCGACACCATTCTCGGCATCCTGGACTACCAGGAGACGTTCGCCGCTCAGCCGACCGCGCCGCCCGCTATCGAGCTCGCCGACGACGACCTGGCGTTCGTCGGCTTCACCTCCGGCACCACCGGCGTGCCCAAGGGCGTCTTGCAGACGCACGCGACCTGGTCGCACTACGCCATCACCGCGGGGCTCGAGATCGGCGACATCCGGCCGGGCGAGGTGTTCGCCCACGGCGCGCCCCTGACCCACTTCACGCAGACCTTCGTCATGCCGGTCTTCATGCGCGGCGGGACGAACGTCATCCTGCCCGGCCTCGACCTCGATCTGCTCCTGGACGCCATCGAGCGCGAACGGGTCACCGCCACCGCCGTCGTGCCCACGATCGTCTACATGCTCCTGGACCATCCGCGCCGGGCCGACGCCGATCTGTCGTCGCTGCGCACGGTCATCTACGCCGGATCGCCGATGGCCCCGGAGGGCCTGCGCCGGGCGCTGGAGGCGTTCGGCCCGATCTTCGTGCAGACCTACGCCGGCACCGAGCCCGGCTACATGACCTGCCTGCGCAAGGAGGACCACCGGCTCGACACCCCCGAAGGGGAGGAACGGCTGGCCTCCGCGGGACGGCCGATGTACCACGTCGAGCTCACCATCCGCGACCCCGAAGGCCGCGCCCTGCCCGCCGGCGAGATCGGCGAGATCTGCGCCGCCCAGCCCGGCCAGATGGCCGGCTACGTCAACAGCGGTCTCGACCCGGAGGTGATGCAGGACGGCTGGGTCCGCTCCGGCGACATCGGCTTCGTCGACGAATTCGGCTACGTCTTCATCGTCGACCGCAAGAAGGACATGATCGTCACGGGCGGGTTCAACGTCTTCCCCCGGCAGATCGAGGATGTCCTGGTGACCCACCCCGCCGTCGCCCAGTGCGCCGTCATCGGCGTCCCGGACGACAAGTGGGGCGAGGCCGTCAAGGCCGTCGTCGTCACCCGGCCCGGCGCCGAGGTCGCCGCCGAAGAGCTCATCGCCCTGGTCAAGGAGCGCAAGGGCAGCGTGTGGGCGCCCAAGAGCATCGACTTCGCCCCCGCCCTGCCGGCCAACCCCTCCGGCAAGATCGACAAGAGATCGCTGCGCGCCCCGTACTGGGCCGGGCGCCGCCGCCAGGTCAACTGACCGCACCCCCGAAAAGGACAAGGCCATGAAAGGCACAGCCCGGCTCTTAGCTTCCGTCCTGCTGCTGATCCTCGCCACGGGCGCCGTCCCCGGCCAGGTCGCCGCCAGCACGAGCACGGACCTCACCCCCGCCATCACCTGTCAGCGACTCGGCGGGATCGACCTCACGGGCCTCCCCGAAGCCCCCACTCGAATCCTGAGCGCGACCGCGGTCTCCGCCACTGCGCAGAAACCCGCGTACTGCCAGGTCAAGGGGTACGTCTCACCACAGGTGCAGTTCGAGGTCCGGCTGCCCTCCGAAGCCTGGAGCGGCCGCTACCTGCAACTCGGCTGCGGCGGCTTCTGCGGGTTCGCCGACCCGGACGACTCCAACCACCACCTGCCCGGCAACTGCGCCCCACCCGACGACGGCAAGGTCGTCATCGGAGCCGACAACAGCGGCCACATCGGGGCAAGCTCCGTCGACGGGCTGTGGGCGCACTCCAGCCCACAGCTGCGGGTCGACGCCGGCTACCGCTCCGAACACGTCACCGCACTGGCCGCCAAGGCCCTCATCAAGGCGTACTACGGCCAGGCGCCCAGGTACTCCTATTTCGCCGGCTGCTCCAACGGCGGACGCCAGGCACTCATGGAGGCCCAGCGTCACCCCGAGGACTTCGACGGCATCATCGCCGGAGCTCCGGGCAACAACCTCACCGCGCTGGCCGGCATGTTCTTCCCGTGGATCGCCAACGCCAACACCGCCCCCGACGGCGGCCAGATCCTCGGCGTGGACAAGATACAGCTCCTGCACCAGAAGGTGCTGGACGCCTGCGACACCGTGGACGGCCTGCAAGACGGCCAGATCGACGACCCCCGCCGGTGCTCGTTCGACCCAGCGAGCCTGCGCTGCACGGCCGGCCCACAGGCCGACTGCCTGACGGACGCGCAGGTGGACGTGGTCCGCAAGTTCTACCAGGGGCCGGTGGACGACAAGGGCCGTCGCCTGTTCCCCTCCGGCCTCCCCAAGGGCACCGAGCCGGCCTGGCTCGGATACGTGGTCGCCCCCGCCGGCCAGCGCGCCGTGCTCGCCTCACTCGGACTCGACTATCTGAAGTACTTCGGCTCCTGGCGCAACCCGCCCGCATCCTTCACGCTCGCCGACCACCGCTTCGACCGCAAGACCCTCGACAAGCTGCGTGACATGCGCGGCGTCTACGACTCCACCGACCCTGACCTGCGCGCCTTCAAGAATCGCGGCGGCAAGCTCATCCTCTGGCACGGCTGGTCCGACCCGGCCATCCCGGCCGGCAGCACGCTCGCCTACTACGACGCGGTGACCAAGCGGATGGGCGGCTCGCAGGCCACCCAGCAGTTCGCCCGCCTGTTCATGTTCCCCGGCGTCTACCACTGCACCGGTGGCCACGGCCCCGACACCTTCGACCTGTTCAGCCCGCTGTACGACTGGGTGGAGAAGGGCATCGCCCCGCGGAAGGTCATCGCCGGCAAGAAGAACGGCGACGACGTCGTACGCACCCGCCCCGTCTACCCGTATCCCATGCAGACGAAGTACACCGGCAGCGGCAGCATCGACGACGCGGCCAACTTCACCGGCGTCATGCCCGCCGAGCTCCCGGACGACAGATATCCGTGGGTGGGCGCGCCCTTCACCTCCGGCTACCAGGAGTGGTGCCGCTGGGAAGGCACGACACTCAAGTGCGGCCGATCCCAGCCGAAGTCCGGCTGACGCCACAGCGGGTGGCACGGCCCTGCGCCGTGCCGCCTCGCCAAGTCAGCAGGCGCAAATCTCACCGAGCACGGTGAGGGTCGCATCGCAGGAGCCGCAGGAGGACTGGCCCTCCATGGCCACTGTCCAGTACTCAACAGCGAGGCGAGGTCTGGATGGTGAGACGTCGGAATGGGTGAGATCTGCGTCGTGATCGACGACTGTACTGGTCATTTTTCGTTGTGGCCGTCGGCTGGCATGCGCCGGCGCGGTTGTACTCGTCGTGCGCGCGGTCGAGAGCGTCGGCGATGCCCCGGAAGACCTCGGCGAGTGCGTCCAACTGGATCTCGTAGAGGACGGTCCGGCCGGTCTTGGTCGCTCGCAGCACACCGCCGGCACGCAGCGGCGCCAGACGGAAAGTCGCACAGCAGCAGCGAGGAGCTGTTACGGGTCACTCGTGTCGGAGGGGTGAGCTGACAGGGGAGCGCAGGTGCAAGGGCCTGAGGGGCGGATCGCGCGTACGTCGCCGCGGACGTCCACGGCGATCTGGCAGCACTGCGTCAGAAGATCGCGCAGGCGGGCGCGGGCGCGCTGGACGCGTGACTTCATGCCCGAGGTCGAGATGCCCAGGTGTCGTGCCGCCTCGGTCTGGGTGAGGCCGTCGTACTCCACCATGGTGATCGCCTGCCTGTCGCGCTCGCCCAGCAAGGCGAGCAGCGGGGCCAAGCAGCCGGTCAGCGAGGTCAAGGCTTCGCGCTCGTCCGGCTCTCCTGAGGTGGTGAGTCGTTCCTCGGTCGCTGCACGGACTTCGGCGTTGCGCGTGCGTGCCGCGGCCCGCTGGTGGTCGATGATCGCGTTGCGCGTCACCTGGTAGATCCACGCCTCCAGGCGCTTGCCGTCACGGAGTCCGTTGATGCCTTTGCCGACCTTGATGAACACGTCCTGGACGATGTCTTCCGCGTCCGGGCGGCTGCCCACGCGGACGATGACGAAGGCGAGCAGCTGATCACGCATCGCCTGCCACGCATCGACCAGGTCCTCGGTTCTGGAGAGCATGAGGTGGCCTCCTGTCGAGGGAGGGGCACGAACTGCTCCGAGCCCCTCCCTCCATGGTTACCGACAGCCGCAGGTGCTCGGCGCCTCGTTCTCCGCCGTCCCCCCGGTCGTGGCCTGCCGGGTGCCGCAGCACTCGGCCTTGGCCTCACCCTCGCAGCAGGTCGTCATCGTGGTGGGCGGGCAGCATGCCGTCATGGTTGTGCCTTCCTCGTGATGGATTCGTACGTCAGATAGACGCCGCTGTCACGAGATGGACGCACTGTCGAACTGGTCGGCGGCGAAGGCCGCGAGCTGGAGGGCCGCACTCTTGTCGATGCCGAGTTCGGCAGCCGCTGCGAGCACCGCGTCGGCCGCGCTGGTGTGGCCGACGAGATGGCGGGTGGTGGCGGCGATCAGCCGGGCAGGCGTGTCATGGGCGAGGCCGAACTGTTCGGCGACGGCCTTGACGCCCAGGGTGGCCGAGCAGACGCCGGTGGCGGGCAGGTCCAACTGGACGTCGCGGGCCGCTTGCCAGTCACCGGCCAGGGCGGCGACGACCGAGCGGGCCTGCTCATATCCGGTGGCCAGCAGGCGGGTGGTGCCGAGGATCGGATCCAGGTCTCCCGGCGTGCCGGGAGACCAGCTCGACACCGGTCCCGTCCGGTCGTGCGCGTACGCCTCGGACCTTGAAGGACGCGGCCAGCTCCACCACACCCTTGTCGACCAGCAGCCGCAGGCCGGAGCCGAGCGAGCCGCGGGCGGGCAGCGCGTCGTCGTCCCCGCCGCCGTAGGCCCGTTCGGGCGCGTCGGCGCGGATCGCCCAAGTCAGCCGTGTGTCCGGTTCCCGGTCGGCCAGCTCCGCCAGGGCGAGGAGCGTGGTGGCCGCCGAGTGACCGGCGCCCACGACGACGGTGTGCCTGCCCGCGTAGCGGTGACGCTCGGCGCCCAGAACGTCGGGTAGCGCATGGTCGATCCACGGCCCGGCGTCGGCCTCTCCTGCGGCCGGGAGGCCGTTGGCGCCCATCACGCTGGGGGTGAGCCAGGCGCCTGACGCGTCGATGACGGCGCGGGCGAGCAGCTCTTCGCCGTCGTTGAGGAGCAGCACGAACGGTGCCGTCTCCCGTCCATGGGTACGCAGGCGGTCGGTGTCCAGGCGGCTGATCCCCCCAACCCTGGTTGAGTAGCGGGACGTACGGTGCGATGCCGGGAACCTGAGCCAGGGGTCGTAGATAACGATCGGCCAGTTCGGTGCCGGTGGGCAGTTCGTCCGGATCCGGGGCAGTCCAGCCCGCCGCGTTCCGACGGTCAGCATGGTCGCCACCAGGAGCAGCACCAGAGCGACCGTGACCAGAGGGGATTCCACGTCAGAAGCCGTATGCCGCCAGGGCCTCGCCGGCGTAGACGGCCAAGGGCGTGGCGAGGTGGGCGGCGTCGCGGGCCACGCCACGCAGCGTGTTGGAGGCGAACGAGCGCTGGAACTCCAGCCCGACATACGCGAGCCCGAGATGCGTGGTGGACAGGCCTTCGACCTGCAAAGGCAGCCCATGGGCGTCGAGGGCGCCGAGCGGGCGCAGGTAGTCCAGGCTGGGCCGGTAACCAGTGGCGAAGATGACGGTGTCCACGACTTCTCGGGTGCCGTCGGCCCAGACGATCTCGTCGCCGTCGAAGGCGGTGAACATCGGCCGCCGGTCGAACCGTCCAGCCTGCAGGGCGGTGGCGTAGTCGCCGGTGTCCAGGACGAGGGTGCCGCCGGCCAGGCGGGCCAGCCAGTGCGGGGGCAGGTCGTCGAAGCCGGTGGTGGTGTGCCAGTGGTGGATGTCGTGGCCGCCGACCATCTGCGGCATGAACTGGACCGGCTGCCGGGTCGCGAGGGTGACGGTGGCGACCTCGGCGAGTTCGTAGCCCACCTGGACGGCCGAGTTGCCGCCGCCGACCACGACGATGCGTTGCCCGGCGTACTCCTTGGGGTTGCGGTAACCGGCGACATGCAGCGACTGTCCGGTGAAGTGTCCGGGCAGCTCGGGGATGTACGGGTTGCCGAACGAGCCGCTTGCCGCGACGACGCCACGGGTTCGCAGGGTCTCGCCGGCCGTGGTGTGGACGAGGAACCCGCCCGCGCCGTCGGATTCGACTGCGGCGACCTTGGTGCCGGTGCGGATCTCGGCGTCGAGGGTGGCGGCGTAGCTCTCCAGGTACGCGACGGTTTCGTCACGGGTGGGGTAGCGGTCGGGGTCGCCGGGGAAGTCCTGGCCGGGCATGGCGCTGTGGCGGGCGGGCGAGAAGAGGGTGAGGCTGTCGTAGTAGCCCGCCCAGGAGCCGGTGGGCCGCTCGCCGGCTTCGAGGATGACGGGGGCCAGGCCTGCGTGGCGCAAGGCGCGGGCGGCGGCCAGCCCTGACTGTCCGCCGCCGATGATGATCGTGTCCATGCGGCGCATCGTATCGTCAAATCGTGAAATCATGAACTGACAATATGAAGCGGTAGGGTCGACCTGTGGAGACGACGAACGGGATCGAGCTGACCGACGCCGCGCGCGGCTTCCTCAAGGCGCTGGCCAGTGATACCCGCCAGCAGATCCTGCTGCTGTTCAGCGGCGAGTCCGAGCTGACGGTCGGCGAGGTGGCCGAGCGTCTCGGCCTGGCTCAGTCGGCCGCGTCCGCGCAGCTGGCGACGTTGCGTGACAGTGGCGTGCTGGTGGCGCGGCGGGAATGGAAGACCGTCTACTACCGGGTCGATCCGAACGGGATCGCGCGGGCGCTCGAGGATCTGCAGGCGACCCTGCGGGCGTGCTGTCCGCCGGACGGCTCATGCGGCTGATTTGACATTCTTCTAACCAGCGCCGCATGATGGGCTCTGTTTAGAAAGATATCTAATCAGGAGCGGTGATCATGAGCGACGCATGCTGCGGCACCACCACGTCCCTGGAGAGCGAGCAGCCCGGGATCTCCATCGACGCCGAGGCGCTTCCCGTGGTCGTCATCGGCGCGGGCCCGGTCGGGCTGGCCGCTGCCGCCCACCTGGCCGAGCGTGGCCTGCACTTCCTCGTGCTCGAAGCAGGCGAGCAGGCGGGCGCGTCCATCGCGCAGTGGGGACACGTGCGGGTCTTCAGCCCGTGGAAGTACGACATCGACGCCGCCGCCCGCCGCCTGCTGGAGGCGCACGGCTGGACCGCCCCCGACCCCGAGTGGCTGCCCACCGGCGCCGAAATCGTCGGCCACTACCTCGCCCCACTCGCCAAGGCCCTCGGCCCGAACGTCCGCTTCCGCTCCAAGGTGACCGCGATCAGCCGCCTCGGCTACGACCGCGTCCGCACCAATGGGCGCGATCAGGCGCCCTTCCTGATCCGGCTCGACGACGGAGGGGAGATCAGGGCCCGCGCGGTCGTCGATGCCTCCGGCACCTGGACCACCCCCAACGTGCTCGGCGCATCCGGCCTGCCCGCGCGCGGCGAGGACGAGGTCGAGATCGAGCACGCACTGCCCGATGTGCTGGGCGCCGACCGGGAGGCCTACCAGGGCAAGCACACCCTGGTCGTGGGTGCCGGGCACTCCGCGGCCACCACCCTGCTCGCCCTCGCCCAGCTCGGCGACACCGAGATCACCTGGGCCATCCGCGCCGGTGACGCCGCCCGCGCCTACGGCGGCGGCGGGGCCGACGCGCTTCCCGCCCGCGGCGCTCTCGGCACCCGCCTGCACGCCCTCGTCACCTCCGGCCGCGTCCGCCTCCTCACCGGCTTCTTCACGCACGCCGTCGAGAAGGCCGGCGAGCGGGTACGGGTGACCAGTCTCGACGGGCGAGACATCAGCGTCGACCGGATCATCGGCGCGACCGGCTTCCGCCCCGACCACTCCATCGCCTCCGAACTGCGTTTGGACCTGGACCCGATCCTCGGCTCCACCCGTGCTCTGGCCCCGCTCATCGACCCGAACCAGCACTCCTGCGGCACCGTCCCTCCGCATGGCGCCGACGAGCTGGCCCACCCCGAGCCGGGCTACTACGCGATCGGCGTCAAGAGCTACGGCCGCGCCCCCACGTTCCTGCTGGCCACCGGATATGAGCAGGCCCGCTCGGTGGCCGCCGCGCTGGCGGGGGACTGGGAGGCGGCCCGCGACGTCCAGCTCGAGCTGCCGGAGACCGGCGTGTGCTCCAGCAACCTGGCCGAGGCACAGGAGCAGCGGATCGGCCTGGCCACCGGTATCAGCGGCGGCCTGCTGGCCACACCTCTCCCGCTGGCGACTGTCTCCTCCGGTGGAAGCTGCTGTGGCTGAAAGGAGCGCGACATGTCCGACGGCTATCCCACGGCAGCGCGGAAAGAGGCCCTGCGCCTGATCTGCACGCATCGTCTGATCCCCGGTGATCTGCTGGCCGAGGAACTGCTCGCCGCGCGCGAGCCGGGCGCCCACCCCGGCTATGCCGCGGCCATCCGGCGGATGGCCGGCACCCTGGCTTGGCGATTGGAGGCTCAGGGCTTCATCGCCGAGGCGGGCGCCGGCACGTGGCGGACGACGGCCGCCGGTCGCGACGTGATCGCCTGTACGACGTGAACCCCGGCGTGGAGACCACCGCCCCCGGAGCCGGGGGCGGTGGCCGCCTCGATCACGGGTGGCGCATCGTGGCCGCCCTCGCCGTCACCCAGACCATCGGCTACGGCGTGCTCTACTACGCCTTCTCGGTCTTCCTCATGCCGATGAGCCGTGACCTGCGCGCCACCGGCACGCAGATCGCCGCCGCGCTCACCCTCGCCGTGCTGACCACCGCGCTGTGCGCGCCCCGGGCCGGGCGATGGCTGGACGCCCTGGTCGTGCGGCGGTCCAGAATGCCGGCCGCCAAGCCCGGGCGGCGCGCGGACCTGGTGCGGGAGGCGGTGCGGGCCCAGCCGTTCTGGTTCCTGGTCGCGGCCTTCACCGCGCACGGCGGCGGGGTCGCCGTTATCGGGGTCCTGCTGGTCACGTACCTGATCCACCTCGGTCACGCGCCGGTGTTCGCCGCGACCGTGGCCGGGCTGCTCGGCGTGCTGTCGGTGACAGGCCGGGTGGTCACCACAGGGCTGCGCCGTCGCTGGGCGGCCGCTCCGGTGGCCGCCGCGGTCTTCGCCGTGCAAGGGCTGGGCGCGCTGCTGCTGCCGGTGGTGGCGGGAGAGCGCGGCGGGGCGATCGGGTGCGTGCTGCTGTTCGGGATCGGGTTCGGCGTCGGTACGATCACGCTCCCGTACCTGCTGGCCGAGCGGTACGGCACCGCCGCCTACGCCAGCCTGTCGGGGCGGATCGCGATGTTCTCCGGCATTCGCCCTGGTCGCCTACCATCGCCTACGATTAGACATCCTTCTAAATAAGAGGTGTCTTCGATGACCGTCAGCCCCGTCGCGTGCTGTGCCCCGATCGCCAAGCAGCCGCTGGAGGAGTCCGAGGCTGTCGAGCTGGCCGCGCTGCTCAAGGCCGTGGCCGACCCGGTACGACTGCGCCTGCTGTCAATGATCGGCTCGCATCCCGATGGCGAGGCCTGCGTGTGCGACCTGACCGGCGCCTTCGACCTCAGCGCGCCCACCATCTCGCACCACCTGAAGACCCTGCGCAATGCTGGACTCATCGACGGCGAGCGGCGCGGCACCTGGGTCTACTACTGGATCGTGCCCGCCCAGGTCGCGAGGCTCGGCGAGCTGTTCAGCCCGTTGGCCGAGCCCGCGGCCAACGCGTGATCCGCCAGGTCGACGTCCTGGTCATCGGCGGCGGGCAGGCGGGGCTGGCGGCAGGCTACTACCTGCGCAGAGCCGGAGCCGACTTCGTCATCCTCGACTCCGGGGAGCGGCCGGGCGGAGCGTGGCAGCACGCCTGGGCATCGCTACGCCTGTTCTCGCCCGCCCAGTACAGCTCGCTGCCGGGCCGTATGATGCCCGTCCCGCCCGATGGCGGCTACCCGAGCGCGGCCGACACCGTCGCCTACCTCACGGACTACGAACGCCGGTACGAGCTGCCCGTGCTCAGGCCGGTCATCGCGAACGCCGTGAGGAGAGGCGATGGCCACCTCGTCGTGGAGACCGATCGGGGAGTCTGGCAGGCCAAGACGGTGATCAGCGCGACCGGAACCTGGTGGCGTCCGTACGTGCCGCACTACGCCGGCATGCGCCACTTCGGAGGCGAGCAACTCCACACCGTCGACTACCGGGATCCGGAGTCCTTCCGCGGCCGTCATGTGGTGATCGTCGGTGGCGGTAACTCCGCGGCTCAACTGCTCGCCGACATCTCCACGGTCACCACGACGACCTGGGTGACCCGGCGGCCGCCGCGCCTGCTGTCCGACGAACTCGACGGCCGTGCACTGTTCGAGCTGGCCACTCGCCGCCACCGCGCCGCCCTCGCAGGGGAGACCGTCCCGGGTATCGGAGACCTCGGCGACATCGTGGCAGTGCCGCCCGTGCGCGAGGCACGCGAGCGGGGCGTGCTCAAGGCCGAGCCGATGTTCACGCGCATCACTCCCAGAGGCATCGCCTGGGCCGACGGCAGCGAACTGGCCTGCGACGTCATCCTGTGGTGCACCGGGTTCCGGCCCGCGCTCGGCCATCTGGCACCGCTGCGCCTGCGCGCTCCCGACGGGCTCATCCCCACCGAGGGCACCCGCGCCGTCGGCGAGCCCCGGCTGCACCTGCTCGGCTACGGCGACTGGACCGGACCCGCCTCGGCCACCCTCATCGGCGCCGGCCGGACCGCGAGAGACACGGTCGCCCAGATCAGCCGGTGAGCTCGGTGATGAGCTTCTCCACGCGGGCGCGGATGTCGTCACGGATCGGCCGGACGGCCTCGATGCCCTGACCGGCAGGGTCGTCGAGCTTCCAGTCCTCGTACCGCTTGCCAGGGAAGATCGGGCAGGCATCCCCGCAGCCCATGGTGACCACCACGTCGGATGCCTCGACGGCATCGGTGGTGAGGACCTTCGGCTGTGCGGCGGCGATGTCGACGCCGACCTCCCGCATCGCCTCGACGGCGATCGGGTTGATCCGGTCCGCCGGGGCCGAGCCGGCCGAGCGGACCTCGATCCGGTCGCCGGCCAGGTGCGACAGCCACCCGGCGGCCATCTGGGAGCGGCCGGCGTTGTGCACGCACACGAACAGGACGCTAGGCATGAACGGTCTCCTTGCCTCGGAACAGTCGGCGGCCCCACAGGCTGACGTAGACGAGTGCGACCAGCACGGGCACCTCGATCAGCGGCCCGACCACCCCGGCCAGCGCCTGCCCGGAGGTGACGCCGAACACGCCGACCGCGACCGCGATGGCCAACTCGAAGTTGTTGCCCGCCGCGGTGAAGGCGAGCGTGGTGGTCCGCTCGTACCCGAGACCGATCATGCGGCCGGCGAGGAACGAGCCACCGAACATGAGGAAGAAGTACGCCAGCAGGGGAAGGGCGATACGGGCCACGTCGCCGGGCCGTGAGGTGATCGTCTCGCCCTGGAGTGCGAACAGGATCACGATGGTGAACAGCAGACCGTACAGTGCGACGGGGCCGATCCTGGGCAGGAAGCGGGACTCGTACCACTCCCGGCCCCGAGTACGTTCGCCCAGCTTGCGGGAGAGATAGCCGGCGATCAGCGGGATGCCCAGGAAGATCAGCACGTACTGGGCGATGTCCCACATCGAGACGTCCAGCGCCGCCTGTGGCAGGCCCAGCCACCCGGGCAGGATCTGGAGATAGAACCAGCCGAGGGCGCCGAACGCGACCACCTGGAAGATCGAGTTGAGCGCGACCAGGACGGCGGCGGCTTCACGGTCGCCGCAGGCCAGGTCGTTCCAGATGAGGACCATGGCGATGCATCGGGCCAGGCCGACGATGATCAGCCCGGTGCGATATTCCGGCAGGTCGGGCAGGAGGGCCCAGGCCAGGGCGAACATCAGAGCCGGGCCCGCGACCCAGTTGAGGACCAGGGAGGCCGGCAGCATCCGGCGGTCGGCGGTGACGGTGTCGAGCCGGTCGTAGCGGACCTTGGCCAGCACCGGATACATCATGAGCAGCAGGCCGAGCGCGATGGGCAGCGAGATCTCACCGATCTTGACCGCTTCCAGGGCCGCGTCGAGGCCGGGCACCGTCCGTCCGAGCAACAGTCCGGCGCCCATCGCCAAGCCGATCCACAGTGGCAGGAACCGGTCGAGCGTGGACAGGCCGCCGATGACCGCCGGGGTTCTGGCTGTCACGTCGGTCGATGACAAGGCCGCTTTCCTTCCTCAGACGGCGGCGGGGGTGTCGAGCAGGGCCGACAGTTCGCCGAGTCGTTCGGGCACCAGGCGGTAGTAGACCCAGGAGGCGCGGCGCTCGGAGGTGAGCAGGCCGACGTCCTTGAGCACCTTCAGGTGATGGCTGATCGTCGGCTGGGACAGTTCGAACGCGTCGGTGATGTCGCACACGCACACCTCGCCGCCCTCGTGACTGGCCACGATCGACAGGATGCGCAGCCGTACGGGATCGCCCAGCGCTTTGAACACCCGCGCCAGGCCGGCGGCCTGTTCGGCGTCGAGCGGTTCGCGCGCCAGGGGCGGGCTGCACTGGAGCACCTCGAGTGGTTCCATCGCGTCTCCTCGCATCTGACATGGACCACTGTCTATATTGACAGACATCTATTGAGCCTCGATACCTGGGGTTCGGCTCGCTGGAATCTCGAGGTCGGCGAGGAGCCGGCGGACCCGGTGCTCGATCTCGTCGCGGATCGGCCTGATGTCCTCGACGCTCTTGCCCGCGGGGTCGTCGAGCTCCCAGTTGAGGTAGCGCTTGCCGGGATAGACCGGGCAGGCGTCGATCGGACGACCGTCGTGATGTCCCTCGACCCGGGCCAGGGCGTGCAGGCGCTGGCGGGCGAACCGCTCGGCGAGCAAGGGCAGGTAGTGGGGCACGACCGCTTTGCCGGCGAACTGGTCGTAACTGGTGTGAAGGAACCGCTCGATGGTCTCCGCGCCGAACGTGCCGGCGAACGCCTCGGCCAGGCGACGGGCGGCGGTGGCGAGAGCAAGCCGTTGGTCGACTGCGAGATCGCCTCGCTTGTGCGTGCTGGACATCGTTCACTCCCGAATGACATCGACTAGCGTCTATATTGACCGAGGTCGATGTAGCATGGGCGAACGCGAGATGAACAGTAAAGCGCTCGCGCTTCTCGCCGAGTGAGGTCGCAGCTATCTCCCCTGGAGATCTTGGGCGTCGTGCGCGGCGCCGACCACACCCACACCGGTGTCGCGCCCTACGTACGTGTGGATGGGGCCGTCTCAGGTGAGCCGGGAAGTCTGGTCGGCGCGTCATGCTGTCGAGGCTTGAGGATGCACTGTGCGCGCCCGTGACCTGATCATCGACCTTCCCGTGATCGACCTGGACGCATCCGTCGGTGACGCGGTGAGACTGCTCGCCGAGCGGGATCTGCCCGGCCTCATCGTGGTCGGCGACGACGGATCGCCGTACATGTCCTGCCGGGCACCGAGGTTCTGCGGCTGGCCCGCGAGTACGGGCTCTCCGTGAGGGCGCCGCATGCGATCAGTGATCTACAGCGTAAAGCCATCGGCACCTCACTCAGCTGAGCTCGGCGTGATCCGTCGGATGAGCGACCAGGTGATCGTCACCTCACGAGAAGCTCATCTCCGCCAGGCCCTTCTCCAGCGTCACGCCAGGCGAGTAGCCCAGTTCCTTCCTGGCCGCGGTGATGTCGTAGGAACGGTCACGGCCGGTGAAGCTGACGAGCCAGTTCGTCAGCGGCGGCGCCGTCTTCCGGCGAAGCAGGCGTGCCGTGCGGTCCATCATCGCCGCCATGGGCGCCGCCATCGCCAGGGGGACGCTGCGGCTCTTGGACAGATCCACGCCGCGGGTCGCCAGCAAGGGGGTCAGGAAGTCTCGGATGGGCATCGGCGTGCCGTCCGTCACGTAGTAGACCCCCTTGTGGCGGCCCCGCGTGAGCGCGAGGATCGCGGCACTGGCCAGGTTCTCGACGTGGACGAAGTCGACGATGTGCTTGCCGTCGTCGATCCAGGCGAACCGTCCGGCCTCGGCGACCTCGACCATCTCGTTGATCGTCTTCATTCCGCGGCCCCAGATGAACGGCGGGCGGAGCACCACCAGTTCGGTCTTCCCGCTGCGGGCTTCCAGGAGCGCGCGCTCGGTGGCCAGCTTGACCCGGCTGTAGGCGATGTTCGGCCGGCCCTCCGGCGTCGACTCGTCGACGACGGGACGGCGTTGGCCGCCCGTGGAGACGGACGCGGCGCTGGTGAGCACGAAGCGTCGTACCCCTGCCGCGACGCTCGCGGCGTGCAGGGCGGCCGTCGGCACGTGATTGGCCTGTTCGAAGAGCGAGTCGGGCCCCCAGAACTCCATGTACGCCGCGACGTGCACGACCGCGTCGGCCTCGCGCAGCTTGGCGAGCCAGTTCGGCGCCGGGGAGCCGGCCTGGCCGAGCTCGGCGAGATCGCCGGACACGGGTTCGGCGCCGGCCGCACGTACCCGCTGGATGCTCGAGCCCGATCTGGCCAGTGCCATGACCTCATGTCCCTCAGCGAGGAGGCGGTTGAGGAGAGTTCCGCCGACGAAACCGCTGCCGCCGGTGATGAAGATCTTCATGTGTTCACTCCTTGTGATTAAGTGCGCACTTATCGCGCGCCCTGGGGTCCTGAATGTGGCTCCGGCCACCTCGGATGCATCGGCATCAAATAGTTTGATATCAATGCATCTACGTCTATGTAACCTCCCGTACGATGGGGGCGTCAAGTGGGAGGTGGGCGATGCCACACGAGGACAAGGGCGTGACCGCAGCACAGGTCGCCGACGAGTTCAGCCGTACGGCGAAGGTTCTGGTGCGTCACTTCAACGAGCGTCTGGGCGAGCACGGGGTGTCGACACCGAGATCCCGCCTGGTGGTGGAGGTGGCGCGGTCGCAGCCGGTTCGTCTCACCGAGCTCGCTCTCGCGGTCGGCATCGCGCAGGGGACCGCCTCGACCCTGGTCGACGCGCTCGTCCGCGACGGACTGCTCGAACGCCAGACCAGCGCGGACGACCGCCGGTCCGTACTCCTTCGAGTGACGGCGCAAGGGGCCGCCCTGGCTCAGGACTGGACGGCCGGCTATGAACTGGCGGCGGAAGAGCTGTTCAGGCCGCTCACTCCCGAGCAACTGTCAACACTGGTCGACATCTTGCGGACACTCAGCGCCGACGAGGCGCCGGCCGCCGGCGACTGAAGAAGGCATTGCGGGCGCGTGGATCGCCGGAGCGCCTCGCCGCCGATGATCTGCGACCGCGAAGTCGCAGGTGGTCCACGTCTTCCCTGAACCTCCGGTCATCCGTAGACCCTCAGTCGAGTGACAGTCCTGCGACCGGACTCACCCGGGCGGCCCGGCGTGCGGGGAGAACGGCGGCGAGGAGTCCGGCCAGGGCGGCGATGAGGACGACGACGCCGAGCGACAGCCAAGGGACGTGCATGGTGGCGTCGCGGAGGGCCGGTTTCACGATCGTCTCGCAGGCGGCCCAGGCGAAACCGACGCCGAGCACGGTGCCGAGCACGGTGGCCACCAGCGACAGCAGGACGGCCTCGGCCGCGAGCATCCGCCGGAGCTGCCCGCGGGTGAGCCCGAGCGCGCGCAGCATCGCGTGTTCGCGGGCACGTTCGAGCACGGAGAGCCCGAGGGTGTTCGCGATCCCGATCAGGGCGATCACGATGGCGATGCCGAGCAGGCCGAGCGCTGACCAGGTGTAGATCTGCAGCTGCTGGTCCAGCGACTCCCAGGTGCGCAAACCGTTCTCGACCGTCGCGCCGACGGGATCGGACAGCTCGTCCAGGTCGGCGCCGAGCCGAGCCGGGTCGGCGCCGGTGGAGGCGCGGATCCAGACGGCACGCGGCTCGGGGGCGTCGGTGAGCGTCGCCAGCGTCTCGGGCGCGACCACGCCCGCCGGGCCCCAGCCGGTGCCGACGGCCACCTGCAGCTGGGCCCGCCGGTCGCCGGCGCGCACCGTGACCCGGTCACCCGGCCGCAGATTCAGGCCCTTGCCGAAGGCGTCGGAATCGATTCTGATCTTCCCTGGCTCGACCCGTGCGAACACTCCGCCGTCGCGGGCCACCTGCCCGGCGGCGGGCGCGGTGACGACCGGGATCGGGTCGTGGAGCCCGGCCACCTGGGCCACGGCGCCATACACCGGAATCGCCTGCTCCACACCGGGAGTGCGACGTATCCGGGTGAGGAGGTCAGTGGTGAGCGGACCCTTGGGCGAGGTGAGCGCGATGTCTATGGGGTGGTCTCTGCCGATCTGCTCGTTCAAGGACGTCCGCCATGTGGCCATCCCGGTGAGTACGGCGATCGTCAAGGTGACGCCGACCAGCAGGGAGGCGGTGGTGGTGGCGGTCCGGCGCGGATGGTGTGCGGCGTTCTCGGCCGCGAGCCGTACGGTGGGGCCGAGCGGCGCGCCCGCGATCCGGACCAGGCGGGGGACGAGCACCGGACCGGAGAGCAACACCCCGGCGAACACCGTTCCTCCGCCTGCCAGCATGAGCGCCGTGCTGCTCCTGTCCATCGCCACCCCCAGCAGGGCCAGTCCGATGACCAGCAGGAGCGCGGGCCGCGCCAGGCCGGTGCGGGTGCGCGCGTCCACTCCGGCGTCCGGGCGCAGCGCCGCCAGCGGGCTCACCCGGATCACGCGCCGGGTCGGCAACCAGGACGCGACCATGGTGACCGCCAGGCCGACGGCGAACCCTCCCAGCAGCCAGGGCACGGGCAGCTCGGCGGCGCCCATCGGCACGGCGGACGCGAGGGCGTCGATCAGGGCGATCAGCCCGTAGCCGAGACCGACGCCGACCAGTGTCCCGGTCAGCGGCGCGAGCACGCCGACGACGGCCGCCTCGCGGCGTACGGAACGCACCACCTGCCGCCGGGTAGCGCCGACGCAGCGCAGCAGCGCGAAGTCGCGGAGTCGTCGCGCGAACAGGATGGAGAAGGTGTTCGCGATGACGAGGATCGAGACGAACAGCGCGATGCCGGCGAACAACAGCAACATCACCGACAGGCTGTCGACCCTGTTCTGCACGTGGGTCAGCCGCTCAGCGGTGAACGCCTCCGGCGACAGCGCCTTCGCGCCTTCAGGGAGCGGGCCCACCTCGCCGCGCACCGCCACCGAGCCCAGATGGAGGTGGTCGCGCCACAGCAGCAACTGGGGCCAGGTGACGTACATCGAGGCCTGGGCCGGGGGAGAGGGCGACTCCACGAGCCCGACCACCTGGACGTCGGCCGCGGCGGCTCCCACCCCGATCGTGATCCGGTCGCCGACCGCGAGGTCCTCGGCCAAGGCGGCATACACGTCCACCGCGGCCTCGCCCGTACGTGCAGGGAAACGGCCCGAGCTGAGCTCCTGCCAGCGCCACACCTGCGAGGTGGCGATCGGCCCTACGGTCGTCGTGTCCGAGAGCTGCCGGCTCCCGGCGTGCGCCGGAAGCGTCGCCCGGCCGATCGCGGACGCGTTCTCGCCGTGCCGCTCGGTGAAGGCGATCACGGCCGCCGGGTCCAGCTCGGACGACGGCCACCCCTCGGGGGAGACCACGTGCTCGGCATTGCGGTACGGCGCACCCAGGCCGTCCATGAGCCCGCTTCGCGCGCCGGAGGTGAGTATGCCGACCACGACGACGAAGGCGACGGCGACGGTGACCGCGACCGCCGCCGCGACGTACCTGCGGCTGTACGTGCGCAGCGACGCGAGGAAGACGGCACGCATCAGGCGATCCGCCCGTCCTGCATGGTGACCACGTGGTCGGCGTACGCCGCCGCGTCCCGCTCGTGGGTGACCATCACGACGGTCTGGCCGAGTTCGCGTGCCGAGCGGCGCAGGTGGTCCAGCACCTCCGCCGACGTGGTGCTGTCCAGGTTTCCCGTGGGCTCGTCGGCGAACAGCAGGTCCGGCTGTGTGATCAGGGCGCGCGCGATCGCGACCCGCTGCTGCTGGCCGCCGGACAGCTCCGCGGGCCGGTGCGCGAGCCTGTCGGCCACGCCGAGGATGTCGGCGAGCAGGCGGACGCGTTCCCGCGCCGCGTCGTCGATCCGGCGGTCGCCCAGTTCGAGGGGGAGCACGATGTTCTCGCCCGCGGTGAGCATCGGCAGCAGGTTGAACGACTGGAACACGAAGCCGACGTGCTCGCGGCGGAAGATCGTGAGCGCGTCGTCGTCGAGCGATCCGAGGTCGGTGCCTGCCACCGTGACGGTGCCGCCGCTGGCCTGGTCGAGTCCGGCCAGGCAGTGCATCAGCGTGGATTTACCCGATCCGCTCGGGCCCGTGATCGCGGTGAACCCGCCTCGCGGGAGGTCGAGGTCGATGCCCCGCAGTGCATGGACCTGGGTTGCGCCCCGGCCGTAGGTCTTGGTCAGGTTCCGCGCGCGGGCGGCCACGGCGCCGGGGCTCGCGGCCGTCCGGGGAAGCCGCGCGGCCGGGTCATGCCGTGAGCCGGTCACTGCTGGGGTCCTCGCTTCGCTGTGGGCCATGCCCGTAGTCAAGGCGGCGCGGTGTTGTCAGCATGTATGCGGTTTCCGATACGCCGGCGATACGCCCGGGCTCCTAGCATCGAGTGCATGCGTGTGTTGATCGTCGAGGACGAGCCCTACCTGGCAGAGGTCATCCGCGACGGGCTGCGCCTGGCGGCGATCGCCGCCGACATCGCCGGTGACGGTGACACCGCGACGGAGCTGCTGAGCGTCAACGCCTACGACATCGCCGTCCTCGACCGCGACATCCCCGGCCCCTCGGGCGACGAGATCGCCAAGCGCATCGTGGCCTCGGGCAGCGGCATGCCCATCCTCATGCTCACCGCCGCCGACCGGCTCGACGACAAGGCCTCCGGGTTCGGGCTCGGGGCCGACGACTACCTCACCAAGCCCTTCGATTTCCAGGAGCTCGTGCTCCGCCTCCGGGCACTCGACCGCAGGCGCGCGCACAACAGGCCGCCCGTACGCGAGATCGCCGGCCTGCGCCTGGACCCGTTCCGCCGCGAGGTCCACCGCGACGGCCGCTACGTCGCGCTCACCCGCAAACAGTTCGCCGTGCTCGAAGTCCTCGTCGCCGCCGAAGGCGGTGTCGTCAGCGCGGAGGAACTCCTGCGGCGGGCGTGGGACGAGAACGCCGACCCCTTCACCAACGCCGTCCGCATCACGGTCTCGGCGCTGCGCAAACGGCTCGGCGAACCGTGGCTCATCGCCACCGTGCCCGGCGTCGGCTACCGCATCGACGCGGGAGACGAGGGTGGATAGGGCGCGCGGGATGAGCGTCCGGCTCAAGCTCACCCTCAGCTACGCCGGGTTCCTCATGCTCGCGGGCGCGTTGCTGCTCGCCGCCGTGTGGGTGTTCCTCCTGCGGTACGTGCCCGACGGCTGGCCCGCCCTTCTCTACGTGGCGCCCAACCGTATCCTCCTCCTGGGAGCCTTCGCCCCCGCGGCGGCCGCGGTGATGGCGTTTCTGCTGGTGTTCGGCCTGCTGGGAGGATGGATTCTCGCCGGACGCATGCTCGCCCCCCTGACCCGCATCACCGACGCCACGCGCATGGCCGCGAACGGATCGCTCTCCCACCGGATCCGGTTGCCCGGCCGCGCGGACGAGTTCCGCGAACTCGCCGACGCCTTCGACGCCATGCTCGTACGGCTCGAAGCACACGTCGCCGAGCACCAGCGATTCGCGGCCAACGCCTCACACGAACTCCGCACCCCGCTGGCGATCTCACGGACGCTTCTCGACGTGGCCCGCCGCGATCCCGACCGTGACACCGGCGAACTCGTCGAACGCCTGCACGCCGTCAACACCCGGGCGATCGACCTCACCGAGGCGCTCCTCATGCTCAGCCGCGCCGACCGGAGATCCTTCGTACGGGAACGCGTCGACCTGTCCCTGGTCGTGGAAGAAGCCGTCGAGACACTGCTCCCGCTCGCGGAGAAACGCGGTGTCACCATCGAGACCTCAGGTGAGATCGCCCCGGTTGAGGGGTCGCAGGCGCTCCTGCTGCAACTGGCGACGAACCTGGTGCACAACGCGATCGTGCACAACCTGCCCGTACAGGGAACCGTGTGGATCAGAACCGGCATCGGCCCCGAGGCGCTCACCGTCGAGAACACCGGCGAGAAGCTGTCTCCGGAGGTGGTCCCGGCACTCACAGAACCGTTTCAGCGCGGCACGGGAAGAGTACGCGACGACCACGCGGGCGTCGGACTCGGCCTGGCCATCGTCAAGAGCATCACCCACGCGCACGACGGAACACTCACCATCGTCGCGCGCCCCGCGGGCGGGCTCGGCATCGCCGTTCAACTACCCGCGTGCAATGGATGAGCTGCGACTGCAGAACCAATCGCCCGTCGATCAGCGTCGCCTGTCGATACCGGACGTGAGTACGGACTTCGGGCGGGAGGCTGTCCCCGGTGCTTCGAGCACGGCTCACGCCCCAGGCGACGAGGCCGGCAGTGCGGTTCCGCCCAACCCGCCGGCCCGGCGCGGTGCGTCAGCCGGAGCTGGTGATGACGGCGAAACGGGCACCGTGCGGATCGGACAGGGATGCCATCCGGCCCACGCCCTTCACCTCCTCCGCCGGGCTGCGGACCGTGCCGCCGAGCTCCTGGCACCGGGCCACTGCCGCGTCGCAGTCGGGCACTTCGAAGTAGGTCAGCCAGTGGGGCCGGTCGCCGGGTGCGAGCGGCGCCAGACCTGCCACAGACGAGCCGGTGCCCGGAGCGCTGCCGAACGGAGAGATCAGCTGATAGGTCACATCACCCATCCGCGCGTCCTCGAACCGCCAGCCGAAGACAGACTTGTAGAAGCCGCGGACGGCCGAAGTGTCGGACTCGCGGAGCTCGATCCAGGCCATCGAGCCAGGCTCGTTGACCAGGTCCACGCCCGGCACGTCGCCGGGCAGCCAGATCGCGAACTCGGCGCCGGCCGGATCCCTGAACCGTGCCATCTGTCCCTGGGACGCCATGTCCACCGGCGGCATGAGGACGGTGCCGCCCGCCCGCTCGACCGTCTGGCTGGTGGCCTCGCAGTCCGACACCAGGAAGTAGGGGGTCCAGGCAGTGGTGACCGCCTCTCCCATAAGCGCGCCGATTCCCGCGACGTTCCTGCCGCCGAGCTGGCAGAAGGCGTATTCGGGCACCTGCTCCTCGAACTCCCAGCCGAACAGGCCGCCGTAGAACCGTTCGGCGGTCTCCAGGTGCGGGCTGTCGAGCTCGACCCAGCACGGTGAGCCGGGCACGAACCGGGTGGTGAGCATCGGTGCTCCTTCATCGCCATGTGCGGGTGGACAGCCTCGCGGAGCGGGAGGCAACTCCACTCGTGGCTCCAAGCGTGGCATGACTACCTGCGAAGACACGGGTGACACGCTTTCCCGAGAAGAGGTACGAACGATCACGTGAACAGGCCGGCGCCCACGGCGGGCAGCAACGTCGGGAGCGCGGCGAGGATCATTCTCATTTCTCTGGGGAGCACGTATCCGGCCTTGTGCGGCCGGCTCGAAGCAAAAGGGTGAGCCGGCAATGCCGACCTGATCTTCAGGACGCTCCTTGTGGCGTGCAAGTCCCCCACAAGATCAATTGATCATGATGGGCCCGTAACCATAACGGGAGGACATGTCATGCGCGCTCGCGTAGGTTTGACGGCCGGAGTGCTGGCGGGACTCTGTCTCGGGGCGACAGGGATGGCCGTGGCGTCAACGCAGAACACGGACACAGGAGTGATCACTGCCTGTGTGCGGGAAGACGGGACGGTCAGGATCCCCCCGGGGGCCCTGCCGCAGTCGACGGCGCCGCAGTCGATCGCCACGGTAAGTCCCACGCCGTTTCCCACCAGCGGAGGCGTCTGCGGGGTCCGTGAGCGGGAGATCACCTGGAACCGGTCCGGCCCGGTCGGCCCCGCGGGCCCGCAGGGAGACATCGGTGCCCAGGGACCACAGGGGGATCGCGGGGCTCCCGGTCTGTCGGAGGTGGAGACGGTGATGGGGTCGACGGTGTCCATCGCCCCCGGCGGTTCCGATAACTCCACCGCGCAGTGCCCGCCGGGCAAGATCGTCATCGGGGGCCGGTACCAGCTGCTTGAGGAGACCCGTGAGCTTTACAGTGATGCCGAGGTCCGGATCCCGGACATGGGTACCGGTCCCTTCAACACGTACTGGCACGTGCGTGTGAGTAACGTGAGCGACGAGGTGGTCCGGATCCGGCCCTGGGCGACGTGCGCGAAGGTCGGCCAGTAGCCGAGCCGGCAACGGCTGTAACGCTGGGTGGTGGCCGGCGGTGTGGCCGAACAGCTCCTGGACCTCGGCCGGCGGCACCCCGGCCTGCCCGGAGACGCCGAACAACTCCGGGAGAAACTGCGAACCTACTGGAAGGCCCGTCAGGACGGCCCATCCAAGGACAGCTTCGAAGAATTCCTCTCCACCTCCTCCGCCCTTCTGGAGCTTCCGGTCCAGCCCTCGGTCAGGGCAGCCGCCCTGCGTCTCCTCGCCGGACTGCCGACGACCAAGGTGCTCGGCTCGATCACCGACCCTCTGGGACGACCGGGAATCGAGGTCACCTTCATGAAGAGCGAAGGTTTCGTCCGGCAGTTCGGCACCGACGACGAGGTTGCGGAGCGGTACTCCACCATCCTCGACCCGCGGACCGGCACCGTCCTGACGGCCAACGCCGCGATCGCGGTCGAGAGCTCGGCGGGGCTCGCCAAGGGGACATTCATCAACTATCAGGCATGGGCCCCTGAGGCCGGCTGGACCGGCGAACGCCCCGAGCGGCCACACGGCTGCCGGCTCAGCGACCGCCCGCTCCCGTGACAGGCCGCCCTGGGCAGCCGCGCTCACCACTTTCGGCCAAGTCACTTCGCCGATGGCCGGAGAATGTCGGACAGCCCTGAGAAGACGTATGCGTCGTGGCAAGCGGCTTCTGCCCGGACCCTGAAACGCTATACCCAGAAACTGATTTACGGGCTCGGGAAAAACTAGCGGCCGTCGGTGGGCGCGCCTGCGCCCACCCTGGTCACCACGTGACTCTTGGATCGATCCTTCCTCGATGAATGGTGACCTGCGAAAGCACGTCCCGGGCGACAGGCCCGTCAGGCAGCCCCCGTATCACCCGGATTTCCCCTGGACAGGAAGTTCGGCATGACAAACACTTCCTCTGGTCGTCAGATCGACGGGATGAGCGGAACATCAACGGGGAGAACAGTGTCTGGAATTACGCGTGTCAGCCGTGTCCTGACTTCCTTAGCCATGCTCGTTGCGCTTTTGGCGGCTCCTCTGGGTGAGCGGCCGGCGATGGCGCAGGCCGAGCGACCTCTGAAAATCATGAATTACAACCTGTGCGGCGCCGTGTGCAACCACGGCGAGACCGGCGTCGTGGACATGGTCCACAGCAAGATCCAGGCCGAGCAGCCCGACGTCGTCACCCTGCAGGAGACGTGCCGCAGCCAGGCGGAGAGGCTCCAGGAGCTGCTCGGCGACGCCGGCTACAAGTCGTACTTCTCCAGCTCCCGATTCTGGCCTCCGGCGGAGTGGGAATGGTGGCCCCCCGATCTCACGCCGACGTGTGACACCGTAGCCCCGTACAGCGCGGGCAACGCCATTTTCGTGCGAGCGGACATCAGCGACGCCGACGACCTGCAGTTCTCGACGGGCCGCGGCATCGGGTGCGTGACGGCGGCCTTCGAGATCAGGACGCGAGTGTGCACCCTGCACGGCACTCCCGACGACCCGACCGCCGCCAAGGAGATCGAGGAACTCGCCACCGACCTGTTCCCGCCGCACCGCAGGCGGATGCCCTTCATCCTGACCGGGGACGTGAACGTGGCCCCGGACTGGCCCTCACCCGAGAATCCGGCCGTCGGCCGGTTGTACGCGCCGGAGGCGGGGGGCACCGGAGACTACTGGGAGGTGGACCAGTTCGCCGGATGCCCGGGCTGCCCGCCCAAGCCGGGCGGCGCCAAGACCCACCCCAGCGAGGGGAAGATCGACTACATCTTCGTCAGCAAGGCGCACTTCGACCGTGACGTGTCCGCCCGCGTGGAGAACGAGGGCGACTGCGTGGTCACCGGGGAAGACCCGAAGCCCGACGACGGGCGCTGCTCGGACCACGACATCCTGTGGGGAGAGGTGACGCTCCGCGTCAACGAGCCGGTCCGGGTCTTCCAGTTCAACGTCTGCGGTGCCAAGCAGATACCCCAGCCGTCCTGCGCGAACAGCGCGGTGAGCGGGGCGGTTCCGGCCATCGCCTCCTCGATCCTGGACTTCCGCCCCGATCTGGTCACGTTGAACGAGGTGTGCCGCGACCAGTACGACAAGCTGCTGGAGACCGTACGCGCCAACGGCTACGACCTGCACGGCGAGTTCGCGATCACCCGGAGTCCCGCGTCGAAGTGCGGCGGCTCCCAGGAGCTGGGCAACGCGCTGCTCAGCCACACACCGCTGACGAATCCGGCCGTTACGCCGCTGCCTCAGGGCGGGGAGCCCGAGACGTACAACCTGACCTGCGCCGACACCACGCTGCGGGAGCAGACGGTACGGGGGTGCGTCACGCAGCTGAGCGCCGAGGCCGGCCTCCGCGCGGAGCAGGCAGAGGCGGTCGCCGCCCAAGTGGACGCCGGCGTGCCGGTGATCCTCGGCGGCGACTTCCAGGACCGGCCCTGGGAGGCGGCGCTGACCCCGTTGTACGCCCACCACGGCGGCACCGGTGTCCTGCACGAGGTGGACGAGACCGACACCGCGTACTTCGCGAGTCCCGAGCACAGTTGCCCGGTCACCGATCGGACATGCCGGACAGGCGAGGGTACGGTTCCGCTGCCGGTCGCCCTGCAGCACAAGCGGGACTACATCTTCGTCAGCGATCATTTCGCGGCACTCGACGGCGATGCCACGCGCACGTCGGTCTCCAGCCACGTCCCGCTGCGCGGCTGGGCGACGCTGATGACCGGTGACGGAGGAGTAGGTGGCGGGGTGCCATCCGATCCGCCGCCGGGGCAGAACCTGCCGCCCACTGTCTCGGCCGGCCCGGACGTCTCCGGCACCGAGGGGCAACGGCTGCGGCTGCACGGGTCCGTCGGAGACCCGGATTCCACTCCCACGATCACCTGGAGCTACACGGCGGGCGAGGCGGACCCGGGCACGACGTGCTCCTTCGGCGACGCCCACGCCGCGTCCACGACGATCTCCTGCACGGACGACGGCACGTTCACCGTCACGCTCACCGCGAGCGACGGGGTCAACGCGCCGGTGAGCGACTCGGCGCGGGTCCGGCTGCGCAACGCGCCGCCGCGGCCGTCCATCACCGGTCCCGCGCCGTGGTCGGTCCATCGCGCGGGCACGCCGGTCAGCCTCACGGCGCCCTTCACCGATCCGGGCGCCAACGACACCCACACCTGCGCGATCGTCTGGGACGACGGTCGTACGGACTCCTTCGCGGCGACGAGCGGCGGCTGCGATCGCGCCCACACCTTCACCGACGCCGGCATGTACACGGTCACGGTGAAGGTGACGGACGACGACGGCGGCGAGGGCACCGCCAGTGTCATGGTCATCGTGTACGACCCGGAGGCGGGGTTCGTCACGGGCGGCACGCATCTTGAGTCCCCCGCCGGGGCGCTGACCTCGGATCCGTCGGCGACGGGCCGGGCGCACTTCCAGTTCAACCCGAAGTACCACAAGTCAGACACAGGCCCGGTGCCGAGCGGCGGCAAGGTGAGCGCCCGCCTCACCGGCACCGATTTCGACCTCGACGCCACCGAGCTCGAGTGGCTGGTGATCACGCCGGACGGCAAGGCGGCGGTCAAGGGCAAGGCGACCGTGGCCGGTCGGAGCGGGTACGGCTTCGTCCTGTACGGCCATGACGAGCCGGACAGACTGCGCCTGGTCGTGTGGCCGCTCAGCCAGGCACCGTACCCGGGCGGCCCGCCGGCGTACGACAACCGGCGGGTCGACGAGTTCGACATCGACCGCTTCGATCCTCAGGCCGTCACCGGAGGGAACATCACGGTGCACCACTGAGCTACGCCCGCCCTGTCATGCGCGAGCGTGACAGGGCGCAGCCGTCACTCCGGGCACGTCCGGGGGCCGACGCTCTGCCCGGCACCGACGACGGTGACCTGGAGGAGCTTCTCCGGCGATGTGGCACCGGCCGTGCACACGATCTGGTCGACGGCCAGCGGGGACAGTTCGCCGGCAGGAGTGGACAGGGTCACCGTCACGTGGCCGACCGGCTCGGCGGTCACCGAGAACGGGCCGGCCTCGGACGGGACGTCGGTGGTGAATCCGCGCGCCCGCTCCCTCGCGGTGGGTCCGGCCGCGAGCAGCGCGAGCGTGTCCGCTTCGAACAGTGGACGACCACCCGGTCCGGGCCGCGTCACCGCCAGGAGCCGGCCGTTCCTCACCAGGTAGAGGGTGATCGTCGTGGTGGGCGCGACGCCTCCGCTCGGCGGGTCGCCGGCGGGGATGACGTCGCTGGGCCGCACACCGCAGCCGGCCACGGCGACGAGCGCTACGAGACCCGCGGCGAGCACGCGGCGGGCCGGCCCGGTCCTCACGTGGAGCCTCCGTCCGGATCGTGCGTCCGGCAGGGCAGGCGCAGCGTGAACACGGCGCCGCCGTCCGGGGCGTTGACGACAGTGAGGTCACCTCGGTGCAGGCGCGCGTTCTCCCGCGCGATGGCGAGGCCGAGGCCGCTTCCTTCCGACCTGGCCCTGGCCGCGCTGGCCTTGTAGAACCGGTCGAACACGTGCGGCAGCACCGCTTCGTCCAGCCCCGGTCCGTGGTCGCGGACCTTGAGAGCGACCCACCGCGGATCGGCGGAAAGCCGTACCGACACCGGCGGCTCGCCGTGCCGCAGGGCGTTGCCGACCAGGTTCGCGAGGATGACGTCCACTCGGCGCGGGTCCAGGCGCGCCGTCACCCCGGGGGGAAGCTCGGTGTGCACGGACTCCGACCAGCCCCGGGCCCGCAGGGTCGCGCGCACCAGCTCGGCCACGTCGACCTCGTTCAGCGCGAGGGTCGCGACGCCCGAGTCGAACCGGCTGATCTCGATGAGGTCGTTCACCAGCCCGGTGAGGTTGAGCGTCTCCTGGCTGACCAGCCTGGCGGCCCTGCCGGCGTGCTCGGGCAGCCCGGCCGCCTCCTCGTCGAGGACGTCGGCGACCGCGGCGAGCGCGGCCAGCGGGGTGCGCAGCTCGTGGGACACGTCGGCCACGAACCGGCGCGAGTCGGCCTCCATCTCACGGAGCTGCTCGACGTGCCGTTCCAGCTCCGCGGCGGTGTCGTTGAACGTGCGCGCCACGTCGGCCAGCTCGTCGGAGCCTCGGACCGCGACCCTGGCCCGCAGGTCGCCCTCGCCCAGCAGGCGCGCCGCCCGGCCGAGCTCGCGCACCGGGCGCAGCACGCCACGAGTGGCCAGCGACGCCAGGACGACCGCGAACACCAGGGCCGCCCCGCCGGTGAGCCAGGCCCAGGCGGCGAGCCCGTCGATGCTGCGCTGTTCGGGAACCAGGCTGTGGGCGGTGTAGACCTCGATGCCGGACACCCGCGTCGTCCGGTCCGGCTCGGTGATCACCAGAGGCGCGCCGATGATCAGGAAGGGCTCGCCCTGCCACACCACGCGTTGCCACGCCATGCCGCCCTCGGCCACCGTCCGCCGCAGCTCCGGTGAGATCGTTCCGGGAGCCAGGCCCGGCGCACGCGGCGGCCGGCCCGGCACCGCCTGTCCCGGCGGCGGGCCGGCCGGTGACTGCGCACCCTGGTAGAAGGCGACCGCGGAGCTGTTCCGGTCGGTCATGGCACGGGCGATCTCGCCGAGCTCGGCCGGGCCCGGCGTCGCACTTCGCAAGGGGTAGAGCGCCTCCAGCCGGCTCCGCATCGCCTCCACCGCGGCATCCTGGGTCCGCTGCAGGATGTCGTTGCGGGCATGGACGTAGATCCCACCGGCCACCCCTGCCGCGGTGACCACACACAGCAGGGCGAACGCGGACAACAGCCGGGCACGCAACCCCAGGCTCGGCCATCGTGCCACCGGCGGCTCACACCGGCCCGAACCGGTACCCGAACCCACGCACCGTCTGAACGTAGACGGGCGCCGCCGAGTCGTCCTCGATCTTCGCGCGTAACCGCTGCACGCACGCGTCCACGAGACGCGAGTCGCCGAAGTACCCGTGCTCCCACACCGACTCCAGCAGCTGCTGGCGGCTGTGCACCCGGCCGGGCGTGCCGGAGAGTTCGAGCAGCAGGCGCAACTCGGTCGGGGCTAGGCTGACAGGCGCGCCGCGCTTGGCGACCACCAGCCCGGCGCGATCGATGGTCAGGTCCCCATACCGCTCCAGCTCCGCCTGGTCCCGCCCGATCCGCCGGAGAACCGCGCGAATGCGTGCCTCCAGCACCCTGGGCTGCACCGGCTTGACCACGTAGTCGTCGGCGCCCGCCTCCAGCCCGGCCACCACGTCCATGTCGTCGCCGCGCGCGGTCAGCATGATGATCGGCACCTCCCGGGCGGCCCGGATGCGGCGGCAGACCTCGAACCCGTCGATGCCAGGCAACATGAGATCGAGCACGACGACGTCGGGAAGGTCCACGCGCAGCCGGTCCAGCCCCTCCTCGCCGGACTCCACCGCCCGCACCCGGTGTCCATGCCGGGTCAGGGCCAGCTCCAGGCCCTCCCGTACGGCCGGGTCATCTTCGATCAGCAACACTCGCGACACGCCGCCGAGTTTCACAGCACGCTCCGTACCTCGCCCGCCGGTCAATCCCTCCACTGTCGGCCAGCCGTGTCCCCGCCTCGTCAGCACCGTGTCATGGTTGTATCACGGTCGCACCCGGCGCCGGCCGCCGTCGACGAACGGTGACATGCGGCGGACGGCGCGCGCGCATCCGGCGCCGATCGTTGTTCGTCATGAACGAACCGCGAACCATCCCACTCCGGCCCCGTGACCGGCTGTTCGCCGCGGTCACGCTGGTGCTCGCCGTGCTCCTGCTGCCCGTGGGGTTCGTCCGCCGTCCCGGCCACGCCCGCGAACTGGCCTGCCGCTGGGCGTTGGGGATGCGATTCCCCGCCGAGGATCTCACCGGGCTCACCGACGGCGCCATGGCGGCGTTCACCGCGGCACGCACCGAGGCGCTCTGGCGTCACGGCCAGCTCGTCGGCCTCACCTCGGGATACCGCGATCCCCAGGTCCAGCAACGGATGTTCGACGAGGAGGTGCGCCGCTCCGGCTCCCCGGCCTCGGCCCGCATGCTCGTGTTACCGCCGGCGGAATCCGGCCACGTCAAGGGCATCGCGCTGGACGTACGCCCCCGCGAAGGCGCGCGCTGGCTGGAGGAGCACGGCGCCCGCTACGACCTCTACCGCGTCTACGACAACGAGTGGTGGCACTTCGAGCACCGCCCGGACCGCCGCGGCACGCCACTGCCACGACGCCCCCACCCCGGCGTGAACCCCATGGTCGAGAACGGGGACCAGGTGTAGCCCCTGTTCGTCAGGACGTTCAGCCGTCGGGATACGAAGGCGTGTCGAGGTCGCGGATGCGCGAGTGCCGCGCCTGGAAACAGTCGGTGGCGAGGTCGGTTCCGGTGATCCGTCCGATCAGTGCCCAGGCGGAGCTGACACTCTCGTCCGCTTCCATCGGGTCGACGTTGTCATCGGTGATCTCGAAGCGCAGCCTTCTGCATGGCCGCCTCTCGTCTTGGGGCGTTCCCCAAGACGCCTCCTCCGGATGATGCGTCATGGAGTGCTTTCGATGGCTGTGATCTTTTCACACCGAAGAAGTCACGTGCGGGAACCGGTTGTCGCAGCCCGGGGCCCGGCTGGTAAAAGCCCAGCCAGCAGCCCCGTTCAGGGGATATCTGGGGAAGGTACGGGTGAGCCGTTGGGTTTGTACCTACGGGAGGGTGCTGAAGCGGTACCCGACTGTGGGCCTGGTGCTCTCCCAGCCGCCGATCGCTTTGGGGGGATGACCATGGCTATCCGCTACTACCTAGTCGGCGCGTCCATCCGCTTGGTGCAGCCAGAGCCGGGAGACGGCTTCGAAAACGGCGAATCCGCGTCACGCCGACGCCGCCGCAGTAGACGACGCCGCCGTTGAGCGGTCCAGTGTCAGGGCATCCCTGCGTCTCAGGGGAGCCCTGACGGCACTTCTGTGACGAGTTCCCAAGGCTTCGAGCCGGACGCTCTGGCGATGGCGAACTTTTACCTCCGGCATCGGGGCAGTGGACGAAGCCGGGGGGATTTCTGTGGCGAGGCCCCTTGGACGTCGCGGCTCGCCGTTCTCGCGTCCAACGGTGCCGCCGTCGTCTTCACCTGGGGAAGACGCCACACAGGGGGAGACTTCCGATGGTACGAAAGGCTCGTCTGGCTCTGGTCGTGATGCTGGGCGTGGGAGTGGTCGCCCTGAGCGCGGCCGCGCTGGGAGCGATGATGCCGGCGCGGGACGGTGCGCCGGGCCGGTGCCGTGATCAAGAATGCCGAAGGCCAGACGGTCGGCTCGCTCCAGGTGGAGGACGCCGGGAACGGCAAGTCCAAGATCACGGTCGGGGTGACGAACTTGCCGGCCGGTTTTCACGGCTTCCATGTCCACGCCAAGGGCGTCTGCGACGCGCAGTCGAAGGACCCCGACACCGGCAGCCCCTTCTTCAGCGCGGGAGGACACTTCGACCTGGGCTCGCAACCGCACGACCGCCACACCGGGGACCTGCCCAACCTGCTGGTCGGCGCGGACGGCACCGCCACCGCCTCATCGGTGACCGACCGTTTCCAGGTGGCACAGCTCTTCGACGGCGACGGCAGCGCCATCATGATCCACTCTCTGGCCGACAATTACGCCAACATCCCCGACCGCTACCGGAACGCGGAAGGTGAGGCCGGGCCCGACGCCGAGACTCTGAAGGCCGGCGACTCCGGCAGCCGCATCGCCTGCGGTGTGATCACCAGAGGCTAGCGGGGTCCACGCCCTCCCACGCGCCTTGACGTCGGGAGCCTGAAAAACGTCGATGTGGTGATGAACCAAACCGCCGGTGGCGTAGTCGATCAGATAGAACCCTTGGCAACGGCGGATCGCCGCCCGAGCGAAAGGTGATCCTTAGTGGAATCGACATCTTCGCCCGGCATGCTCTTCGTTCTCGGGCTGGCGAACCTGGCGTGCGGCGTCTGGCTCCTGCGCAGGGCACGGCGGTTCCGCGCCCGCGGGGTCCGGGTGCCCGGCCTGGTCACCGGCCTGGAGAGGAGCAGGGACCCCGACAGCAAGGCGTGCTATCCCGTCTTCCGCTTCACGACCCGCGATGGCCAGGAGGTCGAGATCACCTCGCGTTACGGCGAGAGCAGGCCTCCTCGACCAGGAGATCGCGTCACCGTCCTCTACGACCCTGAGAAGCAGCGGAACGCTCGCATCGACACCGGCGGCCAGGACGGTTCCACGATGGGGAGGTGGGTCGTGGGCATAGGCCTTTTCCTCATCACCCTCGGCGCGCTCACCGCCTTCACCATCATCTGATTCCGGCTGGCTCCGCGGCCGTCGTTCACCCGATCACTCAAGGAGTGTTCATGTCCACGCTGGTGTTAGTCCACGGTTTCTGGCACGGCGCCTGGTGCTGGAACGAAGTCGTCCCCCATGTGGTGGCCGGCGGCCGCCTGACCGTCGCGGTGGACATGGCGGGGCATGGGCTGTACGCCCGCCGTCCTCGATGGTCAACCGAACAGCCGTACACCCCCGAGGCGGTCGGGACCGAGGTCTCGCCCGTGGCGGACGTGACTCTCGACGACGCGGCCGAGTTGTTGACCTCGCAGATCAAGCGGATCGGCGGTGGCGAGCCGGTCACGGTGGTCGCCCACAGCGCGGCCGGTCCCGTACTGACCCGAACGGCCCAGCGGACACCCGAACTGGTGGCGCACGCCGTGTACCTCACCGCGTACATGCCGGCGTCGGGCGTGTCCGCGGCGGCGTACACGCGGCTTCCCGAGGCCGCCGACGACCGGGTCGCGCCGTTGCTGCAGGGTGACCCGGCCGCCATAGGCGCGCTGCGGCTCGACTTCGCCACGGACGACGCGGTCTACCGGCAGGGGCTTCGCGAGGCGTTCTACGGAGACGTGGACCCTGTCCTCGCCGACGCCGCCACCGGCCTGCTGACACCCGACGGCCCGATCGGCGTCATGCTGGGCGCCACCACCCTGACCCGCGACGGCTGGGGGTCGGTGCCGCGCACGTACATCGTCTGTACGCGGGACATGGCCATCCGGCCGGGCCTGCAGGCGAAGTTCATCGCTGAGGCCGACGACGCGTTCCCGGACAACCCGACCTCCGTCGTCACGCTCGACGCCTCCCACTCGCCATTTCTCTCCAAGCCCGGCGAACTGGCCGACCTCCTCATCCCGCTCGGCTGAAACGACGGCGTAGGACACCCATGTACGGCGGGCCCACGGACGAGCTCCTCGACAGAGCCGCTGACCCCGCGCGCAGGGGTCAGAGCAGCTTGTCCTGGGTGAAGGGGACGTCCCTGAGGCGCCGGCCGATGGCGTGGTAGATCGCGTTGCCGATGGCCGCGGGCACGCCGGTCCCGGGCGTCTCGCCGAATCCGCGGATCCCGGCCAGCTCGGCGTCCGGTTCCGGCCGGTCCACGAACAACGCCTCCACCGACGGCACGTCCGCGCAGACCGGGACCAGGTAGGTGGACAGGTTCGGGTTGACGACCCGGGCGGTGGCCGGGTCCACCATCGTGTGCTCCATCAGCGCGAAGCCGAGCCCCCACATCACACCGCCGATGACCTGCCCGCGCGCGGTCCGGCGGTTGAGCACCCGCCCCAGGTCGTGCGCGGTCACCACCCGGGTCACGCGCAACCTGCCCAGCCTCGGCTGGATCCGCACCTCCAGGAACACCGCGCCGAACGAGTGCCCGGGTGTGCTGTTCCGCTTGTCGCCGGTCACCTCGACGGAGCGGCCGTGCCGGGTCATGACCGCGCGGTAGGTGTCCACGCGGTCGCCCCCGGCGGACAGACGGCCGTCCCGGGCCACGACCTCCTCGGCGGGCACGCCGTGCAGCGGGGAGCGCGGGTCGGCGACGGCGAGCGCGATCACGGCGTTCCGCGCCTTCGCCGCCGCGTCGGCCGCCGGGGCCGCCACGCTGGGCATGGTGGACGACCCCGCCGACAAGGACGCGTCGGGGTAGGCGGTGTCGCCCAGCAGCGTCGTGACCTGGTCGAGCGGCATGCCGAGCCCCTCGCAGACGATCTGGGTGAGCACGGTGTAGGTGCCGGTGCCGATCTCCTGGGTGGCGGCCCGCAGGGTCGCGCGCCCGTCGGGGCCGATGGTGAGGCGAGCCCGGGACGGGATGACGGTGTGCGTGTGGGTCTCGGTGGCCATGCCCCAGCCGACGTACTCGTCTCCGTCCCTGGTGGTGCCCGGCCTGGGGCTGCGCCGGGCCCAGCCGAACGCCTCCGCCGCGGCCCGGTAGCACTCCAGCAGCCGCTTGTCGGCGTACGGCACGGGAGGATCGGGCTGCTGGTCGACCTCGGTGTGGTTGCGTATCCGGAGCTCCACCGGGTCGATGCCGAGCTCGTAGCTCAGCTCGTCCATGGCGGTCTCGAGGCCGAAGTGAGCGGTCGTCTCCGGCGAGCGCATGTAGCTCGACGTCGGCAGGTCGAGCCGCACACCCAGCTGCCGTACGTGGACGTTCGGGCAGGCATACAGGCGCACGGTGGAGTCACCGCCGTTGTAGACGTTCTCGTCGACGCGGGTCACCTGAGCCGTCGAGGTGCTGACGACAGCGGTCAGCGCGCCCTGCCGGGTGGCGCCGAGCCGGAGGTGGTGGCGGTACTCGGCGCGGTGACCGTTGGAGGTGTACATCTGCGCGCGCGTCAGCACCAGCTTCACCGGCCGGCCGCAGAGTCGCGCCGCCGCCGCGGTGAGCAACGTGTGCGGATAGGTGGGGCCCTTGGCGCCGAAACCACCGCCCAGGTAGGGGGAGACGACCCTGACGCTCCCCTCGGGCATCCCGAACGCGATCTGGACGGTGTTGCGGGCGAAGACCACGCCCTGGGTGCTCTCGTACAGGATCAGCGTGCCGTCGTCCTCCCAGACGGCGGTGGTGGTGTGCGGCTCGATCGGGTTGTGGTGCTGCATCGGGCTGCTGTAGGTCCGGTCGACGCGTACCGCGGCCTGTCCGAGCGCCGCGGCGGCATCGCCGCGGCTGTACTCGTTGGGCCTGTCGCGGAAATCGTCCGGCAGGAACGCCTCGTCGAGCACGTCGGCCATCCGGGCGACCGGATCCTCCGCCCGATAGCGCACCTTCACCAGGCCGGCGGCCTCCTGCGCCTGCTCCAGGGTCTGGGCCACGACGTACGCGACGGGCTGCCCGTGGTGGTGCACCCGCGTGTCCTGCATGGGGATGAAAGGCCTGTTGTACGGGAAGTTCGGCAGGTTCAGCCGCGGCATGTCGGCGTGGGTGTGGACCGCGACGACGCCGGGACGCGCGAGCGCCGCCCCGCGGTCGATCTCCAGGACCTCGCCGCGGGCGATCGTGCTCATCACCAGGGCGCCGTGCAGCACACCGGGCACCTCCTGGTCCGCGGCGTAGCGGGCCGCGCCGGTGACCTTCGCCCGGCCGTCCACCCGCGCCACGCCCTGCCCCACCAGCCCGCTCATCGAAGCCCTCCCAGCTCGCCGAGAACGCTCACCAGCGCCCGCTGGACGAGCTCGACCTTGAACCTGTTCCCCTCGTACGGCTTGGCGTCCCTGACCAGGATCCGGCCCGCCTCGTCGATCGCCTGCCGGGTGAGCGGCCGGCCCCGCAGCGCCGCCTCGACGCGGGTGTCCCGCCACGGGCGGGTGCCCACGCCGCCGAAAGCCAGCCGTACGTCCCGTACGACATCGCCCCTCGTCCGCAGCGCGGCCGCCACCGACACCACCGCGAACTCGAACGTGGCCCGGTCGCGCAGCTTCAGGTAGCGCGACTGCCCGGCCAGGGCGGTGCGCGGCACGTCCACCCTGGTGATCAGCTCGCCCGGGCGCATCGCGGTCTCCCGGTCCGGCGTGGACCCGGGGAGGAGGTAGAAGCCGGCGATGGGGACGGCGCGCTCGCCGGCGGGACCGAGCAGGCGCACGGTCGCGTCCAGGGCGGTCAGCGCCACCGCCAGGTCCGACGGGTGCGTGGCGATGCAGTGCTCGCTGCCTCCCAGGATCGCGTGTCCCCGGTTCTGCCCGGTGATCGCCGGGCAGCCGTTGCCCCGTACCCGCTTGGCGCAGGGAGAGGCCGCGTCGCGGAAGTAGCCGCACCGGGTGCGCTGCAACAGGTTCCCGCCGATCGAGGCCATGGTGCGGATCTGCGGGGACGCGGAGGCCAGCAGCGCCTCCGACAGCATCGGGAACTCCCGCCGCACTCCGGGGTGCTCGGCGACCTGCCGCATCCGGGCCGCCCCGCCTATCCGCAACGAGCCGGAGCCGACGGTGATGTTGCCGAGGTCCAGCCGGTTGACGTCGACGAGGTGGTCGTGGGCCTCCGCGCCGTCGCGCATCAGGTTCAGCAGGTCCGTGCCGCCTGCCACGAACGTCGAGCCGGGGGTGGTCGCGGCCAGCCGCACCGCCTCGGCCGGATCGCGCGCGACCGTGTAACCGAAGGCCCTCATCGCCGCACCTCCTTCGCGGCTTCGGCGACGGCGGCGACGATGTTCTGGTAAGCCGCGCACCGGCACAGGTTGCCGCTCATCCACTCGCGGATCTCCGCCTCCGAGCCTGCATGCCCCTCGTCGATGCAGGCCACGGCGGACATGATCTGACCGGGAGTGCACGCGCCGCACTGGAAGGCGTCGTTCCGGATGAACGCCTCCTGTACGGGGTGCAGCTCCTCTCCCCGCGCCAGCCCTTCCACCGTGGTGATCTCGGCCCCCTGCCGCATCACCGCCAGCGTCAGGCACGACTTGACCCGCTCGCCGTCGGCCAGCACCGTGCACGCCCCGCACTCGCCCCGGTCGCAGCCCTTCTTGGTGCCGGTCAGGCCGAGCCGCTCCCTTAACGTGTCCAGCAGCGTCACCCGCGGCTCCAGGACGACCTTGCGCAGCCGCCCGTTGACCGTCATGGCGACCTCCACCGACGCCCCCGGGGCGACGGCGTACGCCTGAGCGGTGGCGGCCGGGGGAGTCGCGGCGGCGGGAGCGGCGACGCCCGTGGCGGCCACGGCCGTGCCCGCCGCGGCGGCCTTGAGCACCGCACGGCGGCTGGGCGCGGGCGTGTCGAGGGCTTTCGTCCGTTGTCCCGGTGGCACGTCCGGTTCAGAGGTGGATCCGCTGCCGTGGAAGATCATCATGCTCCTTCTCCGTACGGAACCGGCTCTGCGACAGGGCCCGGTCCCTGGTCCCGGGAGAGCCTTCCGGCCGGTGACCGGATGACATGTAATCGATGGCAACAGTATTTCGTTAACGATGATGCGGTCAAGAGGCGCTAACGGGAAAATGTTAACGGCGATATGGCGCGGCCTTCCCCGAGGGGTCACGATCTTGTCACGCGACCTCCGGCGTCCCGGCCGCTTGAGCATCATCAAGCCCATGGCCAAGAAGAACGCGAAGCGGCAGTCCGGACGGTGAAGCCTTCGTCGATCATCGTGGTGGCGCTGGTGCTCGTGACCGTCCCGGCGCTGGTGTGGATGCTGGGCCCGGGAGCCACCTGGGTTCTGGAGAACATCGACGGCGTCACCCTCGATGACGGCATCCCACCACCGGCGAGCTCGCCCCCGAACGAGCTGACCGGCACCGACTGGGCCGCCGCCGTCGCGGCCGTTCGCGGCAACGTCCTGGCCGTGGCCACCGGCCTGGCCGCGTTGCTGGCGGTGTTCTACACCGCGCGCAACGCCGACACCGCGCGGCGCACCTTCCGGCTCGGCGAGCGCGGCCATGACACCGACCGCTTCAGCAAGGCGGTCGAACAGCTCGGCGGCGGCCCGGCCCCGGTCCGGCTCGGCGGCCTGTACGCGCTCGAACAGCTCGCGCAGAACAACCCGAGGCTGCGGCAGACGGTCGTGGACGTGATCTGCGCGTATCTCCGGATGCCGTGGACTCCGCCGCGCGAGGAGGACCGGCAGCAGCGGATCCGCGCCGCCCAGCGCGCCGCCCGCACCCGTTCGCCTGACCGTACCGAGACCCGGGCCGGCCGGGTGCCGGAGGAGGAACGCCAGGTTCGGCTCACCGCGCAGCGCCTTCTCGCCGACCACCTGGCCTGGTGCGAACGCCGCTGGTGGCAGCGCCCCGCCTCGGTCAACCCGCGCTTCTGGCCGGGCATGCGCCTCGACCTGTCCTACGCCACCTTGCTCGACTTCGGTCTCGCCAACTGCCGTGTCCTTCACGCGGACTTCCACGGGGCGACCTTCATCGGCCGCACCTCGTTCAGCCGCGCGACCTTCGTCGGCGACGCCTCGTTCACCGGCTATGCCTCGTTTCACAGCGCGACCTTCACCGGCCACGCCGACTTCGGCGGGGCGGCCTTCACCGACTACACCGCGTTCCGGGGCGCGACCTTCGCCAGTCACGCCGACTTCTACGGAGCGACCTTCGGCGGCTCGACCTGGTTCGAGAAGGCGTCCTTCAGCGAAGAGGCTTCGTTCCTCCTGGCGACCTTCAAGGGCACCACCTCTTTCGATCAGGCGACCTTCAGCGGCACTGTCTCGTTCGACAAAGCGACCTTCGCCGGCCGCGTCACCTGCACAGACGTCCGGGTGACGCACCCGAATCCTGGGAACACATGGCCGCCGGGATGGCGTCTGGAGTACGGGCGCGGCGGCGCGGTATTGACGCCGGATGGGTGACCCTCGAAAAGACGAAGACGCCCCCACCGGGTGACAGGCGGGGGCGTACGTCGTCGTTCCGAGGAGGCTGGTTCAGCAGACGCTGATCCACTCCGTCGCGTACAGGATTTCGTTGGGGATGCCGTGCCTGCCGTTTCCGTAGGACGCGATCTCCGCCTGTGAGGCGTTGTAGAGCCGCACCCTCGCGCCGCCGTACTGGTTGTTCACGACAGCGCCCGCGTTGATGAAGTTGTAGACCTTCCGCCAGCCGCACTTGAACATGGGGAAGCCGGTGTGCGTTCCGTCGCCGTCTCCCACGGTGATGCATGCATAACCATTGAATTGCTCGGTCTCGCAGATATCCAGGAACTCCTCCCGCATCTCAGGGAAACTCAGGTCCATGCGAGGCTCGCCGGAGTAGAGCGGAACGACCCGAGGGGTCCAGGCCGCGGTCGCGACGGCCGTCGATGTGGCCGTCGATGCGGCCGTCGCCGACGTCGTCGACGCGACGATCATGGTCGGCACCACCAGTGCCAACCCGATGAGCATGACAAGTGCCCTGAGCGCGCGCCTGGGGCTGGGAATGCTGCGAGTTCCCATCAGTCCTCCTGACTGTCAGTTCTGGGCTTCATCCTCATGCGGTGCGAATAGATCAGCCCAGGACACCCTGAGGACATTCACCGGACACAGCGGCCCCGCCCGAAGGCGTCGATGGGACGCCGGTGCCCGGGGCCCACCACGCGTCGACCGCGGCGATGTCGGCGTCGGTGGGATGGGCGAGCCGGTTCACCAGGTCCACGGTCGGCGACGGCTGTCACGTGTGTGCCCGGTGACCTGGGGAAGCAGGCTAATTGCTTCGCCCCTTCTGCACAGGAGGACGGATGATGCGTGTCCGTGAAGTCCCGGCCCCGATGACCGTTGCCCCCGACGCCCAGCTCGCCGACGTGGTGTTCGCCGACGACCGGGTCGACGGCGACATGGTCCTGTTCCGGCGCCGGTCGGCCGGCGGCTGGCGTCCGGTGACGGCCGGGCAGTTCGCGGCCGACGTCCGCAGCTTGGCGGCCGGTTTCCTCGCTGCCGGGATACAGCCCGGCGATCGGGTCGCGCTGCTGGCCGCCACCAGCTACGAGTGGACGCTGGTGGACTACGCATTGTGGGCGGTGGCGGCGCTGCCGGTCCCGATCTACGAGACCTCCTCGCCCGAGCAGGTCCGCTGGGTGCTGGAGGACGCCGGCCCGGTCGCGGCGGTGGTCGAGCACGAGACGCATCGCCGCTTGGTCGAGGACGCGGCCGAGGGCCTGCCCGGGCGGCCGCGGGTGTGGCAGATCGACGACGGCGGGCTGGATCGTCTCCGCGAGGACGGGCTGGCCGTGGACGAGGCCCGGCTGCGTGAGCGCCGCCGGGCGGTGTCGGCCGACGACCTGGCGACGATCATCTACACCTCGGGCACCACGGGCCGCCCGAAGGGCTGCATGCTGAGTCACGGCAACCTGCTGTACGAGGCGCGCGTCGCGATCGACAGCCTGGAGCGGATCTTCGGCCGGGACGCCTCGACCCTGCTGTTCCTCCCACTGGCCCACGTGTTCGCGCGGGTGATCCAGGTGGCCTGCGTGGAACGGGGTGTGTGCCTGGCGCACAGCGCCGACCGGGCCAGGCTGACCGAGGACCTGGCCGCCCTGCGGCCGACGTTCCTGCTGGCGGCGCCCAGAGTGTTCGAGCGGGTCCACAACAGTGCTCAGCAGCGGGCCCAGGCCGAGGGCAAGGGCAGGATCTTCGACTGGGCCGAGCGGACCGCCGTGGCCTACAGCCAGGCGCTGGACGACGGGCGGCCGGGCTTGCGCCTGCGGCTGGCACACCGCCTGTCCGACCGACTGGTGTACGGACGGCTGCGGGCCGCGCTCGGCGGCCGGGTCGCCTACGCCATCTCCGGCGGAGCGCCGCTGGGCGCACGGCTGAGCCACTTCTTCCGAGGAATCGGCATCACCGTGCTGGAAGGCTACGGGCTGACCGAGACCAGTGCCGCCGCGACCGTCAATCTGCCCCACGCACAGAAGATCGGCACGGTCGGGCCGCCCCTCCCCGGGGTCGAGGTCCGGATCGACGACGACGGGGAGATTCTGATCAGGGGCCCGATCCTGTTCCAGGGCTATTGGCGCGACGAACAGAAGACCAGGGAGAGTCAGACCGCCGATGGCCGGCTGCTCACCGGCGACCTCGGCGCCCTGGACGAGGACGGGTTCCTGACGATCTCAGGCCGCAAGAAGGAGATCATCGTCACCGCCGGCGGCAAGAACCTCGCCCCGGAGCCGCTCGAGGACCGCCTGCGCACCCACCGGCTCATCAGTCAGGCCGTGGTCGTGGGCGATCGGCGGCCGTACACCGCCGCCCTGATCACCCTGGACGCCGAGGCGCTGGCGTCATGGAAGCGGGCCGCCGGCAGGCCCGAGCACGCCGGCCCGGCCGAGCTCCGTGACGATCCGGATCTGCTGTCCAGGCTGCAGACGGCCGTGGACGAGGCCAACAGGGCGGTGAGCCGGGCCGAGTCGATCCGCAGGTTCCGGATCCTCGCGGTCGACCTGACCGAGCAGAACGGGTATCTGACCCCGACCCTGAAGGTCAAGCGTTCCTTGGTCCACAAGGACTTCGCGGCGGACATCGAGGAGCTGTACCGCTGAGCGCCGGACGCCAGGACCGGCAGACCGGCCGCGTCGCGGGCAGGCGATCGACGCTGGACCGGATGGTGGCGGACACGCCGGCGTCCCGTGACCGGGTGGTCGACGCCGCCCGCGCGCTGTGCATCGTGGTCGTCACCCTCTGGCACTGGACCTTGTCGGTCAACCATCGCACCGCCGAGGGCAGCCTGGCCATGCCCAACCCGATCGATGCCGTGCCCGGTGGCTGGCTGGCCACCTGGGTGCTGCAGATCATGCCGGTGTTCTTCCTGGTCGGCGGGTACGCCAACCTGGTCGGCCGGCAGCGGGCCCAGGCACGCGGGACGACCGCCGGCCAGTTCGTCCGGGGCCGGTTGCGCCGGCTGCTGTGGCCGACCGCCGTCTGGGCCATGGTCTGGCTCGCCGGCGAGCTGATCGCCGCCGCCCTGCCCGGCCCGCACCGATGGATGTGGGAGTGGTTCCCCGGTTACCTGACGCCGCTGTGGTTCCTGGGCGTGTACGGCCTGCTGATCGCCGTGGTGCCGATCACCGCGAGCCTGCACGACCGCTACGGAGCCGGAGTCCTGGCGGCGCTCGTGCTGCTGATCGCTCTCGGCAGCGTGGCGAACCGCGGCGCCGGCCTGGTCTGGGCGGGCTGGGTGACCGCCGCCCTGGTGTGGCTGTTCTGCCACCAGCTCGGCTACGCCTGGCGCGGCTGGGAGCTGGGGCGGCGGCCGCCGGCGCAACGGCTGGCCGTCGCCGGGATCGGGCTGGCCGGGCTGGCCGGGCTGACCGTGGGAGCGGGCTACCCCCTCTCGATGGTGGGCACCACCGGCGCCGAATCCAACATCTTCCCGACCAACGCCGCCATCGCCGCCCTGGCCGTCTTCCAACTCGGGCTGCTGGCCCTGATCACGCCGGCCGCGGAGCGCCTGCTGCGCCGGCCGGTTGCCTGGAAGCCGGTGGTGGCCCTCAACGTGGCCGCGTTGACCATCTTTCTCTGGCACATGACCGCCTACCTGGTGGTGCTGTGGGCCTATGAAGGGCTGGGCGGCACCCTGTCGGCGGAGCCCACCGCCGGCTGGTGGGCCCAGCGCTGGCTGTGGCTCCTGGCCCCTTCGGCCGTGCTGGCCGTGCTGGCCGCCCTGTTCCTCCAGGTCGAGCTGGCCGCCCGCCGGCCCCGTAAAGAGGCAGGTCGCTGACCTCGGCACGCTGATCCGCTCGCCGTGACGGCCCCCTTGCGCCGGGATACCCCACCGCCGGTCCGAGGGCATCAGCCGTGCGGCGTAGTCGCATCAGCCTCCGGTCGTACGAAGGCGGCGCTCCCGTGGTGGACGCGCCCGGCCGCCGCCGCTTCCTACCGTGACGCCGTGACCATCAACGAAACGGCGCAGAGCGGGCGGGTGGCGGCGGGGCTGGCGGCGTCCGCCGGCGGGCTGGCCATGGCCGTCACGGGCGTGATGCAGGCGATGCGGCCCATGGACGATGATCCTCGCGTGCTCGGTGAGGAGCACCTCCTTCTGGGCCTGTTCGCGGCCTCGCTGATCCTTCTCGTCCCCGGCCTCGTCGCGCTGGCCCGCCACGGCGGCCGTACCGCCCTCGTGGGAGCCGTCGTCGTCTCGGCCGGCCACGTCCTGCTGGCGTTCGGCGCCACGTCGTCGAACCTGCGCGGCGAGGACTACGCGTGGTTCCCCTTCGTGGCCGTACCGGCGAACCTCGGCATGCTCGTGGGGGCGATCATGATGGCGGTGTCGCTGTGGCGGGCCGGGCAGGTGCCCCGCGCCGTGGCGGCGGCCCTTCCGGCCCTCTGGGCGTGCGAGATCATCCTCGCCCAGCTCGGCGGCGGGCTGATCGCCGGCCTCTACTGGCTCGTCGTGGGCGTCCTGCTCACCTCCGGCACCTGGCGGACTCGCCGGTGAGCTCGCGTTCGGTGGTCCGGACGAGCCCTGATGGAGTGCAGACATCTCCGTCTTCTGAGGGTGACCCCGGGCGGGGCGAGCAGAACCGGCCGCCGGCCGAGACGCTTTTCGCATGGGGGTCGGAGCTCCTCAGGGGGTTCGCCGCCGGTGCGAGCGTCGTGCTCGCCGTCATGTTCGGGTGGGCGATCGTCGTGGGCCTCATCCTCGGACTCGTCCAGCTGACGGAGGAGCAGACCAGGATGGTGGACGTCGTCATCGGCAAGCACCTGGTCGGCCAGGCCAGGGCGCAGCTCGTGCAGCAGGCGGTCTTCCTGGTCCTGGCCTTCCTGCTCGGCTTCGTCGTCAACTGGCTGTCCACGCCGGCGCTCGACACGCTGCGGGGCTGGTGGACCACCTGAGCGTCCCCAAGGCCGCCGGAACTTCCTCGCGTTCGCGCGTACCGGCTGTGCCGCACGCCGAGCGCTAGCCGGGCGTCCCGTCGCGTTCGCTTCTCCGGGCGAGGCTCTGGGCTTGGCCCGCGTGTATGTCGCTCACCCATTCCCAGCCGGGCTTGGCCGACGGGCCGAGTCGTGGGTCGTCGGGAGTACGGCCGTCACGCAAGGCGTGCACGTACGCGCGGTCCAGTTCGATCCGCGCGCGTATCTGGTCGGCTCCGCCGACGGACCCGTGACCGGGGACGAGGACATCGGCGTCGCCCGCCACGTCCTCGAGCAGCCGCAGCCCGACGAGGTACTCCTCGACCGGGTCGTTGGTGCCGTTGAAGTCGTCGAACATCGGAACCAGGACATCGGACAGCATGTCGCCGGCGACGAGAACCCCGCGTTCCTCGATCAACAGCGCCGCGTGGCCCGGGGAATGAGCCGGATGCTCGATGATCCGGACTTGAGGGCCATCCCACGGAATCCGGGTGGTTCCGGCAGGCAGAGCGGTGATGAGGCCGAACAGGTCCAGCGGTGTCTCGTCGGCGATCTCCGGCGGCAGCCCTTCGGCGACGCGGTCTTTCCAATCCGGGTTCGAGCGCAGGTCTCGCATGGAAGCCGCACAGCGGGCCGTACCGTAACGGGGCGCGTCGCCGAGCGCTGCGTGCCAGAGCACGTGATCCCAGTCAGGATGCGTCGAGAAGCCTGCCACAACAGGCCGGCCCAGCTCGCGAAGGTCGTTCGCGAGGCACGCCATTTCGTCGCCCGTTATCCCGGCGTCGATGAGCATCACGCCGGCCCGGCCCAGCACGACGACGGTGTTGTTCTGGAGAAGCTCGCTCTGATGGACGAGCACACCCTCCGCGACCTGCCTCAGCACGAGCTCGTCTCCTTCGCGTCCCGTACGGCGTAGTGATGCATCGTGACGCCCTGCTCGAACGATCGCTGCTCCAGCAGGTCGAGATCGATCGGCAGGTCGTAGTCGTCGAACAGCGGCCTGCCGAAGCCGAGGATCGAGGGATGGGTGAAGAGCAGCAACTCGTCAAGAAGCCCCGCCCGGAGCAGCTGCGTCGCGAGCGCCGCGCCGCCCACGCTGATGCTGCCGTCGGTCTCGGCCCGCAGGGCGGCGAGCCGCTCGATCGCGTCGTCCCCGCCGATGATCCGGGTGTTGTGGCCGGCGCTGCGGCGGGTGCGGGAGACGAGCACCTTGGGCTTGGCGGTCCAGATCTCGCCGTACTCGCGCATGACGTCCGGCAGCGACGCGTCCTCGCTTGACCGCGGCCAGTATTCCTCCATGGCCTCGTAGTAGACCCGGCCGTGGACCATGAGCGCGAGCGCCCGCGTCCGCGCGTTGGCCTCGCGGTGCAGCTCCTCGTCGACGCGCAGCCACTCGCCGGCGCCGTTGTCCCCCGGAACCTGCTCGATCCGCAGGTCGAGGGATACCTGCATCGAGTAGATGAAGCGACCCATCAGCTCCTCTTCCAAAGTGGTTGCAGTGTGCAACTACTATAGGGGGGGCGAAATACCTGTCAAGGAGGAACAAGTGGAACCACGGTCCGGGTGTCCGATCAACGCCGCCGTCGAGGTGCTCGGAGATCGCTGGTCGCTGCTCGTGCTGCGCGACGTCATCTTCGGCGACCGCCGCTACTTCCGGGCGCTGCTCACCGGGTCGATCGAGGGTATCGCCTCGAACATCCTCGCCGACCGTCTCGTACGGCTCGTCGAGGCGGGGATCCTCACCCGCGGCACCGCCGTGCGGGGGCAGCGCGCCCGCTACAGCCTCACCGAAGCCGGCATCCAGACCCTTCCGATCATCTACGCCCTCGGCAACTGGGGCCTCGACTGGCGGCCGGGCGGCGACGAGCTCCGGAGCCGGCAGCGGCTCATGCGCGATGAGGGCCCGGCGTTCGTCGAGGAGCTGATGGACGAGCTTCGCGTCCGCCACCTCGGGGCCCCGCCGAAGCCGCACGACGGTCCGGGGCCGTTCGAGCGCCTCGACGCCGCCTGTGCCGCGAGTGACGGAACGGCCCCGCCCTGACCTCCCCGGGCTTCGATAGCTGGCCGTCACGTCGTTCGGCGCCGCCGACATGAATGAGGGGCTGCCCCGTCGTCCGGGGGAGCCCCTCACCTGCGGTCGGCGTTCAGGCGCAGCCGCGCGCCTTCACGGAGAAGGCCGGGATGGTCAGGCTGGCGCTGCTGGAATGCGGGGTGACGTGGACCGTGCCGCCTTCGAACCGCAGCTCGTACTCGCCCCGTCCCCGGCACGCGTAGTGGTCGGTGTAGGTGCTGGTGTTGCCGGAGCGGGCGATGCACACGCTGTTGCTGCGCGACTCGGTCCAGGCGGGGACGCCGTCCTTCGACAGGGACAGCTTCGAGCTCATCGAGCAGTCGGAGTTGGACCACAGGGCGACGCCGTGCCAGCACTCCAGGGTGAGCGTGTTGGTCGGCTCCAGGGTGCGTTCGCCGAAGGTGTGGGTCTTCCACGCCTCGGTGAGGCAGATCGTGGCCCTGGCGGAGTAGTTGCCGGAGGTGATCTCCTTCATGGCGCAGCCGCGGGGAGGGTTCTGCGAGGACGCGGAGGCGGGGTGTGGGACCGCCGTAAGGGCCAGTGCGGCGGTGAACAGCATGGTCAAGCTGCGGAACGGTCTCGTCATGGACGCATGTTACTCAGGGCGACTGCATGAATGCGAAGAGTGGTCGGCCGTCTTCTTTCGTGGTGCCGGTGTCAGTGGGTGCAGGTGGCCGAGACGGTGACGTCGTAGATCCACCACGCGCCGCCGGGCGCGGTGTAGACCAGGGACGACGTCGTGGCGTAGCCCGTGCACGCCTGGCCCGCGGCCAGGAGCGCCGCGCGGGCGGCCTGCGCGCCGTTCTCGACGGCCACGTTCGGGCTCGTGCCGCCGGCCTGACGGGTCTCGGTGCGCGGGACGGTGTACGACACCGGCGGCGGGACCTCGCAGTTGCCTGACGCGGTCGCCTCGTAGATCCACGCCGAACCGTCGGGCGCGGTGTAGAGGTGCCTGGTGGTGACAGACACGCCCGAGCAGACCTCGCCGGCCGCGGCGGCCTGCTGGTTCAGCGCGGCGCGGGCGTTGGCCTCGGCGGCCGCCTTTCCCGCCGCCGGGCTGGGGCCCCAGCCCGAGGAGGTGGCGGAGCGGTAGGCGGCGGCGAGCGCGGCGGGAGCGGACAGCACCGCGCCGGCGGTCAGCATCAGGGCGAAGACGAGGGCGAGGCGCAGAACCTGGGCAGGACGACGAGCGCTGAGTGCCATGGTGTCCCTCTCGCAAGGAGGTTCGAGATCGTCACCATAGAACCGGGCAGGCCGGGCCGACCAGCGCCGGGGGCGCGGGCAGGCGTCCGCGCACGTCGAGACTGAAACTTTCACCTGGGTGTGCGCCGCTCGCGTCAGGACATGGCGTAGACGTCGGGCTCGTGCGGCCTCACAGCCGGGAGTTCAGCACGGCGACCTCGGGCCACGGGTCGAAGCCGTGCTCGATCAGCCAGCGGACCGCCCGCAGGCTCCGTAAGGACCACCACGCGCGGATCACGTCGAGGTCGACCTCGGTGCCGTAGCCGGCGACGACGTCGCCGAGGCGCTCCTCGTGTCCGAGCGTCAAGGTGGCGAGGTCGAACAGGGCGTCGCCCGGCCCCGCCTCGGACCAGTCGATCACGCCGGTGATCTCGTCGCCGTCGGCGAACACGTGGGTGACCTGCAGGTCGCCGTGCGTGAACACCGGTGTCCACGGCCGGAGCGCGGCCTCGGCGACCCGGCGGTTCCGGGTGACCACGTCGGCGGGGAGGATGCCGTTCGTGACGAGCCACGCGCATTCGCCGTCGAGGCGCGATGCGACCTCGTCGAGGCTCCGGCCGGGCCAGGGCGGCGGCGGCGCGTCGTGCAGCGTGCGTGCGGCGGCACCCGCCGCGGCCCACGCCGCCGACGACGCGGTCGACGGTTCGCCGAGGCGGCCGAGCGCCGTCCCCGGCAGGGCAGCGAGGGCGAGCACGGGCGGCTTCCGCCACAGGACCTCCGGGGTGGGGATCGGCGCCATGGCCATCGCCTCGACCTCGACGTCGGCGCGCGTCCGATCAGCGTCGATCTTCAGGAACACGTCGCCGACGCGCAGGGTCGCGCGCTCCTGATGGGCCACGACGACCTCGACCTCCTCCACATCGGCCATTATCTCAGGATGATCGCCGACATAGCCGGATTTATCGCGTACGACTGGACGGCTGACCACCCTCGATCCCATGCCAGGGTTACGACATGACCGATACGCCATGGGAACCGCCGCTGGCCGGTGACGAGAGCGCCCACCTGCTCGGCGCGCTCGATCGGCTGCGCACCACCTTCCGCTGGAAGGCCGACGGCCTGGACGAGGACGGGCTGCGGACCCGGGTGGGCGCCTCCGCGCTCACCCTCGGCCGCCTGCTCAAGCACCTGGCCGTGGTGGAGGACCACATGTTCAACGTCAAGTTCCGGGGCAAGCCGATCGGCTCGGCGTGGGAGGACTGGGAGGGCGGCGACGACTGGCCGTTCACCTCCGCAGACACCGACAGTCCAGAGCACCTGTACCGGCTCTGGGACGACGCGGTCGCCCGCTCCCGCGCCACGCTCGCCGCCGCGCTGGCCGACGGCGGCCTCGACCAGCTCGCCCACGTCTCCACCCCCGACGGACGGCACGCCAGCCTGCGCCGCCTGGTCTGCGACCTGATCGAGGAGTACGGCAGGCACACCGGCCACGCCGACCTCCTGCGCGAGGCGGTCGACGGCCGGGCCGGTGAGGACCCCCCACCCGGCTGGCGCCAGGTGAGCTAGGCACAGAACGCTTCGGACCTGACGATCAACCTGGCTGGTCGTCGTACCACTTGGGTGTGGCGACCTCCCGGGGATCGGGGGCGGAACCGGATCCGGGGATGACGAAGAGGTCGACGGTGTCGGAGCTGTGGTCGCGGGATCCGTTGACGATCCAGTCATCCTCGACCCGATCCGCGGAGACCGGCTGATCGAAGAAGCCGCCCTCGGGAAGGTCCCACAGCAGGCGATAGCCGACCTTCAATCCGCGTTGGTGCACTTCGGCGCGTACGGCCTTGACCGTCTTGCCGTGAACCTCGTAGCCCTCCAGGGATTCGTCCCCCGGGGCGTAGAGAAGGGGTTCCGCGTAGGCCTCGCCCGGCTCGGCAGGACGGCCGACTCCGAAGAGGACGCGTCCGGGGAAGTCCGAGGGCATCCAGACCTTGCCGCAGAATGCCGAAGCGCAGGGTGTCACCGCCTGCGTCCCGATGCTTCCGTGCCAGTCGAAGCCCTCCGGCACGACCGGGCCGATCAGTTGGCCGACCTCGTCCGGAGCCACCGGAATGACCTTCACCGAGACGTTCAGCCCGACCGCGCGAAACGCTTCCTCGAAGCGCCGCCGGTCGGCCGTGGGGTCGGTGATGGTCACGGCGAAATAGTCGCCGGACTTGTTGATGGAGACCGCCGTGTTGGCGTACTCGGTCGCCGGACCGCCGGATGGAAGGCCGACGCCGATCGCGACGGCCACAGCGGCTGCGGTGACCGCCGAGGCCAGGACAGCCGGGCGGGCACGCCGCGGCAGCCACGACAGGCGACGGCGAGGGACCGGCGTCGCCATGATCGCCGCCCGCAGCTCGGACGCGCCAGGCCCCTGGGACGGCGCGTGCGGGGCACGATCGATGGCTCTCACCAGGTTGTCGATCTCACTCATGCTTCCCCCATCGAAATGATCGCGAACGCCGATCGCTCCAGCCTCGCCGCCAGCCGCTTGCGCGCCCGATGCAGCCGGGTCCGGGCGGCGATGGTCGTACATCCCATGACTCTGGCGATCTGCTCACTGGTCAACTCCTCCCAGCAGGCCAGCGCCAGCACCTCGCGGTCACCCTCGGGCAACTCGTCGAAGGCGGCGCGGACGTGCTCAAGTTCGACCGGTGTGACCGGCCGGTCGGCGGCCAGTTCGTCACGGAGGCGGTCGGCGAGCACGGCTCTGCGTGAGGCGCCGCGTTGCTGGTTGGCCAGGATCCGGCGGGCCACGCCGTACAGCCACAGCAGCGCCCGCTCACCGTCGGGCACGTCGTCGATGCGCCGCCAGGCGGTGAGGAACGTGTCGGAGATGACATCGGCGGTGTCGTCGGCCGAACGGGTACGACGGGCGGCGTACTGATGTATGGCCGGGTAGTACGCGTCATAGATCGCCTCGAAGCGATCTTGATGTGTCACAAAGTCTCCTCGCGAAAATTGCCGGACACCTTGGTAAATGTCCGGCACCCTTCAGCGCGTTGCAGATGACGAGGAGTTCGGCCCGCCTCCGGTCAAGACGCTCGGGGGACGTCGGGTACATCTTCGGAGTACGCGGGTACCGTACGAAATGGATCTCCCCCCGGACCGGCTCGGCATTCGGGGGACTCGGGGACATGACGACGTTGACCGTCAACGGCAGGGACTATCCGCTCGACCTGGATGACGCCCGCCTCACCCTGCTGGACGCGCTCCGCGACCGGCTGGGTCTGACCGGCACGAAGAAGGGCTGCGACCAGGGTGCCTGCGGCGCGTGCACGGTGATCGCGGACGGCAGGCGCATCCTGTCCTGCCTCACGCTCGCCGCCCAGTGCGACGGCCGGGCGATCACCACGATCGAAGGGCTGGGCTCCGAAGGCGGCCCGCACCCGATGCAGGAGGCGTTCGTGCGGCACGACGCCTTCCAGTGCGGCTACTGCACCTCCGGGCAGATCATGTCGGCGGTGTGCCTGCTGGCCGAGGGGCGCGCGGGCTCGGACCCGGACATCAGGGAGTTCATGAGCGGCAACCTCTGCCGCTGCGGCGCCTATCCGAACATCGTGGCGGCCATCCGCGAGGTCGCCGGGGCGGGTGGCGGCGATGCGTGAGTTCACCTACGTCCGGGCGGCCGAGGTGGGGCAGGCCGTCGCCACGGTGAGCGCCGACCCGGGAGCCTGCTACCTGGCAGGCGGCACGACCCAGCTCGACCTCATGAAGGACGGCGTGCTGGAGCCCGGACGGCTCGTGGACATCACCAGGCTCCCGCTGCGCGGCGTCCGGCTCGACGGCGACACGCTGCGGGTGGGGGCGCTGACCACGATGGAGGAACTCGCGGCCGACCCGTACGTGAGCGCGCGGGCGCCGTTCGTCCGCGAGGCGCTGCTGCTCGGCGCGTCGGTCCAGCTGCGCAACATGGCCACCATCGGCGGCAACCTGCTGCAGCGCACCCGCTGCCGCTACTTCCGCGACCCGACCGTGCCCGACTGCAACAAGCGCCGCCGCGGCACCGGCTGCGCGGCCGTCACCGGCGCCGCCCGCATGCACGCGATCCTCGGAGCGAGCGAGCACTGCATCGCGTCGCACGCCTCCGACCTGGCCGTCCCGCTGGTGGCGCTCGACGCGATCGTGCGCGTCCGGGGGTCCGCGGGGGAGCGGACCATCCCGCTCACCGACTTCTACCTGCTACCGGAGGCCACGCCCGATGTGGAGCACATGCTCGGCCAGGGTGAGCTGATCACCGCCGTGGACGTCCCGCTGCCTCCGGAAGGCACTCGGTCGGGCTACCTGAAGGTCCGCGACCGCATGTCCTACGAGTTCGCGCTCACCTCAGCGGCTGTGACCCTGCTGCTCGACGGCGGCCTGATCCGGGAGGCACGGGTCGCGCTCGGCGGGGTCGGCACCGTACCGTGGCGGGCCCGCGACGCGGAGGAGATCCTGCGCGGCGCGCCGGCGGGCCCGGCCGCGTTCCGGGAGGCCGCCGAGCGGGCGGTGCGTGACCCGTTCACCGTGCCGGGCACGGCTTTCAAGGTGGAGCTGGCCAAGCGCACGCTGACGCGCGCGCTGCGTACCGTCGCGGGGGTGGCGTCATGACGACCGTCGAACGGCCCCGGATCGTCGGCGCCGGAACGGACCGGGTGGACGGCCCGCTCAAGGTGACCGGCGCGGCGCCGTACCCCAACGACGTCAGCCTGCCCGGCATGGCCCACGCCGCCGTCGTGCGGGCCACGATCGCCTCAGGGCGGATCACCCGGCTCGACACGGGCACGGCCGAGAGCGCCCCGGGCGTGCTGGCGGTGCTCACGCACCTCAACGCGCCGCGACTCGGCTCCGGCCCGGAGTCCCTCCTGCGTACGCCGCCGCCCCCGCTGCAGGACGACCGGATCCTCTACTACGGCCAGTACGTCGCCGTCGTCGTGGCGGACACGCCCGAGCAGGCCAGGGCGGGGGCGCGGCGGGTCGAGGTCGGCTACGAGCGGGCCGAGCCGCTGCTGGATCTCGACGACCCGCGGGCGGAGCGGGTGGCGGACCCGTGGGGCAGCGACGCCTCATGGGGTGACGTGGCCGCCGGGCTCGCCCGCGCGGACGCCGTCGTCGACGCGTCGTACACCACCGCCGAGAACACCAACAACCCGCTCGGCCTCTTCACCACGCTGGCCGCGTGGGACGGCGACGCGCTCACCGTGCACGACTCCACCCAGTGGCCCGTCCTGGTGCGGGCCACGCTCGCGCGGATGTTCGGCGTGCCGGAGGCGGGAGTGCGGGTGCTGGTCCCGTACGTCGGCGGTGGCTTCGGCGCGGGGCTGCGCGTCTGGCCGCACGTCGTGCTCGCCGCGATGGCGGCGCGGCGGACCCGGCGGCCGGTCAGGCTCGAACTGGCCCGCCCGGAGATGTTCACGGGCATCGGCCACCGCCCGGCCACGGCGCAGCGCGTCCGGCTCGGCGCCACCCGCGACGGCCGGCTGACCGCGATCGAGCACGAGAGCGTGTCGACCCTCTCGATCGAGGGGGACAACATCGAGCCGTGCTCGTCCGTCTCCACGACGGCGTACGCCTGCCCGAACGTCTCCTCCCGGGACCAGCAGGTCCGGCTGAACATCCCGTGGACCAACTCGATGCGCGCGCCGGGCGAGGCCCAGGGCAACTTCGCGCTCGAGTCGGCGATGGACGAACTGTCCTACATGCTCGGCCTCGACCCGCTGGAGCTGCGGCTACGCAACTACGCCGAGGTCCACCCGCGCTCCGGCCTGCCGTGGTCGAGCAAGGCGCTGCGCGAGTGCTACGAGGTCGGCGCCGACCGCTTCGGCTGGGCCCGGCGCGGGGCCGAACCCGGCTCGATGCGCGAGGGTGACTGGCTCGTCGGGTACGGCCTGGCCGGGGTCAGCTACTTCTGGTACCAGGCGCCCTGCCGGGCCAGGGTGACCGTGCGCGGCGACGGGACGGCGTACGTGCGCAGCGCGGTGACCGATATCGGCACCGGCACGTACACGGTCATGACGCAGCTGTCGGCCGAGCTGCTCGGCCTGGAGCCGGGGAGCGTCACGTTCGGGCTCGGCGACACCGGCATGCCCCCGGGGCCCCAGGCGGGCGGCTCCGGACTCACCGCGGCCCTGGGCAACGCCGTGTACGCGGCCTGCCGTGCCCTTCTGCGGGCCTTCCTCGACCTGGCGGGCGCCGACCCGGCCTCGCCGCTGGCCGGCTGCGGGGCCGACGACGTCACCGTCACGGACGGGCGGATCCACCGCGCCGGCGAGCCCGGGCAGGGCGAGTCCTACACCGGCATCCTGGCCGCGCACGGGCTGGAGGAGCTGAGCGCGGACGGCGACAGCGAGCCGCGCCGGGCGGAGGAGGCCGGGATGGCTCCCGCCGGGCCGTTCGGCGCGCGGTTCGTGGAGGTCCGGGTGGATCCCGAGCTGGGGCGGCTGCGCGTGGCGCGGGTCGTGTCGGTGATCGACGGCGGCCTGATACTCAACGAGAAGCTGGCCAGGAGTCAGATCATCGGCGGCACGGTCGGCGGGATCGGGATGGCGATGTTCGAGGAGACGGTCACCGATCGGGGAACCGGCCGGATCGCCAACGCCACCCTGGGCGACTACCTCGTGCCGGTGAACGCCGACGTCCCGGACCTCGACGTGACCTTCGTCGGGGTCCCGGACGCGTACAACCCGGTCGGGGTGAAGGGCGTCGGCGAGATCGGGCTCGTCGGGATGGCCGCCGCCATCGCCAACGCCGTCTTCCACGCCACGGGCAGGCGCATCCGCTCCGTGCCCATCACGATCGACGATCTTCTCTGAGCACCGTGACCCGGCGGCAGCCCTCGCTACGGCGGGCCTATCTCCAGACGCGGCCAGCCGGCGAGGTCCCGCAGGAGCTGCCGGTCGTGCGTGGCGACGACGACGGCGGCGCTCGTCTTGAGCATCGCGTCGGTCAGCTCGTCGACAAGCGCCGGTGACAGGTGGTTGGTCGGCTCGTCCAGCAGGATCAGGCCGGGCCGGCCGGCCAGCGCGAGCGCCAGGTCGAGGCGCCGCTGCTGTCCCTGGGACATCCGCCCGACCGGCGTGCGCATCGCCTCGGAGTCCAGCAGCCCGAGCGATCCCAGCGGGACGGCGTCGGCGTCGCGCAGTCCCTTGTGGGCCACCAGCCGCCCCACGTGGCGTGCGTACACCTCGCGGGCGGTGAGCGCGGGGTCCTGCCCGGCGGTTTCCTGGGTGACCTGGGCGATCCGTGCCCCCTGCGCCGTCCAGACGTGCCCGTCGGTGGGTTGGAGCGCACCGGCCAGCACCGCGAGCAGCGTGGACTTCCCGGCGCCGTTCGGCCCGGTGACGAGCAGCCGGTCGCCTCCGTCGAGGGTGAGATCGACCGGCCCGGCCAGCCGCCCGCCGACGGCGACGCCATGCGCGCGCAGCTGCGGCGCCCCCGGCCGGACGCCCAGGTCCGGCCACCGCAACGACGGCGGCGGTTCGGGCACGTCGATCCGGTGCGCCAGCAGGGCTTCCCGCTGACGGTTCAGGGCCTGCACGACGCCCGGCGCGCGGGACTGGCGCTGGTGCTTGCCGGTCCCCTTGTCCGGCCGCCAGCCGGTGGAGAGCCGGTCGCGGGCCTTCGACACCGCGTCCTGCAGCCGCCGGTGCTCGGCCTGCTGCTGCTCGTGGTCCTGCTCCCAGCGCTCACGCTCGCGACGCCGGGCGTCCTGCCAGGCGTCATAGCCGCCGGCGTACAGCCGCGGCTTCCCGTCACGGGCCGGGTCGAGGTCGAGGAACCGGTCCGCGACGTCGCGCAGCAGCGCCCGGTCGTGGCTGACGACGGCGAGGCCGCCGTCGTGCTCGCGCAGCCTGCGGGTCAGGAAGTCCAGCCCGCCCGCGTCGAGGTGGTTGGTCGGCTCGTCGAGCAGCAGTACGTCGTGCCGCGCGCCGAGCAGGCAGGCCAGCCGCACCCGGTAGCGCTGACCGACCGACAGCGTCGCCAGCGGACGGTCGCGGTCGGTGCAGGCGCCGAGGGCTTCCAGGGCGACGTCGACGCGGCGTTCGGCGTCCCACGCGTCGAGCCGGGTGGCGGCGTCGAGCGCGGCGGCGTAGCGGTCGTCGGCGGCGGGGTCGCCCTCGGTCATGGCGAGGGTCGCCTCCTCCAGCGCGTCGAGGGCCGCGAGCGACGCGGCCAGCGCCTCGGACGTCAGGGTGCCGACGGTCTCGCCCGCTCGCGCGGACAGCTCCTGGCGGGCCAGTCCGATCGTGCCGGCACGGTGCACGGCGCCGTCGTCCGGTGTGATCAGTCCGGCGAGGACGTGCAGCAGCGTCGTCTTGCCGCGGCCGTTCTCGCCGACGACGGCGACCCGCGACCGGGCGGAGACGGTGATCGAGACGTCGTTCAGGACACGCCGGGACCCGCGGGTGACGGTGACGCCCGTGGCGCGTACGTGTGCGCTGTCGCCCGCCTCGACGGGCAGGGACATGGTTTCGGTATTGGGGATGAGGTTCAACGGTGCTCCGCAGCTCGCAGTGGAGCCGGGCAACAGCAAAGGGCCGCCCGGCGGGAACCGGGACGGCGAGCGCGGATTCAGCAGGAAGAAGGCGCCGCCGTCAGCGGGCGGAGCGGATCTTCTGCGACCAGATACCTCGTGCCATGACGGCCACGTTAGCAGCCTTGAGGCGCCACACTCATCCGGATTTCGCCCGGGGCGCATGATGGTGACTTCCGTCTCACGAGGCAACCTGGACGGCGACTGTGCATGGAAGAGGTATGCGATTCGCGATTCAACGAACGGTGGAGGAGCCGGAGCCACCGCCTGCCCCGGCCATGGACGAGGCTGTCGTGGCCGAACTCTTCCTGACTCAGCGGCTGGGCCTGGTCCGGTTGGCGTACTTGCTGGTGGGCGATCAGGAGACGGCCGAGGACGTCGTCCAGGACGCCTTCGCGGCGCTGCACCGCCGATGGAGCCGGTTGACCGACCGTGATCGGGCGCTGCCCTACCTGCGGGCGAGTGTGGTGAACGGATGCCGCATGGTCCACCGCCGCCGGTCCATCATGAGCAGGTTCACCGGCGATCGGCAGAAGCCGTTCCGGTCGGCGGAGGCTGTCACGCTGCTGGGGGAGACGCGCCGGGAGGTGTCCGACGCGGTACGCGCCTTACCCCGCCGCCAGCGAGAAGCCGTGGTGTTGCGTTACTACCTCGACCTGTCCGAGGCCGAGATCGCCGAAGCCATGGGAGTCAGCCGCGGAACAGTGAAATCGACCGTCTTTCGAGCCCTGAAGGCACTCACCGTCAAACTGGAGGGAAACCGATGACTTCCTGGCTCGAAGATCAGCTCAAGGACGCCCTCACCGCCGACGCCGAGCGGATCCGCCCGGAAACCCTGCGCCCGGCGGCGCGGGCCCTTCCCGCGCGCCGGCTCGCCCTGGCGGTCCCGCTCGCGGCCGCGCTCGTCGTCGTGGTCATCGGCGCGGTCGCCGCCATGGTGGCCGGGACAGGAGGCGCGCCCACCGCGCCCGCGACGCACGCTCTCACCGGCCCGCGTTTCCTGCTGATGGCGAGCGCTGACGGCGTGACGGTCCACGACGCCCGTACCGGGAAGGTCACGAGCCGGCTCGGGCTGCCCCCCACCCCTGAGGGAAGCTTCCGGGAGCCCGGTGGATATCTGCTCGCGGGCGCCGGCGACGGTGAGACCTTCTACATCGCCCAGAGCGTCCAGTCGCGCGAGACGCAGGTGAGCAGCACAAGGTTCCACCGAGCGCGGGTCGACGGACAAGGGAGGCCGGCCGAGCTGGTTCACGACGTGATCCCCAAGGTGCTCGGTACGACGGCGAGCTCCCTTGCTGTCACCGGCGACGGCACCCGGCTCTCCTACAGCCTCGACGGCAAGGTGTGCGGTAAGGGGGAGACGTTGCGCTTCTGCCCCGGGGCCCAGCTCACGGTCGTCGATCTGCCCACGGGTACGACACGCACGTGGACGACGAACGTCGCGGGACAGATCGAGAGCCTGTCATGGGCGGCCGATCGCCGCACCCTCGGTCTCGTGGTCGGATCCGAGGCCCGGGTCCTGGACACGGCCGCCTCCGGCACCACACTCGCGGCCAGTCGCGTCGTAGCGCCAGGGCAGGAGGTCACGGCCTCGACGATCAACCCGGACGGCCGCAGCATGCTGATCGGCCACAGCCGGCTGTCCGACGGCCGGCGACCGCACCGCTACACCGTGGACGAGTACTCCGTCACAGACGGACGCAAGATCCGCACCCTGTTGAGCAGGGACCACGAGGGCGAGAGCATCGCGCGCTGGAACCTGATCCGTTACGACGGCACCGGGCGCCACCTGCTGCTCGCGGGCAACTTCCATCCACTGAGCAGAGTCGACGAGGGACACGTCACGTCCTTGGTCCACCCCGGATCTCCCGATCCCGAGCTCTTGGGGTCCCGCCCGGTGATCGAGGCGGCCTGGTAACCGGCCCTCGACGACCCGTTCCCGTTCGGCGGGGCGCGATGTCGGACGGCTGGACGGGCCGGCCGATTCCTACGCCTGCGAGCTGTCCGTCCTGCCGTCGCCGCGCCGCGCTTCGGCGTCGTCTGGTGGGCCGTCATCCCCGTCTGAGGCCTCGTCGTAGCGGGTGTAGAGCGCGGCCACGGCCCGCGACGGGTCCAGCTCGGCCAGGATGGCGTCGCTGATGGCGGTGACCTGGTCGAGCTGCTCGTCGGTGAGCACGTCGACGATGTGGTGCCGGACGGTGGCCACGTGCCCGGGCGCGGCCTGCCGCACCTTCGCCCACCCGTGGTCGGTGAGCCGGGCGTTGATCGCCCGGCGGTCCTCCGGGCAGGGGACGCGCTCCAGCAGGCCGCGGCCCTCCAGGCGGGTCACCACGTGCGAGAGCCGGGGGAGCGTCGCGTTGGTCTGCTGGGCCAGCTCGGTCATGCGCAGCGTCCGGCCGGGCGCCTCGGACAGCATCGCCAGCGTGTAGTACTCGAACTCGGTCAGCCCGGAGTCACGGCGGAGTTGCGCGTCCAGGACCCCGGGGAGCAGTTCGAGCACCGCCCGCAGGCGGATCCAGGCGCGTAGCTGCCGCCGGTCGAGCCACGGAGTGTCCACGGTCAGGTCCCTCGTCCAGGAATAGTTGTAGCGACAAGTTTGCTCTCATGGGTACCAGTCGTGCAACAACCACTACAAGGAGCACCGACATGACACAGGTGAGCATCATCGGCCCCGGCGCCATGGGTTCGGCCATCGCCGACCTGGTCCGCAGAAGCGGCAACACCGTCGAACTTCTCGGCCGGGACGACACAGGCAAGCCCGTCACCGGTGACATCGTCGTCCTCGCCGTCCCGTACGGAGGGGTGGCCGGCGTCATCGCCCAGCGTGAAGGACAGTTCGACGGCAAGGTCGTCGTCGACATCACCAACCCGGTGGACTTCTCCACGATGGACTCCCTGACGGTCGCGGCCGACGGCTCGGCCACCGCCGAGATCGCCGAGGCGCTGCCCCGCTCCCAGGTGGTCAAGGCGTTCAACACCAACTTCGCCGCCACCCTGTCCCAGGGCAGCGTCGGCGAGCAGCCCACGACCGTGCTGATCGCCGGCGACGACGCCGGCGCCAAGGCCGCGCTCGCCCAGATCGTCACCGACGCTGGCCTGCGCGCCGTCGACACCGGCCCGCTGAGCCGGGCCCGCGAGCTGGAGGCCCTCGGCTTCCTGCAGATCGGCCTCGCGGCCGGCGAGAAGATCGCCTGGACCGGCGGGTTCGCCGTCGTCGCCTGACAGCCGCCCCGCGACCCAGCGCGGGATCACCGACGGCCGCGCCCCCGGCGGCCCTCGGCCCGATGAGACACCCATGATCTCCCCGACGAGGAGCCCCGATGACCACCACCACGACCGCCGCCGACGCCCGCATACCCGCCGCGCACCCGTTCGCCACGCACCTGAAGCGCGCCGCCGCCCTCGAGGCCGCCGAACCGCACCGGCCGTGGACGGCCCAGGACGGGCCGCTGCCCAGCCTCTACCTGTCCCACGGCGGCGGACCCATGCCCTTCGAGAGCCCCGAGTGGCTCACTCCGCTGCACGGCTGGGCCAGGGCCCTGCCCAAGCCGAAGGCGATCCTGGTCGTCTCCGCGCACTGGGAGTCAGCGCCGCTGTCGGTGAGCGCCGAACGACCCAGCGAGCTGGTGTACGACTTCGGCGGCTTCGACGCGTTGTACTACACCTTCCGCTACGACACGCCCGACGCCGGGGAGCTGGCGCGGCAGGTCGTGGGGGTCATGCCGGACACCGGGCAGGTGCACCGGCACACCAGCCGCGGGCTGGACCACGGCGCCTGGGTCCCGTTGAAGATCATGTACCCGGCCGCCGACATCCCGGTGCTGCAGCTGAGCCTGCCCACCGAGGACCCCGATCGGCTGCTGTCCATCGGCGAGCGGCTGCGGCCGCTGCGCGAGCAGGGCGTGCTGGTGATCGGCTCGGGGCACATGACGCACGGCCTGCCGTTCCTGACCAGGGAGATGTTCCTGGAGAACAAGGTGCCCGGCTGGTCGTCCGACTTCGACGCCTGGGCCGCCGACGCGCTGGCCCGCGGTGACGTCGCCGAGCTCGCCCGCTTCCGCACCGCCGCCCCCGGCATGCCGTACGCGCACCCGACCGTGGAGCACTTCACCCCGCTGTTCGTCGCCCTCGGCGCGGCCACCGACCCCACCGCCCCGGTGGTGACCACACTCGACGGCTACGGCGTCGGCCTGTCGCGGCGTTCCTTCCAGGCGGCCTGAGCGCCCGTGTGATCGCCGGAGCCCGCCTGACGCCTCCCACGAAGATCCCCGAGACGCCGGAGACGCCGATAATCGAAGGGTCGATCCACCGCACCGCCCTTCGGAAGGTCCGCATGCCCCCTGCCCCTCCCTCCGCCGCTGACCCCTTCGACCCCCGTGGCCTGCTGGCCAGGCTGATCGCCATCGACTCCGTCAACCCGGACCTCGCGGCCGACGGCGCGGGCGAGAGCGCCATCGCCGATTTCTGCGGCGAGTGGCTGGCCGCCCGCGGTTTCGAGGTGCACCGTCTGGACAAGCGCGGCGGCCGGCCGTCGGTGGTCGCGATCGCTCGCGGGGCCGGTGGCGGCCGGTCGCTGATGCTCAACGGTCATCTGGACACGGTGGGCGTGGCCGGCTACGACGGTGACCCGTTCGATCCGGAGATCCGTGACGGGCGGATGTACGGCCGCGGGTCCTTCGACATGAAGGGCGGTCTCGCGGCGATGATGATCGCCGCCGTCCGGGCCACGGCCGGCGGGCCGTTGCGCGGCGATGTGCTCCTCGCGTGCGTCGCGGACGAGGAGCACGGCAGCACCGGTACGGAGGAGGTGCTGGAGTCCTTCACCGCGGACGCGGCGATCGTCACCGAGCCGAGTCATCTCGAAGTCACCCTGGCGCACAAGGGCTTCGCCTGGTTCGACGTGGTGATCGAGGGTCGTGCGGCCCATGGTTCGAGGCCCGACCTGGGCGTGGACGCCATCGCCAAGGCCGGGCACTTCCTGGTCGCGCTGGAGGAGCTGGGGACGCGTCTCGCTCAGGGCCCGGCGCACCCCCTGCTCGGCACCGGCACCGTGCACGCCTCGGTCATCGCCGGAGGCCAGGAGCCCTCCACTTACCCGGCGCACTGCCGCATCACCCTGGAGCGGCGCACCGTACCGGGCGAGAACGCCGACACGGTGGAGGCGGAGCTGACGGCCGTGCTGGATCGCCTGGCCGCCGCCGTGCCCGGCTTCCGCTACCGCCTCACGCGAGGACTGCACCGCGAACCGTTCCAGGCCGACCCGGAGGCGCGGATCGTCCGTACGCTGACCCGCCATGCGGAGGCGGTCCTCGGGCATCCGCCGGTGGTGCGCGGCGAGCCCTTCTGGACGGACGCGGCCCTGCTGGACCGCGCCGGCATCCCCTGTCTGCTGTTCGGCGCCGACGGCGAGGGCGCGCACGCGGCCCGCGAGTGGGCGGACCTGGCCTCGCTGGACCGTCTCACCCGCATTCTCACCGACACCATCACGGACTTCTGTTCCTGACCGATGCGGGTCACGGCAGCGGCGTCGTGCCGTCCGGTACGAGGGGCAGGAGGATCTCGTAGAGCTCGCGAAGCCGGTCGGCGTCGACAGGAGGGTAGACGACGCTCGCTCCGACCGCGAGCAGGTAGGGCAACAGGGCCGCGGTCCGGGCCTCCTCGTCGCTGGCGACGGCTGATCGCCACACCCGCTGGAGCGCGGACAGTCTGGCCTCGTCCAGGCGGGTCTGCACGACCCGCACATCCGCGTCCCACGTCGCCCACGCCCGCAGGGCGGTGTCGATCTCCGGCCGATAGAGCCCCGTGTTCCCGGGGCGGACGAGCTCCGTCAGCCGGGTGAGGATCGCCCGGGCACCGGCCGATTCCCCGATCTCGGAAATCGCGCTGTTGAGCGCTTCGACCGACAGGCGCTCGACATGGGCGAGAAGCGCCTTCTTGTATCCCTCGGCGCCATCGAAGTGATGGTGGAACGACCCTTTCGACAGGTTGAGCCGAGCGGCGATCCGGTCGATGCGAATCCCCGCCGCACCTTCTTCTGCGAGGATCTTCAGGCCTTCGTCCAGCCACCGGTCTCGTGCCGTGCTCATCGGATCAACGTACCATCTGGTATGGAACGCTCCGCGCTCGCGGAGAGTCACGTCATGAAGCTGTAGACGCCCACGGCGACGCAGATCAGCAGCATCCCGGTGGCGTTGAGGAAGAGGTTGCGGCCGAAGTCCCGGGCCGCGATGTGCATCGCGATGGCGACCAGGAAGTAGAGGACGAGCGCGGCACAGGTCACGGCGGCGAGGTAAGGCAGCCAGATGCCCAGGATCAGCCCCGCCGCGGCGGCGAACTTCAGCGGCGGCATGATCCACCAGTAGCGCCGCGGCCAGTTCACATCCTCGAAGCACCGGGCGATGAACGGAACGGGCTTGACGCACATGACGGCGTCCCCGGCCTGGATGATCGCCAGGACGACGACCGGCCAGACCGGATCGGGCAATGCTGACACGTCTGTCCCTCGGTCGATGGATACCTGCACCGTACCATACCGTATAGTACGGTCTCGGTACGAGCCGATGTCCCGGATCAGACGTGGGCGATCTTGACGCTCCGAGCCGGTGAAGGCTCCTCTAGAAGGTCGGCGGTGTGATCATCCAGACGGCGACCAGGGGCTCGGTGCCGGTGGCGACCCAGCGGTGGGGCACGGTGGAGTCGAGATAGATGGAGTCTCCGGCGGCGAGTTCCAGATCGGCGTTGCCCACCCAGAACCGCATCGAACCGAAGATGACGACACCGCACTCCTCTCCCGCGTGCGAGTGGGGATGACCGCCGCTCGTCGCCCCCGGCTGCGCCTCCACCCAGATCGCCTCGAACTGGCGTTGCAGGTCCGGCGTGAGCAGTTCGTTGAGGATGCCGGACCCCGGATAGCGGATCTGCTTGCGCATGCCCCGCTTGGTCACGAAGAAGCGGGAGCTCTCCGGGGACCCGTCGCCCTCATCGACGAACAGGTCGCCGATCCGCATGCCCACGGCGTCGGCCAGCCTCTTGAGCGACTCGAGGGACGGGTTGGCCAGGCCCCGCTCGACCTGGCTGATGTAGCCGGGGGAGAGGCCCGACGTGTCAGCCACCTTGTGCAGAGAAAGGCCCGAGGCCAGCCGCCAGCTGCGCAGCCTGGACCCGATCTGGATGGACTCCAGACTTCCCGGCTCTTCCTTCATCGCCTTGCCCCCGAGCATGTCATGGTCGTATTGCGTTCGGCGCCCGGACAACCGGAGGTTCAATCACCCGGCGGGCCATCGGATGTCGCGAGGCCGGCGGACGCCGACCGGCGGAGGTTCTCACGGAGCAGTCCTTTTTGGATCTTACCGGTGGAGGTCTTCGGCAACTGCCCGAAGAGTACGGTCTTCGGGGCCTTGAAATGTGCCGTTCTCGCTCGGACGTACCGCACCAGTTCAGCCTCCGTCGCCGCCTGTCCGGGCCGGATCGTCACATAGGCGACGGGCACCTCGCCCCACGTGCTGTCCGGGCGGCCCACGACCGCGCACTCCAGCACCGCGGGATGGCTCTCCAGCAAACCTCCCGGTAGGTGAAACGGCGGTCGCCGTCGACGATCGCCGTCCGGTGACCGTGAACCACGGCCGAGCGCTCCAGGAACGCGGTCGGCGTCAGGGGGGTGAACGTGTATCCGGCCATTCATCGCCCCTCGGGGGTCGGGGAGTCTCCGCCGCCGCGCCGCCACGGCCACCGCGAGAAGCGGGCGAGCCAGGCGGCCAGGACCTCGCGCAGCGACAGCCGTACGGTGCCGGGAGCCGGACGCTCGTCCCGCAGCCGGGCGGAGACGTTGGCCGCCATCCCCGCGAGCAGCTGCTCGACCACGTGCCGCCCGCCGCTTTCGGCGAAACCGGCCAGCGGCCCGCTGATGGTGACGTCCGCCGAGGAGACGAGCCGTACCGAACCGTCGCCGGGGATGAGATGGAACCGCAGCGTGCCCGACGCCCTGCTGCGGCCCTGCCGGTCGGCGCCCCGCGCGACGATGGTCCCGCTCATGTCCTCCGGAGCCATGACGATCTCCGCCACGCCGGAGAACGCCACCCGCGTCGGCCCGAAGCTCACGGTGAGCTCGCCCCGGTGGTGTCCGTCGTCGTCGCGCCCGTCGAGCCGGACTCCCGGCACGCAGCCGGCGGCCGACTCGGGTTCGCACAGCAGGGCCCAGACGCGGGCCGCGTCGGCGTCGATGACGACGGACTGCTCCAGCTTCACCGCGTCTCGTCCGCCGGCTCGACGGGCACATCCGACGGGGTCAGGGAGCAGAGCACCTCGGCGGCGCCGGTGGCGACGACCTGCCGGAGCTGGTTGACGGCTTCCAGCCGGATGCCGATCACTCCCAGGCCGTCCTGCTCGGTGAGCGTCTCGACCTCCCCGCCGATCCAGACGGTGTCCCCCAGGATGTCGGGCCGCCGGAGCCGGATCGACAGCGTCCGCAGGAAGGCGGTGTCTCCCATCCAGTTGGTGACGGCGTGGGAGAACCACCCGCACCGCTGAGGGCCGTTGTCGTAGGCGTTGGGCATGCCGATCTCGCGCGCGACGTCGGCGTCCTGGTGACCGAGGCTGGGCAGCACGGTCTCGGCGAAGTAGCTCGGGTCGTAGTTGGACGGCAGCCGGGAGGGGTCGTTGAGCGCCCAGTCGCGGTACTTCCAGGCGACCTCGCACGCCTTGTAGCCGGGCGATCCGATGCATCCGGCGTAGTAGGAGGTCATCGTGATGCGGTCGATCGGCCCCTTGACCACGGACGGGATCGGTGTGCCGGGCGCGAGCTCGCCGAAGACCAGGGGCGCGGAGCCCCGCCGGTACTCCGACAGCGCGTGCTCGCGGATCCGGTCGAGCTCCGCGTCGGAGTAGACGTACTCCTCGCGGGGCTCGTAGGCCAGCCCTCCTCCGGAGGCGTCCCGGCGCGGCAGGCGGAAGGTGTGGGCGCGGGCGGTCGCGACGGGCGAACCGGCTACGCGGTACCCGATGTCGCAGCTCTGCAGGACCATGTCGCTGCTCGTGGAGCCGCTCAGCCGGCGGACACCGCTGAAGACGGCACTCGGATCGACCTCGTCACCGCGGCGTACGCGCCGATGGAACACCCACTCGGTTCCCGCGTACACCGGCTGCACGCCGGGCAGGCCTGCGCCGATCGCGCCGTCGAAGGCCGAATAGAGGAACGTCGGCGGGGCGAGCAGGTCGCCGTGCGGCCCGGCGGCTGCGTAGGCGGGGTCGCACCACAGGGGGTTGTCGTCCCCGATGCCCAGCGCGTAGTGGCGGATGGTGTCCCGGGTCGCCTCGTGGTTGAAGGGCTCGATGCGGATCGGTGTGCCGACCAGGCTTTCGATGTGGGCGAACTGCTCTGGATCGATCTGGGGCGCGAGTCCGAGTCTGGATGCCATCGCCTGCTACCTCCTGGGGCGGAGACCGGCCGGTCTCCGCCGGCACGGGTCGAGGGGTCCTCGACGGAGTCTTGTATAGCAACATATTTTCTCTGAGCGAAGAGTCAAGCTAGAACTTTCGTCGGCTCGCCACGTTTTCCCTGCTCTTCGAGGCGTTATCGGCAGGAGATCTCCGCTGCCTCTTGACGCGGTGTTTCCTCTGACTCAATATTTGCTGCTAGCAAACACGTCGAGGCCCGTACCTCGACGGGCACCGGGAGGACTCGTGCTCCTGTACGACTACCTGGCATCCGCCTTCGAAGCCGAGGGCGTCGACACACTCTTCGGGCTCATGGGCGACGGCAACATGTTCTGGATGACCGCCATGGCCGAGCGGCCCGGCGTCACCGTCATCCACGCCCGTCACGAGAACGCGGCGGTCGCCATGGCGGACGGTTACGCCAGAGCCACCGGACGCGTGGGCGTCGCCACGGTGACCTGCGGCCCCGGTCTCACGCAGGTTCTCACCTCGCTCACGGCGTCGGTACGGCACCGCACCCCGATGGTGATCCTGACCGGGCAGACACCGGTCGAGGCCGCCTTCCACCTGCAGGAACTCGAACAGGAACCCCTGGTGCGCGCCGCGGGCGCGGAGTTCATCAGGGTCTCCACCGTCAACCAGGCCCTCGACGCGGTCGCGCGGGCCTTCTTCACCGCCCGCACGCACCGGGCGCCGGTCGTGCTCAGCGTGCCGTACGACCTCCAGGAGACCGACCAGCCCTGGACCGAGGTCATCACCACCTCCGCCGCGCTGGTGCCTGAGCAGGCACCGCTCCGGCCGTCACCCGAGTCCGCGGCCGAGATCGCCCACCTGCTCGGCGCCGCGACCTCTCCCGTCATCGTGGCGGGCGCCGGAGCGGTCCGGGCCGGCTGCCGGGCCGACATCCTCGAACTCGCCGAACGGGCGGGCGCGCGCGTCGCCACCACCCTGCGGGCCAAGGACTGGTTCGAAGGGGAGCCGCGTGACGTGGGACTCGCGGGCGCCTTCGCGTCCGAGGCGGCCAGGGAGATCTTCGCCGGAGCGGATCTCGTGCTCGGCGTGGGGGCCCGCATGGGCTACTACACCACCGAGGGCGGATACCTCTTCCCCGCCGCCCGCGTCGTCCAGATCGACACCGATCCGGCCGGCTACCTCGACGGTCAGCGGGTCGCGGACTCCTACACGCGGGCCGACGCGGCCGAAGCCGTCGCCGAGATACTCAAACTGATGCCACCACGCGGCGCGGCCCGTGACGCCCCCTCCGGGCGGCCCCGGCCCGACCGGGCGGACGATCAGCCGGACGGCCCGGCGCCCGGCACGCACCATCCCGAAGCCGCAGTCGCGACGATCGACCGGGCCCTGCCGAAGGACGCGTCGATCACCGTCGGGGTGGGCCACTTCTGGAACTACGTGGTGCCCGGGATGACCGGCCGGGGCCCGGCGAGCTACCACTTCACCTACGACTTCGGCGCGATCGGGCAGGCGGTGCCCACGGCCATCGGCGTGGCCGTCGCCCGGAGATCCGCCGGGATCGACACTCCCAGCGCGGTGATCGAGGGCGACGGCAGCCTGCTGATGAACGTGCAGGAACTGGAGACCATCGCAAGGCACGACATCCCGCTGCTGGTCATCGTCATGAACGACGGCGCGTACGGCGCGGAGTACCACAAGCTCGCCGCCCGCGGCATCAGCGGCGAGCAGGCGGTGTTCGGCCGGACCGACCTGGCCCGCACCGCGCGGTCCTTCGGACTGCGGGCCGAGCGTTGCGACTCCGACGAGGAACTCCGCGCGGCCGTCGCCGCCTTCGTCGCCGAGCCGGCGCCCACCCTCGTCGACGTCCCCATCGACCATCGCGCCGTGAGCGTCCAGTACCGCCGCCTGCACTACGGGACCGGAACCGTCTCCTTCGGGGGTGACGAATGAGCGTGACCGGCGCCCGCGAAACCGCCGGGAGCTCGCGTCTCGACGGCGCCGGGCTGGTGGACCTGATGTGCGCGCCCTCCGAGGTGGTCGTGGTGGGCGCCTCCGCCGACGAGTCGAAGCTCTCCAGCCGCGCGCTGGCCTTCCTGCTGCGGTACGGCTACCGCGGCGGACTGCACGTCGTGCACCCGCGGCACGAGTCGATCCTGGGAGTGCCGTGCGTGCCCAGGATCAAGGCGCTGCCCCGGCTCGAACGCGCCGTCGCGATCGTCAACCTCCCCGCGCACCTGGTCCCCGCGGCCGTCTCGGACCTCGACGAGGCCGGCGCGGGCGCCGCGGTCGTGATCGGCAGCGGCTTCGAATCGCCGTCCAGCCGGCCACGGCGGGAACTGGAGGAGGTGATCCGGCGGCCCGGCTTCCGGATGCGGGTCATCGGCCCGAACTGCGTGGGCACCATGTCGGTCGGCTCGGGAGCGCACCTCAACTTCTCGACCGTGCTGACGCGGCGAGCCCCCCGCCTGGGCCGGATCGGCCTGGTGACCCAGAGCGGCGCGCTGGGCAACGGCCTGCTGATGGGCCTGCTCCGGCGCGGGGCCGGGATCGCCCACTGGTTCAGCACCGGCAACGAGATGGACACCGGCGCCATGGAGCTGACCGCCGGCCTGCTGGCCCGCGACGACGTCGACGTCGTCGGGATCTTCCTGGAGGGCCTGACCGACATCGACTGGTTCGACCGCGTGTCAGCAGCGGCCCACGCCTGCGGCAAGCGGCTGTTCGTCTACAAGGCCGCGCGTACGGCGGCCGGTCGCGCGGCGGCGGGCGGACACACCGGGCGGCTCGTCGGCCCCAACGACGCCACCACGGCCGTCCTGGCGGAGGCGGGATTCACCGAGGTGGACGATCTCGCGACCCTCGCCGACTGCCTGGTCGTCTCCGCGGCGTGCGGGACCGGGCACCGCGACGCGGCCGTGGGCATCGTCACCGTCTCGGGCGCGAGCGGCGTGATCGGCGCCGACCGGGTCCACGAGGCGCCCGGCCTGAGGCTCGCCGAACCCGGCCGAGACCAGCAGGCCGTACGGCTCGACCCGCGGCTGGAGTCCGCCAACCCGCTCGACATCCCCTTCCTGAACGAGACCGGCGTGTTCACCTCCGCCATAGGCGCCTACCGCGCCTCCGGGATCTTCGACGTCACCGTGGCGGTGACCTCCGGTCTGGCTCACGATCCCGCGACGCTCGTCTCCGATCTGGTGGCCCAGGATCGCGGGCCGTCCGCGCCCGTGGCGCCGCTCGTCCTGTGCCACCTGTCCGAGGACGACCGGCTCGGGGAGGAGGAGACGGCCAGGCTCGCCGCCGCGGGAGTCGCGGTGGTCCCCACGGTCGAGCGGGCCGTCGCCGCACTCGCCCTCACCTCCGCCCCTCGCACGCGAGCGCCGGACGGCGGCTCGGGCGCACATGTCCCGAGCCGCGGCGGAGGTCTCGGACTGGACGAGGCGCGTGCCGTCCTGCCGGGCCTGCCCTGGGTGGACTGGGCGCCCGCGCCGACGGTGGAGGCCGCCCGCCGGTTCGGCTTCCCGGCCGTCGTCAAGGCCGCCGGCCGCGGCATCGTCCACCGGTCCGAGCTGGGCGCGGTCGCCGTGGTGACGGGCGAGGACGAGCTGTGGGAGGCGTTCGCGAGAGTCGCCGCCGCCTGCCGGGAGCACGACGACGACGTGCTGGTGCAGCGCATGGCGCCGCCGGGCGGGACGGAGTTCTTCGTCTCGGCGATGGAACACCCCGAAGTCGGGCCGTTCGCGCTCGTACGACCGGGAGGTCTGCTCACCGAGCTGATCCCCGGCCAAGCGATCATCTCGCACCGATGGAACGCTCCCACCCGCCGGCGCCGGCTGCTCGACTCACCGGTGGGGCGGCTGTGCGACGGATACCGGGGCCGGCCCGTCCTGGACGTCGACGCGTTGCTCGACGTCGTCGCCACGGCGCTCGACGCGGTGGCCGCCGGCCGGCTGGGCTTCGTGGAGCTCAACCCCGTCTTCCTTTACGAATCCGGCGCCGCCACCGTCGACGTGGTCGCCGGTCAGGCGTGACCCCAGGAGATCAGCCGAGGAGAACAGCATGGAACCTGCCCAGGTCAAGCGGCGGAACCTGCCGGAGTTCGGGCACCCCGTCCGGCCGGCGAAGTTCTGCAACACCGACCGCATGTTCGAGGTCATGGAACAGCGGGGGATCGACGGATTCGTCAGCTACTACGACACCAACATCTACTACTTCTCCGGCTTCACCCCGTCCGCGAGGCACGCGCTCCAGGAGGCCAACGGCCTGGCCGCGATCGTGCTGTCGCGGCACGCCCCCGACCACCCGGTCATGCTGGTCGGTGACCAGCAGTTCCCCTTCTTCCTGAACCAGCCCACCTGGATCACCGACATCCGTGCGTACGCGGGCGGCATCCGCCAGCTCGACCTGCCGGACGAGCACAACGGGCTGCACCGGTTCCTCCCGAAGGCCTGGGCGGAGACCGAGGCCGGCAAGCACGCCGCCGCGAACTACTACATCGGGCTCAAGGCCGCCGTGATGTCGGCGATCACCGACCTCGGGCTGGGGCGGGGCCGGGTCGCCACGGACAACCTGTCCTTCGCCGGCTCGCTCGACCTGCCCGACGCCGAGATCGTCGACGGCTACGGGATGATGAAGTTCGTACGGTCGGTGAAGACCGCCGAGGAGCTCACCATGCTCCGCCAGGCCACCCGGATCAACCAGCTCGCCATCGAGCGGACGGCGGCCGGCTGGGAGCAGGGCCAGACCTGGCAGGAGATCAACCACTCCTACTTCCGCCATGCGGTCGAGCTGGGCGGATTCGTCCGCGGTCCCTCCCCGCTGGCCGTCGCCAACCCCCTGCCGGGAGAGCCCGACGCGCTGCTGATGCAGAGCCTGCGTGAGATGGACTACGTGATCCCCGAGGGGGCGCACATCGTCATCGACGGTCACGGCGAGTGGCTGGAGTACTGCTGGGACGGTGGCAAGACCTGGATCGCCGGCAACGAGCCGACCCGAGAGGGACAACGGGTGGCGGACGCCTGCGGCGCGGCCCTGGAGGAGATCAACGCGGCGCTGGTGCCGGGAAGCACGGTGAGCGGTCTGCAGGCCCTGGGCCGTGACGTGCTGCGGCGGCACGGGCTGCCGCGTCCCGAGGCCGCGTTCATCTACTTCCACGGGATGGGTCTGGAACACGGCGAGCTGGAGGCTCCGCGAGGGGGCGGCTACACCACCGGCGGCGCCCTCGACTGGCGGATGGAGAAGGGGATGGTCGTCGCGACGCACATCTTCTACCCCGGGGACATCCGCACCCGTCACTGGCTGGAGGACATCACCCTGGTCACCGACCACGGAGGCGAGACCTTCTTCACCTGGGGCACCGACTTCATCTAGCGGCGTCCCACCGTCCATCCCCCCAGGAGGTGGGACCCCATGACACGACTGAGCCTGCTCGTCGTCCCCCAGATGCTCCGTGAGCAGGACGAGCATCGCGACAGCCTGGCGCGCGCCGTCGAACTGGCGGAGGCGGCCGGCCAGGCGGGCTTCGACGCCTGCTATTTCCCTGAACACCACGGCAGGGACGACGACTACCCGTCTGCGCCGCTCACGCTGGCCGCCTATGTGGCCGGCCGGACGCCGCGCATCGGGATCGGCACCGGTGTCGCCCTGCTGCCGCTGCACAACCCGCTGGCCTTCGCCGAACAGATGAGCACTCTCGACGCGCTCGTGGGTGACCGCCTGCACCGGGTCGGCGTCGGGATGGGAGGCCTGGACGGCGACTACGCCGCCATGGGCGTGCCCCGCGCGGAGATGAGACGCAGGTTCGCCGACTCCCTCGCGGTGATCCGGCGGCTGTGGGCAGGTGAGACCGTCACCGCCGACGTCGGTTCGCTGCGCCTGGCCGAGGCGCGGCTGTACCCGCGGCCGTCCCGGCCGCTCCCTCTCGCCGTGGGCGCGATGGCCGAGCCGAGCGTGCGCCGCGCCGGCCTGCTCGGCCTGCCCTGGATCACCGACCCCTCCCATTCGCTGACGACCCTGGAGCGTCTCGCCGAGATCTACTGGTCCGCCGCCGGATCGGAGGGCGAGGTGATCCTCATGCGCAACGCCTGGCCGGCCGCCGACCACGAGTCCGAGCGGATCTGGTGGCCGCATGTCGAGCGCTCCTTGGTGGAGTTCAGCGTGGGCGCCGGCCGGCTGAGAGAGGAGCCGGGCGTGCGGATCGGCTGGTCCGACTTCCGCGACAGGCTCCTCTGCGGCCCTCCGGAACAGCTCGTGAAGGAGGCGTGCGCGGCCGCGGCACGGCTCGACGCGGCCGAGGTCGTCATCCGCCTCGGCTTCCCCACCGGCCCCGGTCATGACGCCGTCCGGGCCGCGATCCGTTCCTTCGGCCGTCGCTCCCGCTGAGCGCTTCCCGGGCGAGGCCGTAAACGACTATAGAGTCACCCGTTCCCAGGAAATTCATCTGTCAGATGAAAGCGTGGAGGGGTGGGCGCACCGCGAACAGCGCCGGCGGTGTGCTTCGTCGTGCCTGATTTCCCGGAATTTGCCAGGCAGTAGACCCTCGCCGATGCCGATATGTCAATACGCGACAGCTATTGACACTCATGGCCCAGCCGCCCAATGTTAGGTACCAGTAAAAATTATGTGTCGATGAGATGTCCTCGCCCCCGAGCGCATCTCCATCCGGTGTCCAGCGCACAGCCCTGACACCGTTCCCCGCCCACCCCCCACCGAGGTCCCGCCGCGGCCGTGCCGGGCCCGCGGGCTCGAAGCAATCAGCCGTAGCCACGGGAGACACCACCAAGGAGCGCGCGTTGAACATCGACCGCCTACTCGCGACCATGAAGGAGGTCGGCGCGGACGCCGTCCTCGCCACCAGCTATCCGAACGTCCGATACGCCGGGGGCTTCGCGTCCGCGACGGGGAGGCTGTACCCGCAGAACTCCTACTGGGGTCTCGTCACCGCCGACGACCCCGAGCGCCCGCACTTCGTGATGCCCTCCGCCGAGATCGCCGACATGGTCGACGCCGGCATCGGCACCGACCGGATGCACGTCTACGGGCGTCCGATCCTCGCCGTGGCCGACTCCGGTCCCGGCCCCGACGCCGGCATCCTGGAGGTCGAGGGGCGGCTGCACGCCGACCCGGTCTCCGCGCTGCGCGCGCTGCTGACCGAGCTCGGCCTGGAGCGGGCCGCGATCTGGGTCGACACCGACGACGGCGGAGTGGCATGGCGCCGCCTCCAGGAGGAGGACGTCGCCGCACGCTGGAGCGACGGCGGCGCGGACATCCTGCAGTGGACGCGGATCATCAAGACGCCGGCCGAGGTCGAGGCGTTGCGCAAGGCCGGCGAGATCAGCCAGCAGGCGCTGACCGAGGCGTTCGCCGTGCTCGGGACGGGCGGCACCGACGTGGACGTGGAACTCGCCTGGCGGCAGGCGATCTCCAGGCGACGAGCCCTGCCGACGTTCTTCATGGCCGGAAGCGGCGACCGCAGCGCGGTCTTCCGCCGCCCCGGCCGCCGGCGGGCGAGCCCCGGCGAACGGTTCCGCTGGGACTGCGGCCTCGTCGTGGACGGCTACTGTGCCGACACGGGCGGCGTCGTGCAGGTCCTCGCCGAGCCGTCGCCGTCCGAGCTGGACGACTACCGGGCCGTCACCGCCGCCGTCGACGCCGTGCTGGCGGCCGCGCGGCCCGGCGTGACGGCGTCCGCTCTCTACACGCTCGCGCGGGACACGATGCACGCCGCCGGAATCACCCGCTTCCGGCACTCGCACGTGGGGCACGGGATCGGCGTCGAGGCCCGGGACGCGCCGCTGCTCGCCCCGGCCCAGCCCTGGATGCCCCGGTTCCGGCCCGGGGAACGGGACCTCACGCTGCGCGAAGACATGGTCCTCAACGTGGAGGTGCCTTTCGGCATCCTCGGTGAGGGCGGCTACCAGCACGAACTCACCTTCCTCGTGGTCCGGAACGGCATCCGGCTGCTCACCCGCCGCCACCCCTACTACGTGGCCATGAGCGACCACGTCGACGAGATCGAGGTGTAGACATGGACACGTCCAGGGAAGTGCGCGCCGCCGAGGAACCGCGGATCCCCGCTTCGACCGGGGCCTGGTTGCGGACGATCGGCCCCGGCCTGGTGCTGGCCGCCGCGGCGGTCGGATCCGGTGACATGATCACGGCGCTGGTGGCGGGCGGACAGTACGGCATGGGCCTGCTGTGGGCCATCCTGCTCGCCGTCGTGCTCAAGTTCTTCATGACCGAGGGCATCGCGCGGTGGACGCTGAGCTCGGGCACCACCCTCATCACCGCGTGGCAGTCGCTGTCCCGCTGGGTGCTGGTGCCGTTCGCCGCCTATGTCCTGGTGCTGGCGATGGTGTTCGGCGCGGCCGGTCCGAGCGCGGCCGGGCTGGCGGCCAACGCCATGGTCCCCGGGCTGTCGCCGACCGCCTGGGCCATCGTGCACGCCGTCGTGGCGTTCATCGTCGTGCTCGTCGGCCGCTACCGGCTTTTCGAGCTGGTGATGAAGATCCTCGTCGGCATGATGTTCGTCTGCGCGGTCGCGGTCGCCGTCGCGATCCGGCCCAACGTGGGCAACCTGCTGTCGGGATCGATCCCGTCGCTGCCCGACGGCTCGCTGCTCTACGTCGTCTCCATCATCGGCGGGTTCGGCGGCACCCTCTCGATCATCGCCTACGGCTACTGGGCACGGGAGAAGGGCTGGCGCTCGCCGCCGTGGGTGCGGGTGATGCGCGTGGACGTGATCATCAGCTACGTCCTCGCCGGCATCTTCGCGGTCGCGATGCTCATCGTGGGCGCGGAGTTCCTGACGATCGCCAAGTTCGGCATCGAGGGCAACGCCGACCTGGTCGGCGTGGCGAACCTGCTCGGGCAGAGCTACGGCGCCCCGGTCGAGTGGCTGTTCCTCCTCGGCTTCTGGGCGGTGGTCGCGAGCTCGGTCCTGGGCGTCTGGAACGGATTCGGCTACCTCTTCGCCGACGCCGTGCGGGCCTTCCGGGGAGTGCCGGAGGAAGAGTCCGAACAGCACACCTCGACCCGCAGCCCCGCCTTCCGCGTCTTCCTGGTCCTCATCACGTTCCCGCCGATGATCCTCGCCGCGGTCGGGCAGCCGGTGTTCCTGGTCATCCTCACCGGGGTCCTCGCCGCGGTCTTCGCGCCGTTCCTGTGCGCGACCCTCCTGTGGCTGCTCAACTCCCGCCGGATCGACGCCGTGTACCGCAACCGCCCGCTGTCCGTGTCGAACCTCGTGCTCGGCGGCGCGATCCTGCTGTTCGCCGTGCTGGGCGGACAGTCCCTCCTGTCGATGTTCGGGTAACCGGCCGACCACCCCCAACCGAGAAGGGAGCCACGCCGTGAGAACCATCACGAGGCGTGCCGGCGCGGTCGCCGCCATGCTCGCCCTGACGGCCGCCTGCGGGTCCGGCGGCACGTCCGGCGGCACGCAGGACGCGGACGGCAAGATCACCGTCCCCATCGGAGTGTCGCTGGCGCTCAGCGGCCAGTACGCCTCCGTCGGACAGTCGTTCCGCGAGGCCATCGAGCACGCCGTCGACGCCTATCCGTACAAGAACTTCAAACCCGAGATGACCTACGAGGACAACCGGCTCGACAACGGCGCGGCCGTCCAGGTCTTCACGAAGTTCGCCTCCCAGGCGAAGGTGCCGGTGGTGCTCGGCGGCTTCGCCGGGCCGTCCATCGCGGTGGCCCCCGTGGCCGACCGCACCAGGACCGTCTACATCAACCCGCTCGCCCCGACCGACAAGCTGGCCGGCCACGAGTACCTCTTCAACACCCTGCCGATGACCTCGGAGGAGATGCGCACCGTCGCCAAGGCGATGTGGGATGCCGGGCACCGGAAGATCGGGGTCGTCTTCGCCCCCGACATCGACGGCGGATCGGCCACCGACGTGCTGGCCGAGACGTTCACCCGCCTCGGCGGCACGGTGGCGGAACGCCAGAGCGTCGCCGCCGACGCGGTGGACTTCTCCTCCCAGGTGGCCAAGCTGAAGGACGCCGATCCCGACGCGATCTTCGGTTTCGCCGCCTACAGCGTCTTCGCCCAGGTCGCCAAGCAGATCAGGGAGGCCGGAGTCGACGTACCCCTGTGGAGCTACCGCGGGTTCGGCGAGCCGACGATCTTCACGATAGCCAAGGAGGCCGTCGAGGGAACCAAGTACTCCGACCCGAGCTACTCACTCGACGGCACCCCGGAAGCGGCCGCGGCCACGCGGAAATACCGCGAGAAGCACGCGGGCAAGGACCCGGGCGCCTTCTTCACCTCGATGTACGACGCGACCTGGGTCGCGCTGAGCGCCATCGACGCCATCGCGGGGGAGACGAAGGCGGCGCCCACCGGCGAGGACGTCAAGAAGCTGTTCGACTCCCAGGCGTTCGAGGCTCCCTACACGGGCACCACCCGGTTCCTGAACAGCGGACCCGAGCGGGGCACGGTGAAGAAGCCCTTCGCGCTCTTCGAGGCCCGCGACGGAGCGTTCGTCCGTGTCGAGACGCTCGAACCCGTTTCCTGAGTCAGGTGAGGGAAAGTGGAACTCCTCCTGCAACTGCTGGTCAACGGCATCGCCGTCGGAGCGGTGTACGGCCTGTTCGCCGTGGCCTTCGGCACGACCTACCTGGTGGCCAAGGTCTTCCACGTCGCGCTGGCCGCGGTGTTCGCCACAGCGGCGTTCGCCTACCAGACCGCGCTGGCAGCAGGACTTCCAGCCGCCGCGGCGGTCTTCGCCGCGGCGGCGGCCGCCCTGGTGACCGGGCTGTTCTGCGAAGGCGTGGTCTACCGTACGCTGCGCCGCCGGGGCGGCGACGAGATGATGCTCCTCGTCGGATCACTGGCCGTGATGGCCATCGTCTCCTCCACCATCGCCCTGGTCTGGGGACACACGCCGCTGCCCGTGCCGGGGTTCGGCGACGGAACGTCGTACACGTTCGGCGGTGTGAACATCACCCTGCGGCAGATCATCATCGTCGCCTGCGGCGTGCTGGCCACCGTCGGCGTCGCGGCCTTCATGAACGGCACCGCCGAAGGACGCAAGATGCGGGCGGTCTCCGACAACCCCGTGCTCGCGGGCGCGGCGGGCATCTCCGTCCAGCGCTCCTACCTGTGGGCGTTCGCCATCGGATCGCTCGTCGCCGCGGTCGCGGCGATCCTGTTCTCGTCGGGACGGACGATCACCCCGTTCCTGGGCCTCCAGCCCACCCTGGTGGGCGCGGTCGCCGTCATCTTCGGCGGCACCGGGCGGCCCGTACCCAACTTCCTGGTCGGCATCTTCCTCGGCATCGTCCAGAGCGTCGCGCTCTGGCGCGTGGAGTCGATCTGGGAGACGGCCATCCTGTTCGGCATCCTCTTCCTCGTCCTGCTTCTGCGCCCGCACGGACTGTTCGGCAACGCGCGCACGGCGATGGAGACCTGACCCCGGGTTCACGAGAGGAAGGGAAACCGGCTATGGAATACGTCATCAGCCTGGCGATGTTCGCCGCGGTCTACATCATCGTGGTCACCGGGTACGGCCTCAGCGCCGGTCTCGGCAAACAGTTCCTCATCTCGCAGGCGGCCATGTGGGGTGTCGGCGCGTACGTCTACGGCATCCTCTCGCTCGAGACGGACTGGCCCACCGCGGTCTGCGCCCTGCTCGGCGTGGCGGGAGGCGTCGTCGCGAGCGCGGTCATCGCGCTGACGGCACTGCGGGTCAGCGGCATCTACCTGGCGATCGTCTCGTTCGCCTTCCAGATCGTGTTCGTCACGGTGCTGCAGAACCTGGAGATCACGGGAGGGCAGAGCGGGCTCGCCGGCATCCGCGGGATGTCCTCCATCGGGCCGCTGACCGAGACCGAGTCGGCGCTGCTCGTCGCCGTCGCCGCCTGCGCGGTCGTCGTGCTGGCCTACCGGGTGCTGCACGGCAGCGCCTTCGGCCTCACCGTGCGGGCGCTGGGGGAGGACCCGCAGGTCCTGGAAGGACTGGGGGTGCGGCCCGCCGTACTCAAGATCAAAATCATCTGCCTGAGCGGGGGCACAGCCGCCCTGGGGGGCGTTCTGTACGCACAGTACCTGTCGTACGTCGACGCGAACGCCTTCAGCATCCACGTGTCGATCACCCTGTTGTCCATGCTCATCGTCGGGGGATCGCGGGCGGTGCTCGGGCCCGCGGTCGGCGCGCTGTTCTACCAGCTCATCCCGCAGCTCCTGCAGTATCTGGAGATCCAGGCCGCCGAGGCCGCGGATCTGCTGCAGATCCTGTTCGGGCTGCTTCTTCTGCTCTTTCTCCTGTTCCGGCCCGAGGGCATCGTCGCGCCTCCCACGCCGGCCCTGCGGGCGGCGCGCACGAGCCGCCCGCCCCCGTCACCGCCCCCCGCCCCCGGCATCGACCGTGACCGCGTGGCGGCGGCCGAAGGGAGGTCCTGATGGCGACCATCGCCAGCTTGTCCGGGGTGACGGTCGCCTTCGGCGGCATCGTGGCCATGAACGACGTCTCGTTCGACGTCCCGTCGACCGGGATCATGGCGCTCATCGGCCCGAACGGCGCGGGCAAGACCACGGCGTTCAACGTGCTCTCGGGTCACATACGGCCGAGGTCGGGCACCGTCGAGGTGTTCGGGACCGCCGCCTCGGCTCTCGGCCCGGCGGGTCTGGCCGGCCGGGGTCTGGCCCGCTCCTGGCAGGACGGCCGTGCCTTCCTGGACATGACGGTCCTGGAGAACCTCGTCGTGGCGGTGCGGTGTCCACGCGCGGAGAGCCCGTTCTGGCGGCTGGCCCGCCCGCGCCGGGCGGCCCGCCTGGAGGCCGGCCTCGTACGGCAGGCCGACGAGGTTCTCGAGACGCTCGGCCTGTCGGCGTTCCGGGACCACAGAGCGGGCGACATCGGCTACGCGGAGCAGCGCCTGGTCGGCATCGGCCGGCTGCTGATCCGGCGGCCGAGGCTCCTCCTCCTCGACGAGCCCGCGGCGGGGCTGGACGGCGAGAGCATCGACCGCGTCGTGGGGATCGTCCGCGACATCGCCGCCGGGGGCCTCCCGGTGGTCATCGTCGAGCACAGCCTGTCCGTGGTGCGCTCCCTCGCCGACTCCTGCGTCTTCATGAGCAACGGAGAGGTCGTCGCCCGGGGCACCCCCGAGGACCTGTTCCGCAGGGACGAACTGATCGACATGTACTTCGGGAAGGGGTGGCGGGCGTGAGCGGCACGGCGACGGCTCTGCGCGTGACGGGTCTGGCCGCCGGATACGGGCGCGGCGACGTCGTCAAGGACATCACCTTCGCCGTGCCCAGGGGCGGCAGCCTGCTGCTCGTCGGCCACAACGGTGCGGGCAAGACCACGATATTCAGGGCGATCATGGGGCTCTGCGCGGTCAGCGCCGGAAGCGTGGAAGTCACCGGCGCCTCGCTGGACCGGCGTTCTCCTGCCGAGCGCGCGCGTGACGGTCTGTCCTATGTCATGCAGGAGCATGGCACCTTCCGCGGCATGACCGTCCAGGAGAACCTGGAAGTGATCATAGGCCTGTCCGGAAAACTGAGCAGGGCACAGCGGTCCGAGGCGTTCACCCGCGTCTACGACTGGTTCCCGCGCATCCACGAGCGCCGCGACAGCCCGGCACGAGCCCTGTCGGGCGGCGAGAACCGGATGCTCGCGATCTCCCTCGGGCTCATCCGGAAACCCGCCGTCATGCTGCTGGACGAGCCGACCCTGGGCCTCGCCCCGGCCACCGCCGAATCCATGGTCGAAGTCGTCCGGCGGATCCAGGAGGAGACCGGCGTCGCCCTCGTCATCACCGAGTCGAGCCTGACAGCCGTGCGAGCCCTCGCCACCGAGACCAAGGTCGTCCGACGAGGTGGGCTCAGCCACACCATCGACGACCGCACCGACATCACGAGCCTCGACGAGATCCTCTGACCTCGTCCTCCAACCCACACCCGGAGGCTGACCATGACCGATGCGATCCCGGCCATCCGACTGGACCACGCGCGCACCGAACGGGAGTCCCTGCTCCCCGAACGGCTGTGCAACCTCGAACGGCTGCTGGCGACCATGGAGGCCCGCGACATCGACGGCCTCGTCTCCTACTACGTGCCCAACGTCCTCTACCTGAGCAGCTTCTACGCCGCCGGAGGCCACGCCCACCTGGAGGCCAACGGCCTGGCCGCCTTCGTCTTCTCCCGGCACCACCCCGACCACCCCATCCTGGTCGTCCAGGACACCGAGCTGGCGTTCTTCCGCCACCAGCCGAGCTGGGTGTCCGACATCCGGCCGTTCAGCAGCCTGGTCCGCCAGCTCGACCTGCCGGACGACCCCGACTTCATCGACAACTTCCTCCCGCAGGAGGCGCTGAACACCGACTGGGCGCGCAGGATGCGGGAGAACCTCACCCCCAGCCTCGTGCTCGGCGTCCGCAAGGCCGTCGGCGACCTCGGCCTGTCCCACGCCCGCGTCGCCTTCGACAACCCGAGACTGGCCCGGCAACTGCGTCTCGACGACGTCGAGGAAGTAGACGGGTACGGTCTGATGAAGCACGTGCGGCTGGTGAAGACCCCGCAGGAGCTGGAGATCCTCAAGACCGCGGCCGACATCAACCAGCGCGCGCTGCAGGCCACCGTGGACAGCTGGACCCGGGGCATGACCTGGCGCGACCTCGCCAGGGAGTACGCGCGCAACGTCACCGCACGCAGCGGACTGTGCCGTGACCCCTACCCCTTCGTCGTGTCGAACCCGCCGCACGGTGACCCGGCCTTCCTGGTCCACGCGGGCCTCGACCCCGACTACGCGATCGAACCCGGCATGCGGATCATGTTCGACTGCCACGGCACCTTCAAGGAGTACGGCTGGGACGGCGGGAAGACCTGGATCGTGGACGGCGGCGACGATCCGGCTTCCGTACGGACCGCGAACGCGTTCTCCGAGGCCCTGCAGGAGATGGAGGCCCGCATGGTCCCCGGCACCAAGATCAGCGAGCTGCAGGGAACCGCACGCGCCGTGCTGCGGCGCCACGGTCTCGCCGACCCGGAGCGGGCACTGTTCTTCTTCCACGGCGTCGGCCTGGAGCACGGCGAGATCGAGCTGCCGGCCGAGGGGGAGAACCAGAGGCTCGCCGACTGGTCGGTGACCGAGGGGATGGTCATCTCCACCCACCTCTACTACGGCGGCTCCGTACGCGAACGGTACTGGCTGGAGGACGTGGCGATCGTGCACGACGACGGCGCCCGATCGATCTACGACTGGGGTTTCCAGCCGCTCACCCGGTGAACCCGGGCGGCTTCGGCTCGTGGTTCCGCCGCCGACCCGCGGGCGCCGGTCAGGCCGGCCTGGCGGTGAGGTAGCGCAGCATCTCGGCGGCGTCCGGCGGGTCCGGCTGCGGGTCGCGGTACGTCACCGCGCCGGCCATCAGGTCGATCAGCACGTCCAGGTCGGCGTCGGCGGCCACCACGCCGTCCTGCTGGGCGCGCCGGAACCTCCCTTCGTTCACGGGACGTGCTCGTGAACGAAGTCGTGCGCCCGTCGATCCGTTACGTCCAGGGGTACAGCTCGGCGAATTTGTGGATAGGGTCGTGTCAGGTGAGCCGGGAAGTCTGGTCGGCGCGTCATGCTGTCGAGGCTTGAGGATGCACTGTGCGCGCTCGTGACCTGATCATCGACCTTCCCGTGCTCGACCTGAACGCATCCGTCGGCGACGCCGTGCGGCTGCTCGCCGAGCGGGATCTGCCCGGACTCATCGTGGTCGGCGACGACGGATCGCCGTACACGGTCCTGCCGGGCACCGAGGTTCTGCGGCTGGCCGTCCCGCACCACTTCCAAGTTGATCCGAACCTGGTCCGGGTGGTGGACGAGGCGGGCTCTGACGATTTCCCGCATCGGATGAGCGGCCGGCCCCTGCGCGCCTGCCTTACCGCCCGCCCCGGGAATCTGCCGATCTGCGGCCCCGACGCCACCACGCTGCAACTGGCGGTCCTGATGACGCGCACGCGCAGCCCGCTGGTCGCGGTCGTGGAAGGGGGTCGTCTCCTGGGCGCGCTCACGCTCAACACCCTGCTGGAGGGGACCCTCGCCGCGTGACGGCGGTCAGTTCTGCCGGGCCTGGTCGGGCTCGTACACGTCCGGGACGCCGTCCTGGTCGAGGTCGGCGGTCTCGATCTCGTGGATGCGCCGGTAGGCGCGGTTGCGCAGGCGAAGGACCACCGTCGCCAGGAGCGCGGCGGTGACCGATGCGGCCAGCACCGCCACCTTGACGTGCGCGTCGTCACCCACGCCGAAGGCCAGTTCGCCGATCAGCAGGGAGACGGTGAACCCGATCCCGGCCAGCAGCGACAGTCCCAGCATGTCGACCCAGGACAGGTTCTCGTCCAGGTCGGCGTGGGTGAAGCGGGCCATGAGCCAGGTCGCCGTCATGATGCCGATCGGCTTGCCCGCGATCAGGCCCACGACGACGCCCAGCACCACCGGGTCGCGGAAGGCGCTCATCAGGCCGTCCGCTCCGCCGAGGGTCACTCCCGCGGACAGGAACGCGAACACGGGCACGGCCACCCCGGCCGAGAGGGGACGGAAGCGGTGCTCGAAGTGCTCGGCCAGGCCGGGGCCCGCGTCCGGGCCGCCGGACTTGGGGCTGCGCAGGACGGGTACGGCGAAGCCGAGCAGGACGCCGGCGACGGTGGCGTGCACGCCCGAAGCGTGCACCAGCGCCCACGTGATGGCGGCCAGCGGAAGCAGCAGCCACCATGAGCGCACGCGGCGCTGCACCAGCACGGTGAACAGCGCCAGCGGTGCCAGCGCCGCCAGCAGCGGGACCGGCGAGAGGTGGTCGGTGTAGAACAGCGCGATGATGACGATGGCCACCAGGTCGTCGACCACGGCCAGGGTGAGCAGGAAGGTGCGCAGCGCCGTGGGCAGGAACCGGCCGATGACCGCCAGCACCGCCAGGGCGAAAGCGATGTCGGTGGCCGTCGGGATCGCCCAGCCGCGGGCCGCGCCTTCCACGCCCCCGGCGAAGAGCAGATACAGCAGAGCGGGGACGATCACCCCGCCCAGCGCGGCCGCGATCGGGACCGCGGCCCGCCGCGCGTCGCGCAGGTCACCGGCGACGAACTCGCGTTTGAGCTCCAGCCCGGCCACGAAGAAGAAGATCGCCAGCAGGCCGTCGGCGGCCCAGGTGGCCAGGCTCAGGTTCAGATGGAGCGCTTCGGGCCCGAACGTGACGCCGCGCAGCGTCTCGTAGGCGTCCGCCCAGGGGGAGTTGGCCCAGACCATCGCCACCACCGCGCCGACCAGGAGCAACGCCCCGCCGACGGTCTCCTTGCGGAGGATGGCGCCGATCCTCAGTGTCTCGCCCCAGGACCCCCGGCCGAGCAGGGCAGGCTTGCGGGGCGGGACAGGGTTGGTCATGAGGCGCTCCGGGATTCGGGTACGGGTCGGTCATTTGCCGACCAGACTTCCCGGCGCACCTCATCCCACTGTACCGACCGGCCGGGAGTGCCTGTCGAGCGGAGGGGGCCCGGAGCCATCGCGCGCGGATCCGCGCGGCACGTCGTGGCGGGGCCGGGTCCGGGAGGGGAACGCCTGTACGTTCGTCCTGTTCGATGTCTCCACCACGAGCGAGGAGCCGTCATGCGGGCCATCACCGTTCGAGACCGCGCCGCCGTCCGAGACGCTGTCGCCCCTCCTGGAGCAGCCGCTGCCCAACGTCGAGGGCAAGACGTTCACCTCGGCGATCGTGGACTTCCCGCCCGCCGCACGCGCGGCGCCGCATCGGCACGGCCAGGCTTTCGTCTACGCGTACGTACTCGAGGGCACGGTGCGCAGCCGGCTCGGCGGCGAGCCGGTGCGTACGTACCGCCGGGGCGAGAACTGGGTCGAGCCGCCGGGCGCCCACCATGTGCTCACGGAGAACACCAGCCGGACGCGGCCGGCGAAGCTGCTGGTCGTCTTCGTCTCCGACACGGGAGACAAGCTCAAGGTCGACGACCCGCCAAGATAGGCCATCGGCCGGGCGGGCTCGGTCAGCGCGGTCCCCGCATCGCGTACCGACCGCCGCATGCGGCCGAGGCCGGACCTCGGCGGCCTGACGACCGGATGACAAGCTGGGCCCATGTTCCCGGAGACTCCCGCCGCCGCGGCGGCGCTGTCGGTGGCCAGGCGCTTCTACTCGCCCGCGCTGCTCAACCACTGCGTCCGCTCCTACCTCTGGGGGACGATGTACGGCACGGCGCACGGGATCGCCTTCGACGACGAGCTCTACTACGTCTCGGCCCTGCTCCACGACATCGGGCTGACGGAGCCTTTCGACAGCCACAGGGCGCCGTTCGAGGAGGCCGGGGGACAACTGGCCTGGGTCTTCGGCGTGGCGGCCGGCTGGCCGGCGGAGCGGGCCGCCAGGGTCGGCGAGATCATCGTGCTGCACATGCGCGACGACGTGTCCCCGGCCACCGACCCCGAGTCCCACCTGCTGCAGGTCGCCACGAGCTGGGAGGTGGTGGGACGGCGGCCGGAGGAGTTCTCGCCGGAGGCCAGGGCGGAGATGCTCGCCCGCCATCCCCGGCTGGGATTCGGCGCGGAGTTCCTGGCGTGCTTCGAGGACCAGGCGAGGCGCAAGCCGGACAGCGCCACCGCCGCGTCGGTCGGGAACGACGTCGCGGGGCGGATCGCCGCCAACCCCCTCGAAGACCGCCGGCCCGCCTGACCTCGCCGTCAGCCGAGGGCGTGGTCGAGGTTGAAGGCCGCGCTGATGAGCGCGAGGTGGGTGATGGCCTGCGGGAAGTTGCCGAGCTGCTCGCCGGTGTGGCCGATCTCCTCGGCGTACAGGCCCAGATGGTTGGCGTACGTGAGCATCTTCTCGAAGGCCAGGCGGGCCTCGTCGACGCGGCCGGCGCGGGCCAGGGCCTCGACGTACCAGAAGGAGCAGATGGAGAACGTGCCCTCCGAGCCCCGCAACCCGTCGGAGCTGACCGCGGGGTCGTAGCGGTATACCAGAGAGTCGGAGACCAGCCCGTCGCCGAGCACGTCGAGGGTGGACAGCCACTTGGGGTCGGTCGGGGAGACGAACTTGGCCAGCGGCATCATCAGCAGGGAGGCGTCCAGCACGTCCTCGTCGAAGTGCTGGACGAACGCCCGCAGCTTGGCCGACCAGCCGCGCCGCATGATCTCCTGGTAGATCGCGTCGCGTGCCTCGCGCCAGCGCGGGATGTCGGCGGGCAGCCCGCGCTGGATCGCCACCCGCATGGCGCGCTCGATGGCCACCCAGCACATCAGCCGTGAGTAGACGAAGTTCTTACGGCCGCCGCGGGTCTCCCAGATGCCCTCGTCGGGCTGGTCCCAGTGCAGGCAGACCCAGTCGACCAGGGTGCAGAGCTCGTCCCAGCGGTCGCTGGCGATCGGGTCGCCCCACTTGTTGTAGAGGTAGATGGAGTCGATGAGCGCTCCGTAGATGTCGAGCTGGAGCTGGTCGGCGGCGGCGTTGCCGATCCGCACCGGGGCGGAGCCCCGATAGCCCTCCAGATGGCCGAGTTCGTGCTCGGGCAGGTCGCTGCGCCCGTCTATGCCGTACATGATCTGCAGCGGGCCGGTGCCGCTGTCGCTGCTGAGCGGCACGTGCGTGGACAGGAAGCCCATGAAGGCCTCCGCCTCCTTGGTGAAGCCCAGCCTGAGCAGCGCGTACACGCAGAACGCGGCGTCGCGGATCCACACGTAGCGGTAGTCCCAGTTGCGCTCGCCGCCGAGCTGCTCGGGCAGGCTGGTCGTCGGCGCGGCGACGATCCCGCCGGTCGGGGCGTAGGTGAGCAGCTTGAGCGTGAGCGCCGAGCGGTGGACCACCTCGCGCCACCGGCCGCGGTAGCGCGAGGACGACAGCCAGCGCCGCCAGTAGCGGACCGTGGCGGTGAACTCGTCCTCGGCCTCCGCGATCGGGCAGCCGCGCGCCGCCAGGTCGCCGCCGACCCGGTCGAGCGCGAACACCGCCTGCTCTCCCTCGCTGAGCTCGAACTTCGCCCACGCGTCCTGCCCGTCGGTCTCCATCGGCACGCTGGCGGTCAGGGACAGCGACAGCGACGCCGACTCGAACAGCACGCGATCCTCCTGCGGGATCACGGTGTGCGGCTGCCTCGCGTAGTCGAAGCGGGGCGCGACCCGGGCGCGGAACGGGAGCGAGCCGCGGACGCAGGACACCCGGCGGATCATCCGGTGCCGGTCGGCCTCGCGCGAGTCGTCCGCTATGGGCATGAAGTCCTGGATCTCGCCCACCCCGTCGTCCGCGAAGAAGCGGGTGATGAGGACGTTGGTGTCGGGGAAGTAGAACTGTTTGGTCCTGGCCGGGGTGTCGGCGGCCAGCTCGAACGAGCCGCCCCGGTCGGCGTCGAGGATCGCGGCGAACACGCTGGGCGCGTCGAAGCGCGGGCAGCAGTACCAGTCGATGGTGCCGTTGGTGCCCACGAGCGCGACCGTCCGCAGGTCGCCGATGAGACCGTGGTCTCCGATCGGCAGGTAGCGGGAGTCGCCTGAGTGACCGGGTTCTCCAGCAGTCATGGCCGCCCTTTCTCCCTGTCTGTCCCTCAAGGTAGACATGTTGGGTTCGTGACAGCCTCTGAGGTTCGCCAAGGGGCGGCAGATCTTCCTCGGGTGTTCTCGCCGGCCCGGTCACGCCGGGGATCTCGTGGATGCCATGGCAGATCCGTAGGGAGCGCCGCTGTTGCGGGGGAAGACCGGTATTCAGGTTGGCATGTGCGAAGGGTATGGTGAGGGCTGTGACGACGTTCCGGATCAGTGAGGCCGCGGCGCTGCTCGGGGTCAGCTCCGACACGGTCCGCCGGTGGGTGGACGCGGGCCGGCTGCGGGCGGAGCGCGACGAGCACGGCCACCGGAGGGTGAACGGCGCCGATCTGGCCGCCTTCGCCCGTGCCCAGGTCGAGTCGGTCGGCGACGGCGGCCGCACGTCGGCGCGCAACCGTTTCCGCGGGATCGTCACCGAGGTGATCCGCGACGCGGTGATGGCGCAGGTGGAGATCGCCGCGGGGCCGTTCCGGGTGGTGTCGCTGATGAGCCGCCAGGCCGCCGACGAGCTGGGCCTGGAGCCGGGGGTGGTGGCGGTCGCCGTGATCAAGTCCACCAACGTCGTCGTGGAGATCCCCGGTCACGAGCGCGTGGCCAGCCATTTGTGAGGAGCCCCCTTGGTCTTTCGTCTTTCCCGGTGGGCGGTCGCCCTGCCCGTCGCGCTCGCGCTGGGGTTGTCGGGGTGCGGCTCCGGCGCCACGTCCTCCGCTTCGGAGGCGGCGTCCGCCGGCGGCGACGCGAAAGAGGTGACGGTGTTCGCGGCGGCGTCGCTGACCGGGACGTTCACCGAGCTGGGCAAGGCCTTCGAGGCCGCGCATCCGGGCACGACGGTCCGGTTCAACTTCGGCTCCAGCGCCACGCTGGCCCAGCAGCTCGTCCAGGGCGCCCCGGCCGACGTGTTCGCGGCGGCGAGCCCGGCCACGATGAAGACCGTCACCGACGCCGCGCTGGCCGGTGCGCCGGTCACGTTCGTACGCAACAAGCTGCGGATCGCCGTCCCCGCCGACAACCCCGCGCAGGTGGACGAGCTCAAGGACCTGGCCGGCCCCGAGGTGAAGGTGGCGCTCTGCGCCGAGCAGGTGCCGTGCGGGGCGGCGGCCGCCAAGGCGCTGGACGCGGCCGGGCTGAAGGTCACCCCCGTCACCCTGGAGCAGGACGTCAAGGCCACGCTGACCAAGGTGCGGCTGGGTGAGGTGGACGCGGCGCTGGTCTACGCGACCGACGTGATCGCCTCGGACGGCAAGGTGACCGGCATCGAGTTCCCGGAAGCGGACCAGGCGATCAACGACTATCCGATCGCCACCCTGGCCAAGGCGCCGGCCGGTGAGGCGGCCCGGCAGTTCGTCGACCTGGTGCTGTCGCGGCAGGGCAGGGACGTGCTGACCAAGGCCGGCTTCGAGGCGCCCTGATCAAGGATGAGTTCTTCCGCGCCGGAGCGCCTCGACCTGCCGGGCCCGCGCCGTGAGGTCTCCGGGCGGCTGCCGTGGATGCTGGTGCTGCCCGCCGTGGTGGGGCTGGTCTTCCTGGTGCTGCCGCTGGCCGGGCTGCTGATCCGTGCCCCGTGGCCGACGCTGCTGGAGCGGCTGGCCGAGCCGCAGGTGCTGGAGGCGCTGCGGCTGTCGCTGGTGTCGGCCACCGTCGCCACCGTCGTGTGCCTGCTGCTCGGGGTGCCGCTGGCCTGGCTGCTGGCCCGGGTGGAGTTCCCGGGCCGGAGGCTGGTGCGGGCGCTGGTCACCGTGCCGCTGGTGCTGCCGCCGGTGGTCGGCGGTGTCGCGTTGCTGCTGGTGCTGGGGCGGCGCGGGCTGGTCGGGCAGTGGCTGGAGGCGAGCTTCGGGATCACGCTGCCGTTCACCACCGCGGGGGTGATCGTGGCCGAGGCGTTCGTCGCCATGCCGTTCCTGGTGATCAGTGTCGAGGGCGCGTTGCGCGGCGCCGACCGGCGCTTCGAGGAGGCCGCCGCCACGCTCGGCGCCTCCCGCTGGACGGTGTTCCGGCGGGTGACGCTGCCCATGGTCATGCCGGGGGTGGTGGCAGGGGCGGTGCTGTGCTGGGCGCGGGCGCTGGGCGAGTTCGGCGCGACGATCACGTTCGCCGGCAACTTCCCCGGCACCACCCGCACCATGCCGCTGGCCGTCTACCTGGCCCTGGAGACCGAGCCGGAGGCCGCGATCGTGCTCAGTCTCGTGCTGCTGGCCGTCTCCGTGGTCATCCTGGCCAGCCTGCGCGACCGGTGGGTGAGCGCGCCATGACTCTGCGCGCCCGCCTGGTCGTCAACCGGCCCGCGTTCACCCTCGACCTCGACCTCCATGTCGCCGCCGGGGAGGTGGTCGCGCTGCTCGGCCCCAACGGCGCGGGCAAGACCACCGCGCTGCGCGCCCTGGCCGGGCTCACCCGCATGTCCGGCGGGCAGATCAGCCTGCGCGGCCGCCCGCTGCACAGTCTGCCCGCCGAGAGCCGCCCGATCGGCATGGTCTTCCAGGACTACCTGCTCTTCCCCCATCTGTCGGCGCTGGACAACGTCGCCTTCGGGCCGCGCTGCCAGGGCGTCTCCAAGGCCGAGTCCCGCCGTGCCGCCGCCGCCCTGCTGGAGCGGGTCGGCCTGGCCGACCGAGCGAGCGCCAGACCGGCGCAGCTGTCCGGCGGGCAGGCCCAGCGGGTCGCGCTGGCGCGGGCGCTGGCCGTGCGGCCGGAGCTGCTGCTGCTGGACGAGCCGCTGGCCGCGCTCGACGCCCACACCCGGCTGGAGGTCCGCTCCCGGCTCCGCCGCCACCTGGCCGACTTCGACGGCGCGACGGTCCTGGTCACTCACGACCCGCTCGACGCGATGGTGCTGGCCGACCGGCTGATCGTGATCGAGCACGGCGCGATCGTCCAGCAGGGCGCGCCGGGCGAGGTCGCCCGGCGTCCGCGCACCGACTACGTGGCCCGGCTGGTCGGGCTCAACCTGTATCGCGGCACCGCCGACGCGGGCCGGGTCAAGGTCGGCGAGCTGCTGCTGCACACCTGCGAGCAGCTCGACGGGCCCGCGTTCGTGGCCTTCCCGCCCGCCGCCGTGGCGCTCTACCGCTCCCGCCCGGACGGCAGCCCGCGCAACCTGTGGCGGGCCACCATCGACGGCATCGAACGGCACGGCGACAACGTCCGGGTGCACCTCGACGGGCCCGTCACCGCGTTCGCCGACATCACCCCCGCGGCCGTGGCCGACCTGGACCTGACCCCGGGCCAGCGGATCTGGGCCTCGGTCAAGGCCACCGAGACCCACGCCTACCCGGCATGAACGACGACTGCGACGGGGGTTCGCCCTCACGGGCGTGCCGACTCAGTCCTGCCTGTGCCGGAGCATGTCGCTCTCAGCAGGGTCATACGCGAGGCGTGAACTGGTTCAGGTCATAGATCCCGAGCGTCTTCTCGATGTCGGCCACCTGCCCGACGACGCCGGTGAAGCCGGCCGCGCCGAAACGGCGGTGCTCCTCGTCTTCGAAGGTCTCGGCCATCTCGGTGAATTCCCTGGGCGGGATGACCTCGCGCATGGCGGGGAAGACCACGGTGTCCTCGCGTGCCTCGTGGGGCTCGTACATGCGGATGAAGGCGGCCATGTCGGCGGTCAGGTCCCGGCGGGCCCGCTGGGGGGCAGGTTTGGCGGTGACGTCCAGGATGCGGCCGGTCAGCACGCGGCCGCGCTGGTGCTGCCGGACCAGGATGGGCACGGTGTCGGTCAGTTTGCCGGCCTTGACCAGGCGCGGGAAGACGTAACGTTCTTCAAGTTGCTCGTGGTACTCCTCGATGAAGGTGCGGATGATGCCGGCCCCGGCATGCAAGGGCTGGGCGGGCACCGGCTCGCCGGCGTTGATCCGCCGGATGCCCTCCCGGTAGATCAGCAGGATGCGTTTGAGTACCCCGTGCTCGCGCATGAGGTCTTCTGGTGGCGTGACCGGCACCTCTTGGGTCTGCTCCGTGCTGGGGGCAGGGGTGGATGTCGCGGCGCCGCCGGCTTGCCGGATCGTCCCGCACGCGGTCAGCACCGCCGAGCCACAGGCCAGGGCGACGGGCAGGCTGAGCATCTCGCGGCGGCGCACGCTCGGTGTTTCGCGGTCGTCCCACGCTTCGTCGCTCATCTTCGGTCCCGGCCCCCCAACCAGCCGATACGGCCGGCTGGACCGCATCACCCCAGATGCTGCCCAGCCACCGGTGATCCGACGTGACAACGGAGGTAATGCTTCCCTCTGTCCGGGCCGGCCGCCCGGCGCTCCCCGCCGGCGGTCGTGGTCAGCCGGCCGGGACCCGACCGGCGACCGGTAGCCGCTCCCTCCGGTCCAGCCGCCTGACGGCCGCCGCGGAGGCCAATCCCGCGGCGGCCAGCAGCGCCCACGGCAGAGCTGCCATGCCGTTGGAGCGGCCCGCGTCGACCAGGGCGCCCGCCAGCAGGTTGCCGGCCAGGATCCCGATGCCGGACAGCAGGTTGTACACGCCGTAGTAGGTGCCGATCAGCCGGTCTCCCGCCAGGTCGGCGATGGTGGCCATCTCGAACGGGAAGGCGGCCAGCGTCCCCAGGGTGAGCAGCAGCGTGCACGCCACCAGAGGCAGCAGCGCCCAGCCCGGGGGCAGGGCCAGGTGCGCCGTCGCCGCCGGGGGCAGGAACGCGACCCCCATGAGGGCCAGGCCCCGGCTGATCGCCTGTCCCCGGCTCCACCGGGCCGAGCACCAGGCGGTCAGCCGTACCTGCCCGGCGATGCCGAGCAGCGCCGACAGCGCGTACAACGCCATCACGCCGCTCTCGCCGCCGCCGACCCGCTCCACCTCCAGCGGCAGCGCCAGGTACATCTGGAACGACAGCGCGTAGGAGGCGATCATCGCCGCGGCGAAGGAGACGAAGGCCCGGTCGCCGAACGCCCGCCGCCAGTCGCTCAGCACCGGCTGCTGCTCACCGGCGGGCCCACGCCGGGCCGGCAGCCACAGGCCCTGCATGACGGTCAGCACCGCGAAGACCCCCGCGGCGGACAGGCACACGGCGGCGAAACCGGCGTTCAGCAGGGCGATGCCGACCAGCGGGCCGAGCAGGATGCCGCCCTGGTAGAACACGTTGAACACGGCGAACGCGGCCACCTTGCGCTCACCCGCCTCGCACGCCAGGTAGGCGCGGGCCGCCGGGTTGAACAGCGCCCCGGCGACTCCGGTCACGGCGGCCGCCACGAGGAGCCACGGCAGCGAAGTGGTCAGCCCGAACAGGGCGAACCCGATCGTACGGAGCGCGCACCCCAGCATGATCAGCGGCTTGTAGCCCAGCCGGTCGGCCAGGGTGCCGCCGATCAGGAACAGGCCCTGCTGGCTCAGGTTCCGCAGGCCCAGGACGAGCCCGATCGTCCAGGCGGCCAGACCGGCTCCGGTCGACAGATGCTGGGCGAGGTAGGGCATGAGCATGTAGAAGCCGAGGTTGATGCCCGCCTGGTTGATCTGCAGGAGCTGGATGGGCCGGTCGAAGGAGCGGAACTCGGCCAGGGTGCGCCTCATCGCCCGGCTGCCAGCGGGGCGCGCACGCCTGTGCAGCGCGTCCAGCGGTGGACTTCCCGCTCGTCCGGAGCGAGCAGCAGGTCCGGCTCGCCGGCCGGGACGGCGCCGAGCAGGCCGTGGGCCCGGCAGTAGTCGTCGTCGTAGATGCTCTCCCAGTAACGCCACGGCCCGTCCGGGAAGATCGCGACGATGGTCCGGCCGGGCTGCGCACGGGCCAGCCACCGGGCCACGAGGGCGACGGCGCCGGTGCTCCAGCCGCCGGAGACGTAGTGCAGGGCGGCCAGGGTGCGGCAGGCCCAGACCGCTTCGGCGGGGGCGACCCAGTGGACCTCGTCGAAGGCGTCGTAGGCGACGTTGCGCGGGTAGATGCTGGAGCCGAGCCCGCGCATCAGCCGCGGCCTGGCGGGCTGGCCGAAGATGGTCGAGCCCACGGTGTCCACGCCGACGAGGCTCAGGCCGGGGAAGTGGCGGCGCAGCACGCTGGAGATGCCCGCGCTGTGCCCGCCCGTGCCGACCGAGCACACCAGCGTGTCGATCTGGGGGACCTGGTTCAGCAGTTCGTGGGCCAGCCCGGCGTAGGCGTCCACGTTGTCGGGGTTGTTGTACTGGTCGGGACAGTAGGCGCCGGGGCTCTCCGCGAGGAGCTGCCGCACCCGTTCGCGGCGGGCCTGCTGCCAGCCGCCGACGGCGCAGGGCTCGGTGACCATCTCCAGCCGTACCCCGTAGGAAGCCAGCAGCCGGCACATGAGCGGCTCCATGCCGGGGTCGGCCACGAGCACGACCGGATGGCCGAAGACGATGCCGGCCAGCGCCAGGCCGAGCCCGAGCGTGCCGCTGGTCGACTCGACGACGGTCGCGCCCGGCTGGAGGTCGCCGCGCGCCCGTGCCCGGCGCACCATGTGCAGCGCCGGGCGGTCCTTGATGCCGCCCGGGTTGAAGCCTTCGAGTTTGGCCCAGAATCCTCCGCCGCCCGGCACGAACGGCTCGGATATGAAAGTCAACGGCGTATTGCCGACCGAGAGCGGCAGCGTCGAATATCTACCGGACGGCGCCTCTTTCAGGCGCGCGGAAACAGCTTGCGATGACATGATGGAGATCCCCGAAATGAATGGACGGTTGACGGCTCATGAAAAGGCCGCGCGTCCTATATGCGCATCACACAGAGATCTTCCTGACAGGACGTGGGGCGGCCCGCCACGGCCGCCGGGGCCGTGCCGCCCACGGCGGCGGGAGGGGAGACGACGATCGCGGCCGGCATGGGCGCGCCGGTCGGCGGGCCGGCCGGATGGGTCGCCGAGCCGTCCTGCTCCGTGCTGTGCCTGTGTCTCTCGGGCAGCTGGTGATGCCAGCAGTGCGCACGGTGCTGAGCTGCGGCGACGTGCCCCTGGTCCGCGGCGTGACCGCCGTCGCCGAGCTGGGCGCTGTGGCTGGCCTGCTCCGACAGCTCCAGGGCGGCGCAGGCGCCGCCGTGGGCGAAGACCGCGACGATCAGCCAGACGACCGCCAGCAGCGCGTGCGACACGAGCCGCCCGGCGCGAGATCCGGCCGGGCGGCGCGAAAGGGTCGTCCGTGTCGCTGACATCACCTGAAATAGTGCCCGGAAGGCGGCCGGGCGCGCTCGGCAGGAGCAAACTTTCCGGTAAAGCTACCGCCGGTCACAGGTTATGGCGGGCTTTCTCGCCGAGAGCGACCGGTCATTCGTCTTATCTGCGCGACACGGCGCCGAAGGTTTGCCCTGTCCACCCGAATATCGGCCACACTGGACAGCGCGGCGGTCCTTCTCGTCCGCCGTCCGTCAATTCCCGCTGATATCAGGAGTGCGCCATGGCCCTGTCCAGACGACGGATCGTCGCCGGCTTCGGCGCCATGGCGGTCGGTGCCGTGGCATGCCCCTATGACCGGGAGCGCGCGTACGCGCCGGCGACCCTGGCCGTGCCGACCGGCGTCGCCCCCGAGCGGCTCGCGCGCGACGAGCGCTTCTGGGCGACCGTCGCGCGGCAGTTCCGGGTGAGCCCGGACTTCGTGAACCTGGAGAACGGCTACTACGGGGTCATGCCGGAGCCGGTCCGGCGGGCGTACCACCACAACGTCGACCATCTCAACCAGCACAGCTCCCACCTGCTGCGGACCACCTACAAGCCGCGGGCCGACGAGGTCCGCGACCGGATCGCCGCCCTGCTCGGCGTGACGAGGAACGAGATCGCGCTCACCCGGGGCGGCACCGAGGCCCTGCAGAACCTGATCTCCGGCTACCGCCGCCTGCGCCCGGGCGACGCCGTCATGTACGCCGACCTCGACTACCACAGCGGGCAGTACGCCATGAACTGGCTGCGAGCCCGGCGCGGCGTCACCGTCGAGCGCATCGTCATGCCCGAGCCCGCCACCCGTCAGGCGGTGCTCGACACCTACGAGCGAGCCCTGCGCCTGCACCCGAAGGTGCGGCTCCTCCTGCTCAGCCACATGAACAACCGCACCGGCCTGGTCACCCCGGTACGCCAGATCATGGCCATGGCGCGTGAGCGCGGCGTGGACGTGATCGTGGACGCCGCCCACTCCTGGGGCCAGCTCGACTTCAGCATCGCCGACCTCGACGCCGACTTCGGGGTGTTCTCGCTGCACAAGTGGATGGGCGTGCCGCTGGGCGCGGGGTTCCTCTACATCCGCGCGGATCGCCTGGCCGACATCGATCTTCTGTACGACGACGAGACCTACCCGGCGTCCGACATCCGCTCACGGGTGCACTCGGGCACCATGAACGTGGCCCCGTTCCTGACCGCGGACGCCGCCCTGGACTTCCACGAGACCCTGGGCGCGAAGGTCAAGCAGGCCCGCCTGCGTTTCCTGCGCGACCGCTGGGTCCGCCGGGCGCACGAGCTCGGCGCGCGGGTCCTCACCCCGGACGAGCCCGGCATGTACGGCGGCATCACCGCGTTCCGGCTGCCCGGCCGCGACTCGGAGGCTGACAACGTCGCGATCGCGGACGAGCTCATGACCAAGCACCGGATCTTCACCGTCGCCCGCAGCGGCATGAGCGGCGGCGACGCCGTCAGGGTCACCCCCGCCCTGTTCACCTCCACCGACGACGTCGACCGCCTGGCAGCGGCCCTGAGCGACCTCGTCACCCGGCCTCGGTGAACGCCTCCGCAGGTCAGGGCGTCAGCGCGAGCCGTACGGCCAGGCAGCGTGCCTGACAGATACCCCAGGTGACGGCAGGGTCACGGGGCCGGTGGGACCACCGCGACCGGGCACCTGGCCTCGCGCAGCGCGGTCTGGGTCACCGGTCCCAGCAGCAGGCAGGCGGGTGACTCGTTGCCGCGGCTCCCCAGCACGAGGAGCGTCGCGTCCTGGGCCGTCTCGATCAGTGCGCGCTGGGGTCGCTCGGCCACGAAGGCGGTCATGACCGGCACCTCGGGGTGCCTGCGGGCCAGCTCCGACGCGACCTCGCGGAAGCGGGCCTCCGCCCCCCTGCGCAGCGCGTGCGAATCCACGAAGGGCAGCGGATCCTGCCAGGCCGACGAGCCGCACTCGGTCCAGCAGCAGAGTGCCTGCACCGTGCCGCCGCGCAGGGCGGCCTCGTCCAGGGCGAAGTCGAAGGCCGCCAGGCTCGGGGGCGAGCCGTCGAGCCCGACCACGATCCGGACCTCCGGGCTGCTCGGCGGCGGGACGGGCCGTACGATGACGACCGGCCGCGCGCTGTGCGCGGGCACCTGCACGGCGGCCGACCCCACCTGCAAGCTGTCGAACCCGCCCTGCCCGCGGGACCCGAGCACCGTCAGCTCCGCGTCGCGCCCGGCCTCCAGGATCACCGCCGCCGGCGTGCCCTTGCCGAGCAGTTGCAGGACATTCACGTCGGGAGCCAGCTCCCGGGCACGGCGGACGCCCTCCTCCACGACGGTCAGGGCGACGTGCTCGATCTGCGCCATGATCTCGTGGGTGACGGGCCGGAAGGCGTAGGGCCAGTGCAGGGCATGGCAGACCAGCACCGGCAGCCCTCGGATGCGCGCCGCGTCGAGCGCCCAGCTCAGCGCCTGGTGGCTCCCCGGCGAGTCGTCGTAGCCGACCAGTACGGGCCGACCGGCGTATCCATCGCTCATCGCCGCCTCCGGAGAAGTTCTGTGTCCTTCGTCAGCGCCGTCAGCCGCACGGCGGTGACCTTGTATTCAGGGCAGGAGGTCACGGTGTCCGCCCGGTCGGAGGTGAGGGCGTTGACCCCGCTGGAGGGGAAGTGGAAAGCGCAGAAGACCTGGCCCGGAGCCACGTCGTCGCTGAGGCGGGCGATCAGGGAGGCGCCGCCGTGGCGGCTCTCCACCCTGACCCGGTCGCCGTCGCGCAGGCCGTGCCGGGCCGCGTCGTCCGGATGGACGTCGACCCGGTCGACGGGGTCGAGCCGCAGATTGTCCGTACGACGGGTCATCCCGCCGGAGTTGTAGTGCGCCCAGCGCCGTCCGGTGACCAGGACCAGAGGGTAACGGTCGTCGGGCTGCTCGCCCGGCGGCAGATAGGGCGCGGCGCTGAGGTGGGCGAGCCCGTCGGGGGTCGCGAACCGTTCCCGGTAGAGCGAGGACTCGCCGGGCCGGTCGGGGTCCGGGCACGGCCAGCAGACCGCGCCTTCGCGGTCGAGCCGTACGTGCGACAGCCCCGCGAAGGCGGGGACCAGACGGGCGCACTCGTCCAGAGCGTCAGCCGGGGTGGGGCACCCCAGGTCGGCGCCGAGCGTCGCGGCGAGCGCGTGGATGACCTCGAAATCGGTGAGCACCCCTTCCGGCGGGCGGAGGGCGGCGCGCACCCGCTGGAAGCGGCGGTCGAAGTTGACGAAGGTGCCTTCCTTCTCCAGCCAGGACGCGACCGGGAACACGACGTCGGCCCTGCGGGCGGTCTCGGACAGGAACAGCTCGCTGCAGACGACGAGCGGGCAGGCGTCGAGCGCCTCGGCGACGAGGGTGCTGTCGGGATCGGTGGCGCAGACGTCCTCGCCGATGACCCACAGCGCGCGGAGCTCTCCCGACCGGGCGGCGGCGAACATCTGCGGGATGCGCAGCCCCGGCCGCGGGGGAACCGGGGCGCCCCACACCTCCTCGGCCCTGGCCCGCGCGGCGGGGTCGGTCACCTTCCCGTACCCGGGCAGGAGGTCCGGCAGCGCGCCCATGTCGGAAGCGCCCTGGACGTTGTTCTGGCCGCGCAGCGGGTTCACCCCGAAGCCGCGGCCGGTCCCGACCGCTCCGCGCAGGATCGCGAGGTTGGACAGGGTGCGCACGCCGTCGGTGCCGTGCAGGTGCTCGGTGACGCCCAGCCCGTAGACGATCGCCGGCCGCTCCGCCCGGCCGAAGAGGCGGGCGGCCGCGACGATGTCGCCGGCGGGGACGCCGGTGACGGCGGCGGCCCGCTCCGGCGAGTAGTCCTCCAGCAGCGCGGTGAGCTCGGGCAGGCCGCTCGCCCGATGGCGCAGGAACTCCTCGTCGACCAGGCCCTCGGCGAGCAAGACGTGGGCCAGCCCGTGGAAGAGCGCGACGTTGGTGCCGGGCCGGGGCCGCAGGTGCACATCGGCGTAGCGGGCCAGGCCGACCGCCCGGGGGTCCGCCACGACGAGCCGCGCCCCGCGCAGGGTCCGCTGGAGCAGCCGCGCGCCGACCACCGGATGCGCCTCGGCCGGGTTGGCGCCCACCAGCAGCAGGCAGTCCGCGGTCTCCACGTCTTCGAAGCCGTCGGTGCCGCCGGACAGGCCGAACGTCGCGGTCAGCCCGGCGGCCGAGGGGGAGTGGCACAGCCTTGAGCAGTTGTCGACGTTGCTGGTGCCGATCACGACCCGCATGAACTTCTGGAGCAGGTAGTTCTCCTCGTTGGTCGCCCTGGCCGAGGAGATCGCCGCCACCGCGCCGGGGCCGCCCGCGGCGACCGCGGCCCGTAGCCCCCGGGCGACGTGGTCGAGCGCCTCGCGCCAGCTCACCGGCCGCAGCCGGCCGGCGTGGCGCAGCAGCGGCCCGGTGAGACGCTCGGGCGAGCGGAGGAAGCCGTGGGCGAAACGTCCTTTGACGCACGCGTGCCCGCGGTTGACCGGGCCGTCGTGGGCGGGCGACACCGCGATCACCTCGCCGTCGCGCGTGAGCACGTCCAGCGAGCAGCCCACCCCGCAGTAGCCGCACGTGGTGCGGGTGCGGGCCGCCTCCGGCGCTCGGCCGCCGCCGGGCAGGCCGGGCTCGGTGAGCGCCCCGGTGGGGCAGGTGTCGACGCAGCCGCCGCAGGAGACGCAGTCGGACTCCGCCCACGGCCCTCCCGTGCCGGGCGCCACCACCGTGTCGGAGCCCCGTCCGGTCAGGGTGAGGGCGAAGGTGCCCTGCACCTCGGCGCACATGCGCACGCACCGGCCGCAGGCGATGCACAGGTCGCGGTCGAGGTGGACGTACGGGTGGCTGTCGTCACGTCCCCGGCCGCCGGTTCCCCGGGCCAGGTCCGGGGCTATCCCCAGCGAGTGACAGAGTGTGGCCAGCTCGCTGCCGCCGTCGAGAGCGTACGGCGGCAGCGCCGAGACGATCAGTTCGACCGCCTCGCGGCGCGACGTCCGCAGATCCTCGGCGGCGACCTCGATGCGGGCGCCGTCGGCGGCCGGAGTGACGCAGGCGGCCACCACCGAGCCGCCGGATCTGACCAGGCAGGTGCGGCAGGAGCCCACCGAGGTCAGCCGGTCGTCGTCGCACAACGTGGGCAGCTCGCCGCCGGCCGCGCGCACGGCGTCGAGCATCGAGGCGCCGTCCGCCACGTGCGCGGTCACCCCGTCGACCAGAACCCTCACCGGTCCCACCCCGCCAGCCGGTCGCCGTAGGCGCGGGCGAGGCTGCGCACCGCCGCCGGCACGCGACGTCCGAAAGCACACAGGCTGGCCTCGCCCATGACGCGCAGCAGCCGCGCGTACTCGTCGCCCGCCCGCGCGGCGGTCCGGGCGATCTCCAGACCCCGGCGGGACCCCACCCGGCACGGCGAGCACGCCCCGCAGCTCTCCGCGGCGGCGAACTCCCACACGTGCCGCAGCACGTCCTCGGGCTCGACGTGCTGGTCGAAGGCGACGAGCCCGGCGTGTCCGAGCGCCGCGCCGCGACCGGCCAGGGCCGCCTCCGACAGCGGCACGTCGAGTTCGCCGGCGGCGAGGAAGCCGCCGAGAGGCCCGCCGACCTGCACCACGGCCAGCTCCGAGCCCTCGCGCAGGCCGCCGCCCAGCTCCTCGACGATCGCGAGCACGGACGTGCCGAGTTCGACCTCGTAGCAGCCCGGCCGGGCGAACCGCTCGGACAGGCAGACCAGCTTCGTGCCTGTCTCCGAGGACGTGCCGCGCGCGGCGTAGGCGTCTCCGCCCCGCTGGACGATCCACGGGACCGCGGCCAGCGTCTCCACGTTGTTCACCACGGTCGGGGCGTCCCACAGACCCTGCCTGGTCGGGTACGGCGGGCGCGGCCGGGCGCAGCCACGCCCGCCTTCGAGCCCCGCGACGAGGGCGGTCTCCTCGCCCGCGACATAGGAGCCCGCGCCCTCGGCCACCTCGATGTCGAGATCGACGCCGGTGCCGTGGATCCGCCGTCCCAGATGCCCGTCGGCGCGTGCCCGCTCCACCGCGGCCCGCATGCGGGCCAGCGCCCGCGGATACTCCGACCGGACCAGCACCACGCCGCGGCGGCCTCCGGCCGCGTGACAAGCCAGCGCCAGCCCTTCCAGCACCCGTCCCGGATCGGCCTCCATCAGCAGCCGGTCGGCGTACGAGCCCGGGTCGCCCTCGTCGCCGTTGGCCACCACCACGGTGTCGGGCGAGCCCTGGGCGGCGGCCCACTTGGCGGCCACCGGGAAGCCGGCTCCTCCGCGCCCGCGCAGCCCGGAGGCCGCCACCTCGGCGAGGACCCGGTCCGGGGCGAGCGTCCGCACCACGCGGGGCCACACCTCCCAGGGATCCTCTCTCCCGACGACGCCGGCCAGCACCACCGGAGCTCCGGTGGCGTCGGCGGCGGGTATCGGGGGAGCGTGGGCCCGCGCGCGGCCGGAGAGCTGGGCGGCCGGATCCGGGCCGGTGCACGGCGTGTCGCCGTCGAGGCAGGCCGGGCCCGCGTAGCAGTAGCCGAGGCACCGGACGCTCTGCAGCGAGACCCGCGCCTGCGCGTCCACGTGGTCCGCCGCGACGCCGAGCGCCTCCTCCACCTCCTGGACGTGGCGGCCCGACCCGGCCGCGAAGCAGGCGGCGGCGGTGCAGACCCGGACGTGACGGCGACCGCGGGGAGCGGCCAGATCGGCGTAGAAGGTGGCCGGTCCGAGCCCCGCCGCGGCCGGCAGGCCGAGTCGCCGGGCCACCTCGGGCGCCCGCTCCTCGGCGGATCCTTGTCCGGCTCTCGCCGCCTCCGACAGGGAATCCAGCATCCGCGGACGCCCGCGACGCTCGGCCAGCGCGCGAAAAGCGTCGAATCTGCTGGTTGAACCCACATTCCCATCATGAACCCGTGCCGGTGACTGTCCTACGAAGGCGCTGGTCATCATTGGGCAAGGGCACATTCACGGAACCGCCGCGAGGCCGATCACAGCGGCTGGGCCTCCCGGCGGCGCAGCAGCCACCGGCGGATCTCGTCGGCGCCCCAGACGATCAACGGGAACGGGGCCACGAAGGCGAGCATGTCCACTGTCAGGGCGGCGGTGCCCAGCAGCGCCTGGAACGGCGGGGTGTAGATGAGCACGGCGGCCAGGGCCAGCTCGAAGGCGATGCCCCACAGCAGCAAGGGGTTGGAGGTGACGCCGACCGAGCGCAGGGAGGCGCGTTCGGTGCGGGCCGCGAACGCGGTGCCGATCTGGCACGTGATCATGCCGAGGAAGGTCATGGTGGTCGCCTGCCGGTAGGCATGGTGCAGCGGGCTCCCGGGACCGGTCGGATCGCCCGGGTGCCAACCGGCTTTCAGGAGTACGTAGAAGAACCCGGACATGGACAGGACGGCGCAGATCACGCCGAGGAACAGCCAGGCGCGCAGCAGCATCGAGGTGCGGATCACGCTCTCCGAGCGCTCGCGCGGCGGGCGCCGCATGAGACCGGGCTCGGCGGGTTCGCGGCCGAGCGCGAGCGCGGGCAGGGTCTCGGTGCCGACGTCGAAGGCGAGCAGCTGCAGCACCGTGAGCGGGAGCGGGACGGCCCCGCCCGCCAGGGCGAACACCAGAAACGGGACGATCTCGGGGGTGGTGTGGGCGAAGATGTAACAGATGAACTTGCGGATGTTGTCGTAGACCTGCCGGCCTGACCTGATGGCGGCCACGATGGTGGCGAAGTTGTCGTCGGTGAGCACCATCGTGGCGGCTTCCTTGGCCACGTCGGTGCCCGAACGCCCCATGGCGACGCCGATGTCGGCGCGGCGCAGCGCCGGCGCGTCGTTGACCCCGTCGCCGGTCATCGCCACCACGTGCCCCTCGGCGCGCAGCGCATCGGCGATCCGCAGCTTGGCCTCGGGCGAGCTGCGCGCGAAGATCAGCTGACGGTGCTCGCGCAGCAGCGCGTCGAGGTCGTGCTCGCTCATGGCGTCGAGCCGCTCACCGGTGACGACCACCGGGTGCTCGCCGGCGATGCCCACCTGCTGGGCGATCGCCGCCGCGGTCAGCGCGTGGTCACCGGTGACCACGATGATGCGGATGCCGGCGGCATGGCAGTACGCGACGGCCTCGGCGACTTCGGCGCGCGGCGGGTCGTGCATCGCCACCAGGCCCAGCAGGGTCAGTTCGCGTTCGGCGTCCGCACGGTCCCGGGGCGCGGGCCCTGCAGGATCGAGGCGGCGTGCGGCCAGGGCGAGCACGCGCAGGCCCCGGCGGGCGTGGGCATCCACGACCTGTTCGACGTCGTGGCGCCGGGCCGCGGTGAGAGGCCGGACCTCGCCGCCTTCCATGATCGCGGTGCAGAGCGGCAGGACCGTCTCGGGAGCTCCCTTGGTGTCCACCCACGTGCCGCCGTCACGTTCGTCGACGGTCGACATCCGCTTCAGCACCGGGTCGAAGTGGAACAGGCGCAGCCGCCCGCCGGACCGGCCGGGTGCGCCGAGCCGGTCGGCGGCGGCGAGCATCGCCATCTCGGTCGGGTCGCCCGTCAGGGTCCCGGCGAGGTCGCGCTGGGCGTTGTTGCACGCCACCATGACGGAGAGCAGCCCTCCGAGCGCCGGGTCTCGGGCGTCCCCGGCCGCCGGGCCGTCCTCCGGCTCGTAGGTCCCGGCGGCGGTCCAGATCACGGTGACGCGCATGCGGTTCTCCGTGAGCGTGCCGGTCTTGTCGGTGCAGATCACCCCCGTCGCCCCCAGCGTCTCCACCGCGCTCAGCCGCTTGACCACCGCTCCCCGCCGCGCCAGGTCGCGCACGCCCAGGGCCAGCGCCAGGGTGATCACCGGCAGCAGGCCCTCCGGCACGTTGCCCACCAGCAGCCCCACGGCGAACACCGCGGCCTCCGGCACCGGCAGGTGCGCGCCGAAGGTCGCCAGCGGGATGAAGGCCGCACCGGTGACCACCGCGATCGCCGCGATCAGCCACGCCACCTTGCGGACCTGCCGCTCCAGCGGGCTCTCCTCACGCTGGACGCGTTCCGACAGCGCCGCGATCCGCCCCAGCTCGGTCCGCATCCCGGTGGCGAACACCACGGCCCGCGCCCGGCCCTCGGTGCACATCGTCCCGGAGAACACCAGGTCGCGAGCCCGCAGCAGGCTCACTCCGGTATCCAGCAGCTCCGCTGAGCGGAACACCGGCATGGCCTCGCCGGTCAGCATCGACAGGTCGATCTCTACGCCGCCCTCGACCAACCGGGCGTCCGCCGAGATCCGGTCCCCCTCGTCGATCACCAGGACGTCGCCGGGCACCAGCTCGGCGGCGGGCACCACCGCCGGACGCCCGTCGCGCAGCACTTTCGCCTGCACCGGCAGGTACGCGGCCAGCGCCTCGACCGCCCGCTCGGCCTGCAACTCCTGGACGAACGCGAACGCCGCGTTGATGACGATCACCACCACGATCGCCACCGCCACCGGGATGATCCCCGCCACCCACGCCAGAGCCGCGGCCGCCCAGAGCAGCAGCGCCAGCGGGTGGGTGAACTGCCGCACCAGCTCCCCAGGCCACCGATGACCACCACGGCGGTGGAGCTCGTTCGGGCCGTACTGGACCAGCCGCCGCGCCGCCTCCCGCGAGGTCAGACCGGACCGGGCGCTGCGCAGATCACGCAGCAGCAGCTCCAGCCGCTCAGTCGGATCGACCTCCCGGCCCTGGGCCGGCTGCTCCGCCTGGCTCATCGATCACATCCCCCGCACTGGATCGCCTTCCCGGCTCCTTCCAGGGGCGGTTGATACCCAGAACGTGCGTGGCGGGGGTCTGGAGAAGGCAATCCGCGGGGCGGCCCTTGGGACGGAATCAACCGCATCAACCTGGGGAGATACGGAGAGGGGCAGCACGGTGGCCGGCTGAAGGGGAGGGCGTGTCATGGCGGGAAAGATCATGGCCGGAGTGGACGGTTCCGTACCGGCGACCGCGGCCGTCGAGTGGGCGGCCGCCGACGCGCACCGCCGCGGGCGCTCGCTCCACCTCGTGCACGTGCACGAGCACTGGCCGCTCGTCCTGGACGAGGCCGAGTCGCGGTACGGCGCCGATGCGCTGCGGGCCGCCGCCGCCCGGGCACACGAGGTGGCGTCAGACGTGGAGGTGACCACGGAGGTGCGGAGCGGCAACGTCGTCGAGCAGCTGATCACCGAGTCGGCCTCGGCCGAGTGCGTGGTCCTGGGCAGCCGGGGACGGGGCGGCTTCGCCGCGATGTTGCTCGGCTCGGTCAGCGCGGCCGTGGCGGGATACGCCGCCGTGCCCGTCGTCGTCGTGCGCGGCAGGGCCGAGGCGACGTACGGGCGGGTCGTGGTCGGCTACGACGGCTCGAAGTGCTCGCGGACGGCGATGAGGTACGCCATCGAGCAGGCGCGCGCCCGCCGGGCCCGTGTCCACGCGGTGTTCGCCTGGCAGGTGCCGATGTCCGTGCCGTACGCCGCCGCCTACGTCGGTGTCCTGGACAGCGCGTTCGAGGAGCAGCAGCGCGAGGCCCGCGAAGCGGTGACGCCGTGGCGGGAGGAGAACCCGGACGTCGAGATCACCGACGAGCAGGTGTGCGAGCATCCCGTCGCCGCCCTCATGAAGGCCTCGGCTTCGGCCGATCTGGTCGTGGTGGGCTCGCGTGGCATGGGCGGCTTCGCCTCGGCCGTGCTCGGCTCGGTCAGCCGCGGCGTGCTGAACCACGTCACCTGCCCGGTGGCGGTCGTCCGGCCCTCGGCGGCGGACGACAGGTGACCCGGCCGGTCACAACTGCTGACCGGTCTTCGGGTCGTACTGCACCTCCACCGCCACCACCTGGTCGGTGGGCAGCACCTCGACCCACTGGTCGAAGACCTCGTACGGCTTCGCCGGCGGAAGCCGCCGGCGAGGAGGTCGAAACCGGTCTCGAAGACCTCCTCCGCGGCGAGGGTGTTGCCGATGAGCGTGTTGGACTGCTGCAACTGGGACGCGAGGATGTCCAGGACTTCTCCCACCTTCTTGCCCTGATAGGCCGGGGGGTCGCCTTCCTGGAACTCGTACGGGAGGTCGAGTGCCGCCTCTCCCTCGACGTTCGCCTGCCGGAGCCACTCCAGTGCGGCGCTATCGCGTCCGGGCCGTACGGGCAGGACCGCCTTGGCCCACGCGGCGTTGAGGAACTCGTTGCGGCGGGCGTCGCCGTCGATCTGGATCAGCCAGCCGAGTGAGCTCCCCAGGGGCGCGGGCTGTGTCTGCTCGGTGATGAGGTAGTCGACCCGCCACTCGTCGGTGGCGTGGCCGCCCGGATCGATCGCGTTGGTGCGGTCGGTGTGGGAGTACCAGCCCGGGGCCACGAAGTACAGCATCTCGTCCACGTCGAAGATCTGCCGGAGCAGCTCCGACCCCAGATACTGGTTCTCGAACAGCTCGAACGGCTTGAGCTTGTGGATCAGGCTGCCGTAGATCACCTGGCGTTCCTCGCCGCGCAGGTCCTGCGACGCGGCGCTCAGGCCGAGCCCCCTACGACGCGCACCACACGGTGCCCGCCATCGCCTTCGGGCACGCCGCGCGGTTCGCCCTTCCCTGACTCCGGTGGCAGTCAGCGGACGGCTTCGGGCACGGGCTCGCGGTGCAGGATGCGGTCCAGCCGGGCGGCGGCGTAACCGAGGACCGACAGCACGGTCACGACGAGCAGGTCTCCGGCGGCGAGGGGTTCGGTGCTGAGCAGGTCGCGGAGCAGCGGCACGTACAGGCCGGCGAGCTGCAGCAGCAGCGCTCCGGCCACGGCGACCAGCAGCGCCGGGTTGGCGAGGGAGCCGGGGCGCGCGCGGGACCCGAGCGCGACGCCGAGCTGGACGGCGCCCAGGGTGAAGAACGCCATGCTCTGCCAGGGACGTCCGGTGTGCAGGGCCCAGACGGCGACGCCGAGCGTGACGACGGTCAGGACGACCGCGATGCGGATCACCCGCTGCCACAGGCCCGCGCCGAGGATGCTCTGGTCCGGCGGGCGCGGCGGGCGGCGCATCGCGGCCGGTTCGGCGGGCTCGCCGCCGAGCGCGACGCCGGGCAGGCCGTGGGTGAGCAGGTTGACCCAGAGGATCTGGGCGGGCAGCAGCGGCAGCGCGAGCCCGAACGCCGGGCCGATCAGCATGACGGCGATCTCGGTGGCACCACCGGACAGGCCGTAGACCAGGAAGCGGCGGATGTTGGCGTAGACGCGGCGGCCCTCGTCGACGGCGGCGACCACGGTGTCCAGGTCGTCGTCGGCCAGGACCAGATCCGCGGCCTGGCGGGCGACCTCGGTGCCGCGTCCCCCCATGGCGACGCCGATGTCGGCGCGGCGCAGGGCGGGGCCGTCGTTGACGCCGTCGCCGGTCATCGCGACCACCTCGCCGTCCGCCCGCATGTCCTCGATGAGGGCGAGCTTCTGCTCGGGGGTGGCGCGCGCGTACACGGAGGCGCCGGAGTGTCCGTCGGAGGTGGCGAGGGCGCGGCAGTCGACGACCGGCTCGCCGGGTGTGATGATGCCGAGTTCGGTGGCGATGGCGCGGGCGGTGCCCGGATGGTCGCCGGTGATCAGGATCGGCCGGATGCCGGCGCGGCGGCAGGCGGCCATGGTGCCGGCGGCGGCCCGGCGGGGCGGGTCGAGGATGGCGACCAGGCCGAGGAGCCGCAGCCCTTCCTCCGGCACCTCCTCGGGGATGCCGGGCAGGTCGGCCTCGGCCACGGCCAGGACCCGGTAACCCTCGAGGGCGAGGCGCGCCGCCTCGGCGGCGGCGTCGTCCAGGAGCGCACGGTCGTCGGCGAGGGCCGGCGCGCGCAGCAGCACCTCAGGCGCGCCCTTGCAGATCACCTTCGACCGGCCCTCGGGCAGCCGGTGCAGGGTGCTCATCCGCTTGCGGGCGCTGTCGAAGGGCCGTTCGGCGAGGCGGGGATAACGGCGGTTCAGCTCGCCGCGGTCCAGGCCGAGCTTGGTGGCCGCGGTCAGCAGCGCGGCCTCGGTCGGGTCGCCCAGGGCCCGCCACTCCTCGCCGTCGCCCCGGATCAGCCGCGCGTCGTTGCACAGCGCGGCGGCCGTCAGCAGGCCGGCGAACGCCTCGGGCGCCGCGTCGCCCTCGACCTCCCCGTCCGGCCCGTAGCCGGTCCCGGTGAGCGCCGCGCGCGCGGCGGGTGTCCACAGCCGGCGCACGACCATCTGTCCCTCGGTGAGGGTGCCGGTCTTGTCGGTGGCCAGGACGGTGACCGAGCCGAGCGTCTCGACGGCGTGCAGGCGGCGTACGAGGGCGCGCCGCGCGGCCATCCGCCGGGCACCCAGCGCCAGGCTGAGAGTGACCACGGCGGGCAGCGACTCCGGCACGGCCGCCACCACCAGGCTGATCGCGGTGATCACCATCAGCTCCAGCGGCTGCCCGCGCACCAGGCCCAGCGCCCCGACCACCACGCACAGGAACACCGTCACCCCGGCCAGCAGCCGCCCCACCCCGACCAGCCGCCGCTGCAGGGGCGTCAGCCCGGCCGCCGCCACCATCAACGCCGCGATCCGCCCGGTCGCGCTGGCCGCGCCGGTCGCGCTCACCTCGCCCCGGCCGCGCCCGCGCAGCACCACCGTGCCCGCGGCGATCTCGTCACCGGGGTTCTTGTCCACCGGCACCGACTCGCCGGTCAGCGCGGACTCGTCGATCAGCAGGGCCGCGGCCTCTCCCAGGCGGGCGTCGGCCGGGACGATGTCGCCTTCGGCCAGCACCAGCACGTCGCCCTGGACGACCTCGGCCGCGGGCACCTCCCGCTGGGCGCCGTCCCTGACGACCCGGGCCGTGGGCGCGGTGAGCGTGGACAGCGCGGTTATGGCCCTGTCGGCGCGCACCTCCTGGGTGACGCCGACGCCGGTGTTGACGACGATCACCAGGAGGATGACGGTCATGTCCGTCCAGTCGCCGGTGAACGCGGTCAGCGCGGTGGCCACCAGCAGCACGACGATCAGCGGGTCACGGAGCTGCCCGGCCACCCGCCGCCACAGCGGCGTGGGCGGCTTGGCGGGCAGCAGGTTGGGCCCGTCGCGGTCCAGCCGTACGGCCGCCTCCTCCGACGTCAGCCCCGGTGATGCCAGCGTCATCGGTTCACCCATCTCTCCCGGCTCGCACGACCTCTCCCTCATCTTCGCTGGTCACAGTCGGGTGGCCAGGGCCGAAGGTCACACAGTCCGGCCTCGATGACCTATTCCCAGGACCCCCGGGACCTACGTGCCCGAGCCCGATTTGCGGAGAAGGGTACCCCTAGGGGTATGCTGCGGTCATGGAGCTGAACGAGAGCATGGTGGGCGACGCGCTGACTCGACTGAAGCGGGCGCACGGCCAGCTCGCCGGGGTGATCGCGATGATCGAGGCGGGGGAGGACTGCACGAAGGTGCTCACCCAGCTCGCCGCCGTTTCCAAGGCGCTCGACCGCGCCGGGTTCAAGATCGTCGCCTCCGGTCTGCGGCACTGCCAGGACGCGCAGAACCGCGGCGACCAGCCGCCCATGAGCGTGGCGGAGCTGGAGAAGCTCTTCCTCGCCCTCGCCTGAGACCCGCGGCCACGTCGTGGCCGCGTTTTTCTGACTCTCCTATACCCCCAGGGGTATTTGAGGGAATGGACGCACGATGGACATCACCTCTTTCCGGACGCCCGGCCTGGGCGACCAGACCTACCTGCTGACGTACGAGGGCAAGGGCGTCCTCGTCGACCCGCAGCGCGACATCGGCCGCTTCCTGGACGCCGCCGCCGAGCGCGACGTCGAGCTGCGGTTCGTGCTGGAAACCCACATCCACAACGACTACGTCTCCGGCGGCGAGCAGGCCGCGCTGCGCACCGGCGCCGAGCTGGTGCTGCCGGCCGCCGCGACGCCCGCCTACCGGCACACGCCCGCCTTCCACCTGGAGGACATCGACGGCGGCGCCGGCCTGACCCTCCGGCCCATCCACACGCCCGGCCACACGCCCGAGCACACCAGCTACCTGGTGCTCGTCGACGGCGAGCCGGTGGCGCTCTTCTCCGGCGGCAGCCTGCTGGTCGCCTCGGCGGGCCGGCCCGACCTGCTCGGCCCCGAGCGCGCCCGCTCCCTGGCCCGCCTGCAGCACGGCTCGCTGCACCGCCTGGCCGCGCTGCCCCCCGGCGTCGGGCTGTACCCGACCCATGGCGAGGGCTCGTTCTGCACCGCCAGCGGCGCCGGCCGGTTGACGTCCACCATCGGAGCCGAGCGCGAGGGCAACCCGATGCTGGCCATCGACGACCCGGAGGAGTTCGCCGACGCCATGCTCACCGCTCCCATGCCCATCCCGGCCTTCTACCGGCACATGGGCCCGGCCAACACGCTCGGCGCCCCGCCCATGCCCGCCGTGCGCGTCCCCGAGCTCGACGCCGCGCCGGAGGGCTCCCACGTCGTGGACATCCGCCCGCGCGGGGTGCAGGCCCGCGGCATGCTGCCCGGCTCGGCCGGCATCGAGCTGGACGAGGACTTCGGCAGCTGGACCGGCTGGCTGCTGCCGTACGCCGAGCCGATCACGCTGGTCGCCGAGCCCGGCCAGGACGTCACCGAAGCCGTCACGCAGCTCGCCCAGATCGGCATCGACACCGTGCGGGGCGTCGTCCGGCATCCCGGCCCGGACGCCACGCAGACCTACGAGCTCGCCGGGCTCGACGTCTTCGTCAAGCGGCTCGCCCAGCCGCGCGCGCAGCTGCTGGACGTCCGGATGCCCAGCGAGCGGGAGCAGGTCCGGCTGCCGGGCACGGTGGAGCGCTTCCTGCCCGACCTGTTCGTCCAGGGCGTGCCCGCCGAGCTCGACCCGGAGCGACCCGTACTCGTCGCCTGCGCCTCCGGGCGCCGCGCGGCCATCGCCGCCGGCTTCCTCGCCGGCCGTGGCTACCGGCCGGTCGCGCTCAACGGCGCGGGCATCGCCGAGGTCGCCGACGCCCTCCGCCAGCACCACACCGCCTGACAACCTTCCCAGGAGAGAACCTTCGTGTCCCACATCGACACCGCCACCGCCCGCGCACTGATCACGACCGACCCCGGCGTCCTCGTCGTGGACGTCCGCACCCCGTCCGAGTTCGAGTCCGCCCACATCGACGGCGCCGTCAACCTGCCGCTCGACCAGGTGGACGCCCACCTGCGACGCATCGTCCAGGACGCCGGCGGCCGCATGGTGCTCGTCTGCCAGTCCGGCGGCCGGGCCGAGCGGGCCCGCAAAGCGCTCAGCGAGGCCGGACTGCCCGGCGTGGCGGTGCTGGACGGCGGCATGAACGCCTGGATCGCCTCCGGAGCACCCGTCAACCGCGGCCGGCCGCGCTGGCCGCTGGAGCGGCAGGTCCGGCTCGTCGCCGGGAGCATCGTGCTCGTCTCGGCCGTGACCAGCCTGTGGGTCCCGGCCGCCGTGTTCGTCGCCGCGTTCGTCGGCGCGGGCCTGACGGTCGCGGCGCTCACCGACACCTGCGCCATGGGCATGCTGCTGGCCAAACTGCCCTACAACCGCGCCGGCGAGGTGGACGTCGAAGCCGCCGTCGCCCGTCTGCGCGGGCCTTCGGCCCCTTGACCAGGCGCTTTCTCATGTCCTTTACATACCCCCGGGGGTATCTGTGATCGCCTTGACTCTCGCCGCCGCCGTCGTGGTGGGCATGACGCTCGGACTCTTCGGCGGCGGAGGGTCCATCCTCACCGTTCCCCTGCTGGTCTACCTGGCAGGTGTGCCGGTCAAGCAGGCCATCGCCATGTCGCTGTTCGTCGTGGCCGTCACCAGCGCCGTCAGCGCCGTCGGCCACGCCAGGGCCGGGCGCGTCCGCTGGCGCACCGGGCTGATCTTCGGCGCCGCGGGCATGGCGGGCGCGTACGGGGGCGGCCTGATCGGCCCGCACCTGCCCGAGACGCTGCTCATGGTGGCCTTCGCGGCCATGATGCTCGCCACCGCCGTCGCCATGATCCGTGGCCGTCGTGTCACCCGTGCGGTCCCGCGAGAGCTGCCCGTCCCGCACGTGGTCGCCGAAGGCGCCGTGGTCGGCCTGGTGACCGGGCTCGTCGGCGCGGGCGGCGGCTTCCTGGTCGTGCCCGCGCTGGTGCTGCTCGGCGGCCTGCCCATGGGCGCGGCGGTGGGCACCTCACTGGTCGTCATCGCCATGAAGTCGCTGGCCGGCCTGGCCGGATACCTGCACTCCACGCCCGTCGACTGGTCCCTGGCGCTGTCGGTGACCGCGGCGGCCGTGGCCGGCGGGCTCGTCGGCGGCGCCCTCGCGGGCCGCCTCGACGCCGACCGGCTGCGCAGCGGGTTCGGCTGGTTCGTCCTGGTGACGGGCGTCGTCGTCCTCGTCCAGCAGGCGCCGCTGTAGGCGGATGGAGCACCCTGGCGCCGGCACCGGGTGGCTGCTTCTATAGAGACGAAACCCCTGGTACGGCGACCGTATCCGCTCGGATCGGCCGGATAATATAGCCGATCGGGGTGTCGTGCGGGATGCTGCGCGTCTAGGATCTTCAGCGCGACACGCGCCGGGGGAGCCGAGACGAGAGGTGGTGCGATGGGCGCCAGGGCGGCAGAGGCGGGGCGGCCGCAGCTCAGCGACGACGCCGCCGCCTACGTGCGAAGCATGATCATGTCGGGGCAGTGGCGCCCGGGCGACTCCGTCCGGCCTGAGGCGGTCGGCCAGGCGCTGAGCATCTCCGCCACCCCGGCCCGCGAGGCGCTGCACGTGCTGCGCGTGGAGGGCTTCCTGGAGCTGCTGCCCCGGCGTGGGTTCCAGGTGGCGCGGCTGACGGGGCAGGACATCCGCGACCTGTTCGAGGCGCACGCGCTGATCTCGGGGGAGCTGGCCGCCCGGGCGGCGGTCCGGGCGACCCCTGACGAGCTCGACGAGCTCGACGCCCTGCATCACGAGCTGCTCGCGGCGGCGTACCGCAAGGACCTGGCGCTGCTGGAGGAGAAGAACCACGCCTTCCACCGCCTGATCAACCTGGTCGCGGACGCCCGCAAGATCACGTGGGTGCTGACCCTGACCGGGCGGTACATCCCCACCCGCTTCTACTCCGAGATCGAGGGGTGGCCGCAGGCCACCCTGCACGACCATTCGAAGATCCTGGAGGGCCTGCGCGCCCGGGACGCGGAGGCGGCGCGGGCGGCGATGCACGATCACATCGCCAACGCCGGGGATCTGCTGGCCAGGCAGTTCGACAAGCGCGCGGCGGGCGAGCAGGACCCCGCCTAGCCCGTTCATGGAGCCAGGTGCCGGCCGGTCTCTATAGAGTTTCGCGCTCCCGTGTGCGGAGGGAAGTCCTGCTCAGCTACGAGATTCATGAGACATCTGGTGATTCGAGCATCAATAATATATTTTATATCGGGACGAAAGGGGAGACGTGCTGCCACTTACAGGGATCACCGTGGTCGCGCTCGAACACGCGGTGGCCGCGCCGTTCGCGACGCGCCAGCTCGCCGACCTCGGCGCCCGGGTGATCAAGATCGAGCGGCCCGGCTCCGGCGACTTCGCCCGGCGCTACGACGAGTCGATCAACGGACAGTCCAGCTACTTCGTCTGGCTCAACCGTTCCAAAGAATCGGTGACGCTGGACGTGAAGTCGCCGCGCGGCCGGGAGATCCTGCACGAGCTGGTCGGCCGGTCCGACGTGCTGGTGCAGAACCTCGGGCCGGGCGCGGCCGACCGGCTCGGCCTGTCGGCCGCCGCCGTGCGGGCACGGGACCCCCGCAAGATCGTGCTCGGCATCACCGGGTGGGGCAGCGACGGCCCGTGGGCCGGCCGCAAGGCGTACGACCTGCTCGCCCAGTGCGAGGCCGGCCTGGTCTCGCTGACCGGGTCGGCGGACGAGCCCGCGCGGGTCGGCATCTCGGTCGCCGACATCGCCGCCGGGATGTACGGCTTCAGCGCCGTCCTCGCCGCCCTCTACCAGCGGCGGCTCACGGGCGAGGGCGCCACCCTGGAGGTCTCGCTGTTCGAGGCCCTGGCCGAGTGGATGGGCCAGCCGGCCCACTACACCGCCGGGAGCGGCCGCCAGCAACCGCGCGCGGGCGCCCGGCACGCCACCATCGCCCCGTACGGGCCGTTCACCGCAGGAGACGGGCGCACGGTCCTGATCTCGATCCAGAACGAGACCGAGTGGGTGCGGTTCTGCGCGGAGTTCCTCGGCGCGCCCGAGCTCGCCACCGACACGCGCTTCGCCACCAACACGCTGCGCGTGGCCAACCGCGACGCCCTGGAGGCGATCGTGGACGCCCGCTTCGCCGCTTTCGGCGCGGCCGAGGCCTCCGCCCTGCTCGACCGGGCCGGGATCGCGAACGCCGGCGTCAACACGGTCGGCGACTTCCTGGACCACCCGGTGCTGCGGGAGCGCAAGCGGTGGCGGGACGTCGACACCCCCGGCGGCGCCATCCGCGCGCTGCTCCCCCCGATCTCCCTCGGCGACGAGGAGCCGCGGATGGACCCGGTGCCGGCCGTCGGCGAGCACACCGCCGCCGTCCTCGCCGAGCTGGGCCGCTCACCGGGGGAGATCGCCGACCTCGCCGACAAGAAGATCATCTGACCGGCCCCACGGGCGGCGAAGGAGTTCCGATGACGTTGAACGCCGAAGAGACGGCCATGGTCGAGGCGGTGCGCGACTTCGTCGACCGCGAGGTACGGCCGGTCGCGAGGGAGCTGGAGCACGCCAACGCCTATCCGGGCGATCTCATCGACCAGATGAAGCGGATGGGCGTCTACGGTCTCGCCATCCCCGAGCCGTACGGCGACGTCCAGGTCTCCACCCCGTGCTTCGCGATGATCACCGAGGAGCTGGCACGAGGATGGATGAGCCTCGCCGGGGCCATGGGCGGGCACACCGTGGTGGCCAGGCTCATCCTCGCGTACGGCACCCAGGAGCAGAAGGACCGCTACCTGCCGCGGATGGCGACGGGCGAGCTGCGCGCCACGATGGCGCTCACCGAGCCCGGCGGCGGCTCCGACCTGCAGGCGATGCGCACCGTGGCCAGGCGTGACGGCGACGGGTACGTGATCGACGGCACCAAGACCTGGATCAGCAACGCCCGCATGTCGGGTCTGGTGGCGCTGCTGTGCAAGACCGACCCCGCGGCCGAGCCCCGGCACCGCGGCTTTTCCGTCCTGCTGGTGGAGAAGGTGCCAGGGGTCACCGTCACCGCCGACCTGCCCAAGCTCGGCTACAAGGGCGTGGAGAGCTGTGAGGTGGTCTTCGACGGCGCGCGGGTCCCGGCGGACGCGCTGCTCGGCGGCGTGGAGGGCGCCGGGTTCACGCAGATGATGCGCGGCCTGGAGATCGGCCGCATCCAGGTGGCGGCGCGGGCGACCGGGGTGGCCAGGGCCGCGTTCGACGACGCGCTCGCCTACGCCCAGCAGCGGGAGTCGTTCGGCAGGCCGATCTGGCGGCACCAGGCCGTCGGCAACCACCTCGCCGAGATGGGCACCAAGCTGACCGCCGCCCGACGTCTGCTGCTGTACGCGGCCGAGCGCTACGACTCGGGTGAGCGCAGCGACATGGAGGCGGGCATGGCGAAGCTGTTCTGCTCGGAGGTCGCGATGGAGATCGCCCTCAACGCGATCCGGGTGCACGGCGGCTACGGCTACTCCACCGAGTTCGACGTCGAGCGCTACTTCCGCGACGCCCCGCTGATGATCGTGGGCGAGGGCACCAACGAGATCCAGCGCGACGTCATCGCCCGGCAACTCGTCGAGCGCGGCGGCCTGCCCTTCTGACGGCGGGGTCGCACGGGCCGGGTAACGCCGGGCAGTCATCCGGCGCACGCCGGGATAACGCCGCGCTCGTAGCCTCCCGGCATGGCTGAAGCTTTCATCATCGATGCCGTCCGTACCCCGGTGACCAAGCGGGGCGGGCCGCTGAGCACCGTCCATCCCGCCGACCTCGGCGCCCACAGCATCCGCGCCCTGGTCGAGCGGACCGGGATCGACCCGGGACTCGTCGACGACGTCGTGTTCGGCAACGTGGACTCGGTGGGTCCGCAGTCGTTCGACATCGCCCGCACCTGCTGGCTCGCGGCGGGGTTCCCGCTGCACGTGCCGGGAGTGACGATCGACCGGCAGTGCGGGTCGGCCCAGCAGGCCGTGCACTTCGCCGCGCAGGCCGTGATGAGCGGCACGATGGACCTCGTCGTCGCCGGCGGCGTGCAGAACATGAGCATGGTGCCGCTGATGTCGGCGGCGAACGCGGGCCGGGCGCTCGGCTTCGACGACCCGTTCTCCACCTCGCCGGCGTGGACCGGCCGGTTCGGGGACGGCGAGGTCAGCCAGTTCCGGGGCGCGGAGATGATGGCCACCCACTGGGACATCTCCCGCGAGCAGATGGAGGAGTTCGCCGTCGAGTCGCACGAGCGGGCGCTGCGGGCGAACGCCGACAAGCTCTTCGAACCGGAGATCGCGCCGCTCGACGGCGTCGGCGCCGACGACGGCCCGCGCGAGCCGAACTGGGAGAAGATCAGGTCGCTGCCCACGCTGCTGCCCGGCGGGCGCATCACCGCGGCCTGCGCGAGCCAGATCAGCGACGGCTCCGCGGCCCTGCTGATCGCCGGCGAGCGCGCGGTGAAGCACCTCGGGCTGACCCCCCGGGCGCGCATCCACCACATGAGCGTGATGGCCGACGATCCGATCATGATGCTGTCCGCCCCGATCCCCGCGACGGAGCGGGCACTGCGGCGGGCCAAGATGACGCCGGACGACATCGACGCCGTCGAGATCAACGAGGCGTTCGCGCCCGTGGTGCTCGCCTGGCTGAAGGAGACCGGCTTCGACCCGGCCAGGGTCAACCCCAACGGCGGGGCGATCGCGCTGGGCCACCCGCTCGGCGCGACCGGCGCGCGGCTGATGACGACGCTGCTCAACCACCTGGAGCGCACCGGCGGCCGCTACGGCCTGCAGACGATGTGCGAGGGCGGCGGCCAGGCCAACGTCACCATCATCGAACGCCTCTGAGGCAGAGCGAGGAACGAAACGGCCGGGCCGGCGGGATCACCGCCGGCCCGGCCGTTCCCACCTGGCCACCTGAGGTCGCGTCAGGCCAGGTAGGTCTCCAGCAGCCGGTTCTCGTCGAGGTCGGCGCTGTTGCCGGAGGTCACGACGTCACCGACGACCATCACGTAGGCCCGGTCCGCCACCTCCAGCGCCAGCCCGGCGTTCTGCTCCGCTACCAGCACGGCGGTGCCGGTGGCCACCACCCGCTTCAGCGCCTCCAGCACGTCCCCGACGATGCGCGGAGCGAGCCCCATCGACGGCTCGTCGATCATGAGCAGGCGCGGCTTGGCCATGAGCCCGCGCGCGATCGCCAGCATCTGCTGCTCGCCGCCGGAGAGCACGCCGCCGAGGTCGTCGAGCTTGCGCCCGAGCACCGGGAACAGGTCGATCATCTCGGCCATGCGCTCCTCGACCCCGCCGCCGGGCAGCCGGTAGCCGCCCATCAGCAGGTTGTCCCGCACGGTGAGCGTGGACAGGATGGCCCGTCCCTCGGGCACGTGGCTGACGCCGAGCCGGGCGATCCGGTGCGCGGCCGTGCGCCCCATCACGCGGCCGTCGATCTCGACGGTGCCGGCGGCGGGCCGTACCAGGCCGGAGATGGTCCGCAGCAGGGTGGTCTTGCCGGCTCCGTTCGGGCCGACGATGGCGACGGCCTCGCCGGTGCCGACCGTGAGGCTCACCCCGTGCAGCGCCTCCACCGCGCCGTAGCGGGTGACGAGGGATTCAACGACCAGCATCGGGTGCCTCCACTGCGTTACGGTCGTGGGTGCCGAGATAGGCCGTCTTGACCCGTTGGTCCTGCCACACCTCGGTGGGCCCGGCCTCGGTGAGGACGCGGCCCCAGTCGAGCACGACGACGCGGTGGCAGACCTCGGTGACGAGCCGGACGTTGTGGTCGACGAGCAGTACGGTCACGCCCTCGTCGTTGATCGAGCGGATGAGCTCGCCGATCTCGTCGGACTCGGTGCGGTTCATCCCGGCGGTGGGCTCGTCGAGCAGCAGCAGCCGGGGTTCGGTGGCCATCGCGCGGGCGATCTCGACGCGCCGCCGCATGCCGTAGGAGAGCTCGGCCACGTCGGCGTCGATCACGCCGGTGAGTCCGACGCGGTCGATGAGCCGCCGGGCCACCTCGTGCTGCTCGGCCTCCTCCCGCCTGCGGGTCCTGCCCATCTGCCAGCGGCGGCCCTTGAAGGACAGGTGACGGCCGATGAGGACGTTCTCCAGGACCGTGCTCTCCTCGAAGAGCTGCAGGTTCTGGTACGTGCGGGCGACGCCCGCGGCGGCGAGGCGGTGCGGGCGCAGGTCGGCCACGTCCGCCCCGGCGAGCCGGATGGTCCCGGTCGTCGGCTTGAGATAGCCGCTGATGAGGTTGACGACGGTCGTCTTGCCAGCGCCGTTGGGCCCGATGAGGCCGCAGATGGCGCCCTGCCGCACGGTGAACGAGACGTCGTCCACGGCCTTCATGCCGCCGAAGTGCTTGCTGACCCCGGACAGTTCCAGGAGTGCGGTCATGGGCTCGCCACCTTCTCCGCAGGTTCGTCGATCTTGGGAGACGGCGGGTTCCCACGGTCCCGCCATCGTCGTCGCAACCCCCGGTAGAGCGACCGGTCGGACAGGCCGTTCGGCGCCACCAGCAGCACCACCACGAGCAGCACGCCGTAGACGATGTCCTCCCAGTGGCCGCCGGCGACCTGCAACAGGTCGCGCAGGATCGTCAGCCCCCAGGTCAGCAGGACCGGCCCTGCCCAGTGCCCGTTGCCGCCGACGAGCACGTACGTGAACACGATCACCAGCGTGGCGAAGCCGTACTGGTCGGGGCTGATCACCATGGTCCGGTGCGCCTCCAGCGCCCCCGCGCAGCCGGCGATCGCGCCGGCGGCGGTGAAGGCCACGAACCGCACCCGGAACACGTTGATGCCCAGGCCCTCGGCGGTGCGCTCGTCCAGCCGCACCGCCTTGGCGGCCCGGCCGAAGTGGGAGCGGTGACCGAGCTCCAGCACGAGGAAGGCCACGGCCAGGGCGATGATGAGGTACTCCGTTTTCACCTCGACCGGGATGCCGGCGATGCCGTTCGGCCCGTTGGTGAAGTCGCTGATCCGGATCAGCACGACGATGGCCTGCGCGAGCGCGAGGCTCCCGAGCGCCATGTAGATGCCGCGCAGCCGCAGCACCGGCGGCGCGAACAGCGCGCCGATCGCCCCCGCGAGCAGCGTCGCGGCGAGGAGCCCGACGGCGAACGGCAGCTCGGTCTTGGTGGAGACGAGGGCGGCCGTGTAGCCGCCGACGGCGGCGAATCCCATCGGGGCCAGCGACATGATGCCGACCCGGAACGTGACGTGCACGCTCACCACGAGCAGGGTGAGGATGAGCGCGGTGTCCAGCCGGAAGAGCTGGAGCGGTTCGAGCCAGTCAAACACGTGCGGCCTCCTTCTTGCCGAAGAACCCGGACGGCCGCGCGACCAGCACCGCGAGGATGGTCGCGAACGCGATGATCTCCCGGAACACGCTGGACACGTACGAGGTCGCGTACACCTCGATGACGCCGAGCACCAGGCCGCCGACGATCGCGCCCTTCACCGAGCCCATGCCGCCGAGGATGATCACCGCGAAGGCGACCAGCAGGAGGCCGTCACCCGATGAGTAGGACACCTGAGCCGCCGACGCCGCCACGAAGATGCCGGCCACGGCGGCGAGGCCGCCGGCGACGAAGAAGCAGATCGAGAAGACGAGCTGGCTGTTCACGCCGAGCAGTTCGGCGGTCTCCCGGTTGTGGGCGACCGCCCGCACCGCCCGCCCCGACTTGGTGCGGTTCAGCCAGAAGGCGAGGCCGGCCATCGCCACGATCGCGATCGCCAGCATGACGACCTGGAGCCGCGGCACGTTCTGCCCCGCCACCTCGAAGGCCCCCACCGGGAAGCCCTGCCGGGGGAACGCCTCGGTCTGCGCGTCGGTGTAGGTGCGCAGGATCGTGGTGAGCACGAGCGAGACGCCGATCGTCGCGACGACGAAGGAGAACTCGGGCGCCTTGCGGGCCCGGAGCGGGGCGAGGACGGCCAGGTCGAGGAGCACCGACAGCACGCCGGCCGCCACCATGCCCACCAGGATGGCGAGCGGCACCGGCACTCCCAGGTGCAGGGCCGCCAGGGCGGCGAAGCTGCCCCAGGTCAGGATCTGCGCATGCGCGAAATTCAGGATGCCGAGGACACCCCACACCAAGGTGACGCCTACGCCCAGCAGGGCGTAGGTACTTCCCAAGGCCAAGCCGTTAATGGTCTGCTGCACACCATCCTCCGCTCCCTCTCACAGCCTTGGGGGACCAGGCTGACTTCGGTGTGACGAGATAGGTGCCCAGCGTTCCGTCAGCTCGTTAACGCCACCGTTACGTCCCGATACGGGCGTTAACCACGGCCGGATCCGAGCTCCGGGAACTCCATGAGGTTCAGCATGGTCCCGTCCGGGTCGCGGATCGTGAGCACGTGGCGGTGCCGGCCCGGCATGGGGGTGAGCGTGACCGGCCCGGCCACCACGGGCACGTCGTGCTCGCGGATCCGGGCGAGGGTGGCCGTCATGTCGCGGACGCGCAGGCCCAGCCGGGCCAGGCCGGGCTGCTTGGCCGTACGGGGGACGGGCTCGCCGCGCTCGTCGGCGAAGCACAGCAGGTCGAGGTAGGTCGCGGCGTCGTCGTCGCTCCAGGTCAGCAGCGCGGCCTTGCAGCGCACCGAGCCCGTGACGTCGAGGATCGCCTGGAAGTCCGCGGCGGCGTCGAACTCGAAGACCTGCCCGATCAGGCGGGCGCCGAGCACGCGGGTGTAGAAGTCGAACGACCGGTCGAAGTCCGCGCAGACCACGTTGGCGTGGACGAGGTGGGTGATGCCCAGGGTCATGGTGGAGGTCCTCTCTCCGTGCGAGTGACGACGCCGCCCCGGCACGCTGGTGGCGTGCCGGGGCGGCGGCTTCTCTGAAGGGACGGGTTATTTGCAGGCGGCGGCCGTCTGCGGGTCGAAGAGCGTGATCTTGCTGTCCACGATCTGCAGCTTGGTGCCCTTGACGCTGGCGGTGCGGTTGTCGGTGAAGCCGATCTTGCCGAACGGCGTGTCGATGTCGCTCAGCCCGGCGAGCGTGTCCCGGACGGTCTTCTTGTCCGTGGTGCCCGCCTCCTTGAATGCGTGCGCCATCGACCAGAGCGACGCGTAGCCGGCCGCCTCGAACACGGTGGCGGAGCGCTTCTCGCCGTGCTGCTTCCAGTAGTCGAGGAAGTGCGCGTTGTTCCCCTCGGTGCTCTGGCCGTTCCAGGCGGTCACGTACACGAAGCACTGCATGGCCTGGCCCGCCTGCTCCATGGTGGCGTCGCTCACGTCCGGCGCCATGAACACCGGGCCGTCGTAGCCGATCTCGTCGAGCTGCAGGTAGATCGTGCTCATCATGCCGGGCAGGGGCATGGTCACCAGCACGTCAGGGTTCGCCTGCTTGAGCTTGGTGAGCTGGGCCCGCACGTCGGTGTCGGTGCCGACGAAGGTCTCCTCGCCGACGGTGGTGATGCCCGCGGCCTCCAGCGTCTCCTTGCGCTTGCCGATGACGATCTTGGCCGCCTCGGAGTCGCTCTGGTACAGGTACGCCGCGGTCTTGAGCCCGGTGAACGTCTCGGCGAACTCCTTGTCGGCGGGCGGCATCACGTTCGCCATGTCCGGATAGAGACGGAACATGTAGTCGCCGACCTCGGTGACGCCGGCCGCGGAGAGCCCGACCGCCATCGTCGGGATGCCGTTCTGCTGGAGCTGCGGCCCCGCGGCGAGGAACGACGGGGTGAGGGTGAAGCCCACGACCGCGTCGACCTTGTCCGCCGCGAGCTTGAGCACTGCCTGCACGGCCTCCTGCTTGTCCGCCTTGGTGTCGATCTCCACGAGCTCGATCTTCGAGCCGCCGAGGAAGCCGGTGTCGTTGATCTCCTTGGCGGCGAGCCGCACGCCGTCGCGCTCGCTGGTCCCCACGCCCGCGATGCCGGCCGCACCGCTCAGGTCGAGCGGGACGCCGATCTTGATGGTGGAGGGCAGCCCGGCCGCCTGCGCGGTGTCGCCGCCCTCGTCACCGCCGGAGCCGCAGGCCGCCGCCAGCAGTGCCGCACAGAGGATTATCCCGAGTTTGCTCTTTCGCATATCAACCTTCCGGGGGGTCGACGACTCCGGCGGAGTCACCAGCATGTGACGGCGATGCGTCAGGGGGACCTGATCCTGCGGAGACCTCGTTAACGGGTCCGTTACGCTCGGTCGCCGCAGGGCGGGTTCACAGGCCGAGCAGGTTCTCGGCCGGTCGGTTCGCGGTCGCCAGGATCTCCGCGGCGCGGGCGAGGGTCTCGTCGTCCAGGTCGGCGGACAACCCGCTGAGGCCGTCCGCCACCTCCGCCGCGTCGCGGCAGCCGAACAGCGCGACATCGGAGTACGGCTGGCGCACCGTCAGGGCCAGGACGAACGCGGCGAGCGAGAGCCCCAGCGGGTCGGCGAGCGCGCGCAGCCGCCGGGCGATCGCCAGATTGGCGGCGAACGCGTCACCGGCGAAGAACACGTTGCCCGACGTGCCGGAACGCCCCTCGCGGCGGCTGCGGCCCCGCCAGTCGTCGGGGTCGAACTCGTGGTCGTCGGTGAAGTCCTCCGACAGCAGGCCGTGCACGTACGAGCCATAGGTGATGCGCAGGCCGCCGCGCTCGCCCGAGGCGGCGAGCTCGTTCAGGTAACGGTGGTCGAGCAGGCTGAAGCTGTACTCGACGGCGGTCGGGATGCCGGTGGCCAGCGCCCGCCTGGCCGCCTCGGCGCCGAAGTTGCAGAAGCCGACGTCGCGGGCGAGCCCCTCCTCCTTGAGGCGCAGCAGGTTCTCCATCTGCTGCTCGGGGGTGAGGGCCGGATCGAACTGGTGCAGCAGGTAGACGTCGACGTGGTCGGTGCGCAGCCGGGTCAGCGACTCCTCCATGAACCGGCGCAGCGCGTCGTAGGAGGAGTCGCAGACCAGGGTCAGCAGGTTCGTCGGGTCGGTGTAGCGCACGCCGCCCTTGGTGCACAGCCGCACCTCGTCGCGCCGGCCCTGGAGGATCTCGCCGACGATCGCCTCCGACCGGCCCGAGCCGTAGAAGTGCGCCGTGTCGTAGAAGCGCACCCCCGCCTGGTAGGAGGCCTCGACCGCGCCCCGGGCCGCGTCCTCGTCCACCTGTCCGTACCCTTGCGCGATCATGGTGCCGCTGCCGAATCCGACACGGCCGATCAGCGGGTTTCCATCCGGCATGACAACGTCTCCTCGATCCGCGGAGGTCATTTCGCTTCTGCGGACGCGCGCACGACGGCGTTCCCCGTCATCACCACCGCGTCCTGCCCGTCGGTCACGGTCAGCGCGACCGCGGCCGTCCCGTCGCCGTGCACCGACTCCACCCGGGCGCGGGCGGTGAGCGTCGCCCCCGGGAACACCTGGGCGCGGAACCGCGCCTCGTACCGCAGCAGCGACTCGGGCCCGAACCAGTCGGTCAGCACCCGGCCCGCCATGCCCATCGTGAGCATCCCGTGCGCGAACACCGACGGGTAACCGGCGGCCTCCACCGCGAACCGCTCGTCGGTGTGCACCGGGTTGAAGTCGCCCGAAGCTCCCGCGTACTGGACTATCCGTGTCCTCGTCAGATCGCGGACGAGCACCAGCTCCCTGGTGTCGCCCGCCGTCACGGCCGTCATCCGCCCGCCCCCACCGTGGTGGAGGTGGTCACCGTCACCATCGTCGCGGTGACGACCGGCTCGCCCTCCTGGTCGCGGTACTCCGTGATCTTCTCGGTGAAGGTGAGCGCGCCGCCCCGCCGTCCCTCCTTCCGCCAGGTCCTGCCCGGACGGTCCACCGCGCTGAGCACGTCGCCCTCGCGCACCGGCCGGTGGTACTCGTACCGCTGCTCGGCGTGGAGGCCGAGACCCGCGCCGTCGGCGGGGGGCGCTCCGGAGGGCGTCGCGCCCGAGCCCAGCCAGGGCTCGTCAGGCTTCGGCCGGACGGCGCTGTCCGGGTCGTAGTGGTCGGCCGCCCAGACGAACGTGGGCGGGGCGATCGCCGGAGTGCCGGTGATCGCGCCGTGGTAGGCCGGGTGGGGATCCCCGACGGCCCGCGCGAACATCATGATGTGGCCCCCCTCGACCGGGAACCGCTCGACTGCCATGCTCGTGCCTCCTGGTTGTCGGCCGTGACTCTCCCGCCTCGCCGTTCGCCCCGGGGTTACGAGCCCGGTTCGTAACGTCGCAGGTAACGGCGCGCCCGGCACGCTGGCGGCCCTCTGTCCGCGACGGCGACGCCCTCGCCGAGGAGGTCCACGTGCCCGCCGCCCCACGCCCGCGCATCGGGCTCAACCTGCCGCTGAGCTTCGCCGGCGCCGCCCCCGCCGCCATCGCCGCCTGGTTCGGCGGCGTCGAGGCCACGTCCGTCGACGCGCTGTGGACCCTCGACCAGCTCGCCGGGCGCATGCCCACTCCTGAGCCGATCGCGCTGCTGGGCTTCGCCGCCGCGCACACGACCCGCGTCCGGCTCGGCATCGCCGTCCTCGTCGCCCCCGGCCGGGGCCCGATCGCGGCGGCCAAGCAGCTCGCCTCGCTCGACCGCCTCACCGGCGGCCGGCTCGTGGTCGGCGTCGGCAGCGGTGACCGCCGCCTGTTCCCCGCGCTCCGGCTGGGCGACTGGGAGGACCGGCCGGGCGCGGTCCTGGACGAGTTCCTGACGGCGGTGCACCGCCTGTGGACCGGGACCGGCGTCACCCACGACGGCCCCATCTGGCCCTTCGCCGACGTCACGGTGACCCCGCGCCCGGTCGCGCCGCCCCCGCTGTGGGTCGGCGGCGGTTCGGTCCCGGCGCTGCGCCGGGCGCTGCGCCTCGGGTCCGGCTGGGTGGCGGCAGGTCGGCAGCCCACCGCCCGCTTCGCGGAGCTGGCCGTCCGCCTGGACGAGGTCGCCGAGCAGGAAGGCCGAGCCCGCGACTCCTTCAGCGTCGCCAAGCGCGTGTACCTGCTGGTCGAGCCCGACCGGGCCCGCGCCCACCGGACGATCGACGCCTGGTTCGGCGCCTTCTACGGCACCCCCGACCACGGCCGCGAGGCCACTGTCCACGGCGACGTGGCGACCTGCGCGGAACAACTCGCCGAGCTGGCCGGCCTCGGCGTCACCGACCTGATCCTGCACCCGCTGGACGAGTCGCCGCGGCACCAGGCCGCCGTGCTCGGCGGGCTCCTGCCCGCGATCACGGCGGCCTCGACCGGCTAACCGGCTGGCCGGCGCGCCGCCGAACGGGCGAAGTCCCAGCTCGCCCAGCGGTCGGCATGCACGACGATGCCGACCCGCGCGCCCGACAGCGCCATCTCCCGGTAGTCCGGCCGGCCCGGCTCCGGGAAGTTGCGCGAGACGATCGCCTCACCGATGCGCAGCATCCCCTCGTCGTCCTCGACGAGCTCCGCACGGCCGGTCACCGACAGGCCCTTCAGGCTGCCGTAATCCTCTCCCGAATCCACCAGGCACGCCACGCGCGGGTCGTTGCGCAGGTTGCGCGCCTTCACCGACGTACGCTGCGTCCACATCACGATCTCGCCGTCGAGCACCCCGAACCACATCGTGGCCAGATGCGGCGCCCCGTCCGGATCCAGCGTCGCGAGCTGCAGACTCTTACGCGACAGCAGGTAGTCCAGCCGTTCACCCGGCTCGATCGGCAGCGGCCTGTCACCCATGGCGGGCTCCTTTCTCCCGCGCCCACTACAGCCGCCAGGGCATACCCCGGGGCGGCGGCGCACGGCGTAACGCGGGAGGTAATGGGGGACCGCGTTACGTGTCAGCGGTGAGCCCCGAATCCATGAGCCCCATGTTGATCAGCCCCGCTCTGACCCGGACGGGAGCCCTGCCACGATGATCGTCCCGGCCGACAACGAGATCCGGCTCGACCTTCCGGACGGTCCGCGGGTCGACACCGAGATCGTGCACTTCTACAGCGACGGCCTGCGGCTGAACGGCGTCCTGGTCACGCCCCGGGAGCGGGCGGGGGCCATGCCCGCCCTCATCGCCAGCCACGGCTGGAGCGGCGCGGTCAACTTCCGCGTCCTGCCGCTCGCCGGCCGCCTCGCGCGGCGCGGCTACGCCGTGCTCGCCCTCGACCATCGCGGCTTCGGCCGCAGCGAAGGCGCCCGGCTGCGCTGCGACCCGTACGAGCAGGTCCGCGACGTCTCCAACGCCGCCACCTACCTGGCGGGCCGGCCGGAGATCGACGGCTCGGCGCTGGGCGTGATCGGCGCCAGCTTCGGAGGGGCCATCGCGGTCGCCGCCGCGGCCGCCGACGAACGCCTCCGCGCCTGCGTCGCCCTCGTCCCGCTCGCCGACGGCCGCCGCTGGCTACGCGACCTGCACGCGGGCCCGCATGGCGGCCCGCACGGCGACCTGAACGGCGGCCCGCACGGCGGCCCGCACGGCCCGGGATCCTGGCCCGCCTTCCTGGACCGGGTCGCCCGGGACGAGGCGGAACGGGTGCGCACCGGCCTCGGCGAGCGGGTGCCGCTCGGCACGCTCATGCCGCTGCCGCCGAGCCCGGCCGCCGACGCCGAGGCCGCGCTCATCGCCACCGCCTATCCCGAGGGCTACCCGCTGGAGAACGCCCGGCTCGCCCTCGGCTTCTCTCCCGAGCAGCTGGTCTCCGCGATCGCCCCCCGCGCCCTGTGCCTGATCACCCCCGGCGACGACACGGTCATCCCGGCCGAGCACTCCCTCGCCCTGCACGCCCGCTCCGGCGAGCCCAAGGCGCTGCACCTGCTGCCGCACGGCGGTCACGGCGGCCCCATGGGCGAACTGGTCGACACCACCGCCGACCTGGCCGGCGCGTTCCTCGCCGAGCACCTGCCGCCCGGGGCGGCGTCATGACCGACCCCCTCGACGGCCGGGTGGCTGTGGTCACCGGCGGCGGCTCCGGCATCGGCCGCGCCACCGTCGAACGCTTCGTGGCCGACGGCGCGCGCGTGGTGCTCGCCGATTACGCGGACTCCGCGGCCGGAGCGGCCGCCGAGATCGACCCCTCCGGTGCGCGGGTGGTCTTCCAGCGCACCGACGTCCGCCACGCCGGCCAGGTGGACCGCGCGTTCCAGGTCGCGATGGACCGCTTCGGCCGCTGCGACATCGCGGTGAACAACGCCGGCGTGATCGCCGGCGGATCCCTCCACGAGGACGACGCCGACGACGAGTTCGACCAGGTCTGGCGCGTCTGCGTCGCCGGCGTCTGGCACGGCTGCCGGTCCGCCGTGGCCCGCATGCGCCCCAACGGCGGCGGCGTCATCCTCAACACCGCGTCGACGGCCGCGCTCTGGCCCACCCCGGCCTTCCCCGCGTACGGCCTGGCCAAGGCCGCGGTCGTCCACCTGACCCGCTCACTCGCCGCCGCGTACGGCCGCGACGGCATCCGCGTCAACGCCGTCCTGCCCGGCCCCACCCGCACCGGCATCTTCGCCGCCGCGACCGGCGGCCTTGACATGGCGGACCTGGCGGACCTGGAACAGCGGTACACCGCGACGATGTCGCTCGGCCGCATGATCGAGCCGGAAGAGACCGCGTCCGCCTTCGCCTACCTCGCCTCCGACGCGGCGCGGTCGGTCACCGGCGCCGCCCTGCAGATCGACGGCGGTTTCCGGCCCGGCGGCTGACGCCCGGCCACCCCAGCATCCCGCGTTCCCCCGCCTCACCCATCAGGAGACCCGCAATGACCTATCTGGTCACCGGCGCCACCGGATTCATCGGCTCGTACGTCGTCGACCGGCTGCTGCGCGACGGCCACCCGGTGATCGCGCTCGACCGCCGCCCCGACTGGGCCCGCGAGCCGGCCGCCCCCGACCCGTCCGCTCTCACCTTCGTCGAAGGCGACGTCACCGACTTCTCCCTCGTCGCCGACCTGGTGAGCACCCACCGCGTGGACCGGATCATCCACCTGGCCGCCGAACTCCACGACCGCTCCGCCAGCCAGCGCGGCCAGTGCATCCAGTCCAACGTCGTCGGCACCTACAACGTCCTGGAAGCCGCCCGCCTGCTAGGCGTGTCACGCACCGTCCTGGCGAGCAGCGCGGCCCTCTTCAGCCCGGCACACCACGACCCCGCCCGCCCCATCGCCGAGGACGCCCGCATCCACGGGGGCGACGTGTACGAAGGCAGCAAGATCTTCGGCGAGACCATGGGCGAGTACTACCTGCGCGCCCTCGGCGTCACGAACACCTCCATCCGCATCGGCCTCGCGTACGGCGCCGCCTGCCTCATCGGCACCGCCCGCCGGCTCATCGACGAACTGGTCACCAAGCCGCTCGCCGGCGAGCCGGGCAGGCCCGCCTACCACGGCGGCTCGATGATGAACATGGTCTACATCCATGACACCGCCGACGCGTTCGTCCGCGCGAGCGAGGGCCCGGTCCCGTCGAGCCACGTCTACCACGTACGCGGCGACTACCGCAGCATCGGCGACATGGTGGAGGTCGCACGCAAGCTCATCCCCGGCGCCACCATCGAACCCGGCGACGCCGACCACCGCTGGCCCATGAACTTCGACGACTCCCTCTTCCGCCGGGAGTACGGCTACACGACCCGCTGGTCCCTGGAGGACGCGCTCGCCGACATCGTCAAGGAGAAGCGCTCCGAGACCGCCTGACCACGAGACGAACCCCGCGTCGCCCGAACGGCGGCGCGGGGTTCGTTGTCGAGGATCAGGCCCTGTTCAGACGCTGTCCCGGCGCGGGAAGCCGGTCAGCGGTTCCCGGCTCTCCAGGGCGGTGACGTCGCCGGGATCGGCGCCGATGTAGACGGCGCGGGCGACGCGGCGCATCACCTTGCCGTTGCGGGTCTTCGGCAGGGCCGCGACCGCGTGGACGGCCTTGGGACGGGTGGCCTTGCCCTCGCGGGCCACGATCGACTGCTCCAGGCGCGGGAGGACCTCGGCCGGGTCGGCGTCCCCGGTGAGGACGACGAAGCAGACGAGGGCCTCGCCCTTGAGGTCGTCGGGGACGCCCACCGCGGCGGCCTCCACGACGGCGGGGTCGTCGACGAGGAGGGACTCGATCTCGGCGGGGCCCACGCGCTTGCCGGCGAGCATGATGGTGTCGTCGGAGCGGCCGAGCAGGAACCAGTGGCCGTCGGGGTCGACGTAGGCGAAGTCGCCCTGCTGCCAGTTGCCGGGGAAGCGGCTCCAGTAGGTGGACAGGTAGCGTTCCGGGCCGTCCCACAGGCCCTTGGTCATGCCGGGCCAGGGGGCGCGGACGACGAGTTCGCCGACCTGGCCGCGGACGGGGCGGCCGTCGGGGTCGAAGACGTCGGCGGCCATGCCGAGCGAGGGGGCGGAGAAGCCCGCCGGCTTGATCGGGCGGTGCACGGAGCCGCTCACGATGGAGGCGCCGCATTCGGTGCCGCCGCTCATGTTGACGATGGGAGTGCGGCCCTTGCCGACGTGGCGGAAGCACCACCACCAGGGCTCCAGGTTCCACGGCTCCCCGGTGCTGCAGATGACCCGCAGGTCGGGGAGCGCGTGGGCGTCCGGCCACCGGTCACCGAGACCGGCGAGGACCCGGATGAGGGTGGGGGAGACGCCGAGCGCGGTGACGCGGTGACGCTCGACGACCGACCAGAGGCGGTCGGGGGTGGGATGGTCGGGCGTGCCCTCGTACAGGACGGCGGTGCCGCCGTTGGTGAACGCGGCCGTCACCACGTAGGCCCCCATGACCCAGCCCATGTCGGTGACCCACATGAGGCGCTCGCCGACGTCCATGCCGAAGCCGTGCCTGGCCTCCTGCGCGAACTTGAACGGCAGCCCGGCGTGGGTGTGCAGGCAGCCCTTGGGCCGGCCGGTGCTGCCGGACGAGTACAGCAGGACGCAGGGGGTCTCGGCGTCGAAGACCGGGGTCTCGGTCATCGGCTCGGCGGCGGCCGTCGCCTCGTCCCACCACTCGTCGCGGCCGGGCACGAGCGGGATGTCGCGGCCGAGACGGCGGACCACGAGCACGGTGCGCAGGCCGGGGGCGTCGGCGGCGGCCTCGTCGGCGGTCTCCTTGAGCGGCACGAGCTTGCCGCGCCGCTCGAACCCGTCGGCCGTGACCATGAGCTTCGCCCCCGAGTCGAGCAGCCGCTCGCGGACGGGTCCGGGGCCGAACCCGCTGAAGAACGGGGCCACGACGGCGCCGATCTTCGCGGCGGCGAGCATGACGACGGCGGCCTCCGGCACCATCGGCAGGAACAGCGCGACCACGTCGCCGGCGCCGACCCCGCGCGCGGCGAACGCGCCGGCGGCGCGGTCGATCTGCTCCTTCAGCTCGCCGTAGGTGAGGGTGCGCACCGCGCCGTCGTCGCCCTCCCAGACGATCGCCTCGGCCCCGGCGCGGCCCTCGTCGATCCAGCGGTCGACGGCGTAGTCCGCCCAGTTGAGTCCGCCGCCCTTGAACCAGTGCGGGAACTCGGGGCCGTCGGACAGGTCGAGGACCTTCTCGTACGGGCGCCGCCAGCGCAGCCCGACGTCGTCCGCGGCGGCGGCCCAGAACCATCCTGGGTCGGCCGCGGCGCGGTCGGCGACCTCGTCGACCGAGGTGAGGCCGTGCCGGGCGGCCATCCGGCCGAGCGGGGTGCCGGGGAAGGCGGCGGGGTCGGGCTCCCACGCGATGGGGAGCCGGTTCAGCTCGTCGACGTTCACGGGAATCTCCGGAAGGCGGGCGGGGTCATTTGATCGCCAGCGGGTTCAGCGGGGACCCGACCGCCTTGGTGAACGGCAGCGGCCCGGCGGCGAACATGAACTCGTAGACGCCGTCGGCGGCGCAGTCGTCGGCGAGCTTCTCCAGGTCGAAGATCTCGCCGATCAGCAGGCCGGCGTTGACGAGCAGCACGATGTGCACCGGCTGGAAGATCTCGTCCGTCTCGTTGGGCCGGACCTCCATGCCCCAGGTGTCGGTGGCGACGCCGGCGATCTCGTTGCCGCAGATCCAGTGCGCGGAGTCGAGCGAGAGGCCGGGGGCGTCGCCGGCCGCGTAGTCGCCCCACGAGCCCCGCGCCCGGCACATGGCGATGTGCCCGGTGCGGACCAGGACGAAGTCGCCGCGGCCGACGGTGACGCCCTGCGCCTCGGCGCAGGCGGCGAGTTCGGCGCTGTCGATGCCCTGACCGGGCTCCAGCCACGGCACGCCGCGGTGGCGGGGGATGTCGAGCAGCACCCCCCGGCCGACGACCTTCTCGGTGGTCAGCTCGATGCCGCACTTGCCCGCTCCGGTGCTGGAGACGTGCTCCTGACCGAAGCCGTTGTACATCTTGCCCTCGTAGAACACGTGCGACAGGGCGTCCCACTGGGTGCCTGACTGCAACGGCATGTAGACGGCGTCGTCGGCGTAGCGGAGCCTGGCCATGTGGTCCTGGGCGCCGATGGCGGCGTCGCCGCCGTCCTGCAGCATGAGGTGGATCGGGTTCACCCGGCCGCCCCAGCCGTTCTGCGGGCCGTCGCCGTCGTACGGCAGCGCGCAGGAGATCACCTTGCCCTGGCGGACGAGCGCGGAGGCGGCGACGACCATCTCCGGCTCGATGTAGTTGAGCGTGCCGATCTGGTCGTCGGGGCCCCACTTGCCCCAGTTGCGGTATCGCTCGCACAGGGCGTGGACGTCGTCCAGCGTCACCTTTCCGCGGCCGTCCCCGGCGGTGCCGGTGCTCACGTCAGTGCCGGTGCTCACGTCAGTGTCGGTGCTCACGTCAATGTCTCCCCATCGTCGCGGAACGGGACTCAGGACTGCGCGGGCAGCGTGCCGAAGCGCTGGGCGAACCAGTCGGCGATGAGCTGCCGGGCGGGGTCGGGCTCGTCGGTCTGGCAGTGCTCGGCGCCGCCTTCCGCGACGGTGAAGATCCGCAGGGTCTTGTCGGCCGAGCCAGCCGCCTCGTACGCCTTGTGCGCGTCTTCGACGGCGACCTGGCGGTCGTTCTCGCCGTGCACGATCAGCAGCGGCTGTGTGAGCTTGGGCAGCACGTCCACGAGCGTCCACTGCCGCACCCGCTCCAGGCCGGCCTCCATCGTGTCGGTGCCCATCACCCAGGGGAGCTGGAACCACGGCACCGAGACCGTCTTGGACCGGGTGGCCCAGCGCTTCTCCCAGGTGGCGCCCCAGTCCCAGATGCCGCCCCAGGCCGCGCACGCCTTGATCCGCGGTTCGAACGCGGCCGACCGCGGCGCGTAGTAGCCGCCGAGGCTGATGCCCATGACGCCGATGCGGTCGGCGTCCACGTCCGCGCGGGTCTCCAGGTAGTCGATGACGGCCCCGGTGGGGACCTCGTAGTCGGGCCGGGAGGGCACGTTCCGCAGCCGGAGCGGCTCGCCCACGCCGGGGCTGTCCATCACCAGGCAGGTGATGCCGCGGCGGACGAACTCCTCCTCGACGAAGCCGTACAGGATCTCCTTGGTGACGTCGAAGCCGCCGTAGAAGATCACGACGGGGGCGGGCTCGGCGGTGCGGGCGGGGATGAGGTAGCCGGGCAGGACGCCGTCGGGGGAGGGGACCTCGATGCGCTCCACGTTCAGCGGCGCCAGCTCGACGGCCTTCTCGAACGCGTCGAGCGCGGCGCGGTAGCTGGCCGTCTTCTCGGGGCCGGGGGCGATCTGCCGCTCGCCGCTGGCGTGGTAGACCGAGGCGCGCAGATAGCGCAGGCCCGCGCTGCGGCGCAGCCCCGCCTGGAGGTCCTTCTCGGCCTGCTCCTCCTGCTGGCCGGCCATGCCCGCCCACGCCTTGCCCCAGGCCTCGGGCTCGGGCTCGCCGTCGCGCAGCGGCGCGAGCCAGCGGTGCATCTCACCGAGCGAGCCGCCCGCCATGAGGGCGAGGTTGAAGGCCGATGACCACATGTAGTTGTCCGGGAAGTAATAGAACACCGTGCGGGCTCCGTTCACGTGCGGTGGGGGCAGAGGGCTCCACGAGCCACCTCATCCGGCCCGCGTTACCACCGTCGTTATGGCCCTGCCGGGATCCGCGGAGGCGGCCCGGGTGACGCCCGGAGAATGCCCGGGTGGCACGATCGGTGCCTGGCGAACGACCGCCCTAAGTGATCTCTATGGGGATATATCGCCCAAATGACATTAAATGGCCAAGAAGTCTTGACTTTGGTCGTCCCGTACCACTTTATGGAGAGACCACACCGCCGTAACGCGGGGATTTCGGCGGCCTTGCGTGACGTTACACTTCCGTGAACTGAGGTCGGCATGATCTTGAGTCACAAGGTCCTCCCCCCGGGACTACCACGTGGCACCATCGCCCGAGACCGCCTTGACGAGCAGTTCGCCACCCTCCTCGATGTCTACGAGACCATCGTGATCTTCGCCGCGGCAGGGTCCGGCAAGACCGTCCAGACCCGGATGTTCGCCGCGCGGTTCGGCTGGCCGCTCGCCTGGCTGACGCTCGACGCCGGCGACCGCAGCCCGTCCCGGCTGATGACCTACCTGGCCAAGGCCCTCGCCGAGGTGAACCCCGAGGCGCCGCGCACGGTGGAGACCGCGCTGGAGGAGGGCTTCCCCGCGGCCGAGGTCGCGGCGATGCTCGCCGAGGGCATCCACGACACGTCCCTGCTGCTCGTCCTGGACGACTGCGAATGGCTGGTGGAGGCGGACGAGGCGGTCGACGCGCTCGGCGTCTTCCTCGACTACCTGCCGCCGAACGTCCGCACGATCATCCTCAGCCGCGAGGACCTGGGCGGCCCGATCGGCCGCATGATGCTGCAGGGCCGGATCGCCCGGGTGAGCGGCGAGGACCTGGCGCTGAGCATGGACGAGGCGCGCACCCTGCTCGCCGCGCACGGCCAGGGCGGCCGGGACCCGGCGCCGCTGATGGAGGCCACGAAGGGCTGGATCGCCGCGGTGGCCTTCGACATCGTCCCCGGGCTGCAGTCGGGGAACGGGCCGGACGTGCTGGCCGGCTTCGTCTCCCGGGAGATCCTCGCCCGCCTCCCTGAGGAGGAGCAGGACTTCCTGCTGCGTACGTCGATCCCGGCCGGCGTCACCGCAAGGGCCGCCGTCGCACTCTGCGGCGAGAAGGGCTACCGGCTGTGGCAGTCGCTGGGCTCGCGGCACCTGCCGGCGACCAAGGTCGACCGGGCGCTCGTCTACCACCCCCGGTTCCGGCAGCATCTGCGTGAGCAGTTGCAGGCCCGCCTGCCCGGGGAGCTGCCCGAGCTGCAGAGCCGCTACGCCCGCCTGCTGGAACAGTGCGGCATGCACGAGGACGCCGTCGAGACCTACCTGGAGGCGGGAGAGCTGGAGAAGGGCGCGGACGCGGCCGAGCGCGCCGTGGCCGCGCTGGCCGCGCGCGCGGACTGGCAGGTGCTGCTGCGCTGGCTGGAGGCGTTCGGCCCGGCGGCGGTCGAGTCCCGTCCGGTCCTGCTCGGCGCCGCGCTGCGGGCGCTGTACGGGGTGCGGCGCATCCCCGAGGCCCAGGCGCTCATCCTCCGGCTGCACCAGGAAGGCGTGCTCAGCGACGTCGCCAAGGCCGACCCCGGTGCGGTGGCGTTCGTCGGTTACGCCATGCAGTGGCGCCCGGCCGATGCCCTGGAGCTGGTGCGCGGCTACGAGGGCGACTTCCGGGCCGAGGCGGTCCGCTACGAGCTGGAGGCGGTGGCGGGCCGCGAGCCGGTGCCGCCGCCGCCCGGCCGCGACTGGGTGGACAGCGAGCGCGTCTACTCGTGGGGACTGCTCGTGCAGGGGCGGCTCGACCAGCTCCTGCGGATGCTCCCCGACGAGGGGGACTGGCCGCCGCGCTCCTTCTTCCGCACCCCCCACCCGCTGCTCGCCCTGGTGTGGCGGGGCGAACTGGCACTCGCCCGCGAGCTGCTCGACGAGGTGCCCGAGGCGATCAAGTTCGGCGCCCACACCGACCTGTGGTTCTTCCACGAGGCATGGCTGCTGTGGGCCGAGGGGCACGTCGAGGAGGCGCTGGCGGCCGCCGAGGCCGCGGTCGACCACAGCCGCAGGACCCTGTTCGGCTGGGAGCCCTGCTTCGAGGTCGTGGTCGGCGTCCTGCAGCTCGCGCTGGGCCGGGTGGACGACGCCCGCATGACGCTCGCCGACGCGATCAGCCGTTCGGCGGCGAGCGGCAACCGCTGCTACGCCGAGTGGGGCCAGACCTTCCAGGGGCTCGCCTACCTGCGCATCGACCGGCCGGAGGACGCCGCCCGGGTGCTGCGCACCGCCACCGAGGCGATGCGGGCGGCCGGCCGCACGCTCATGCTGCCGTTCGCCGCGGCCTACCTCGCCGAGGCCGAGGCCCGGCTGGGGCGTGCCGAGGCGGCGTCGGCCGCGGTCGAGCTCGCCTACGCGACCGCCAGCTCGATCGGCTGCCTGTTCGTGCTCAAGAACGCGCTGAACGACGTACCGGGCGTGCTGCGCCGCCAGATCGAGAACGACGCCGGCGGCACCCGCTGGCGTCAGCTCGTCGGGCAGCAGCCGCCGGAGGTGCGCAAGCGGCAGCCGGCCGTCCCCTCCGAGCGGGTGATCGTCGTGGACGTGCACACGCACGGCCCGGTGGTCGACCTGATCGTGGACGGCGTGCCCCGCTGCTCGCGCCGCACCAAGGTGCTGGAGCTGGCCGCCTATCTCGCGCTGCACCCGGAGGGCGTGGAGCGGCACCGGCTGCAGGAGCGCCTGTTCCCCGACGCGGACCCGCGCCGCGGCGGCAACTACTTCCGCCAGGTGGTGCACAAGCTGCGCCAGGCGACGGGGGTGAACCTGTCCAGGACCGCGCACGGTCACGTCCGCTGGGCGGACGGCCTGTACGTGGACAGCACCGACCTGCGCTTCGAGCGGATGATCGGCGAGGCGTACCGGCTGCGGGGCGAGGAGCGGCTGGACTGCATCGAGTCCACGCTGGAGATGGTCGAGGGACCTTACCTGCCCGAGAGCGAGCTGGAGTGGGCCGAGGAGCGCCGTCACGAGCTGGAGGTGATGATCGTGAACGCGGCGGTGGACGCGGCCCAGGTGGCGGTGTCCCTGGGCTATTTGGAGCGTGCCAGGCAGGCCGCCACGTTCGCGATCAACCGCGACCCGTTCTGCGAGTCCGCCTACTGCGTGCGGATGCGGGTGGAGGGGGCCCTGGGCTCACCGCACGCGGTCCTGGCCGAGTTCCAGCGGCTCACCACGGCTCTGGCCGAACTCGGGGTCGAGCCGACCCCGGCGACCCGGCAGCTCGTCCGCGAGCTTCGGGCGACCTGACCGCGGGCCCGACCCGCGCGAAAACGGTGCGGCGGTGGCCGGAGGGGGCCGCCGCCGCACCGTTCGCCGTCAGGAGGTGACGAGGCGGGGGATGTCGAGGCCGAACAGGTCGATCGCGTTGTCGTGGGTGATCGCGGACACGACGGCGTCGTCCACGTCCTGGAAGTCGTGGGCGACCTGCTCCTGGGCGAAGGGGAAGTTGCCCTCGGTGTGCGGGTAGTCGCCGGCCCACATCAGGCGCTTCTCGTCGAGCATGGGCAGGGTGAGGATGCCGGGGCGGTCGTCCTCGAAGGTGGCCCAGAAGTTGCGGTTGAAGTACTCGCTGGGCTTCATCGACAGCTCGGGCACGGTCCAGCGGTGGTGGTCGGTGAACATGTGGTCCATCGTGTTGAGCTGGAAGGCGATCCAGCCGATGCCGCCCTCCACGAGGATGAACCGCAGGTTCGGATGCCGCTCCGGCACGGCCCCGTAGACGAGCTGCATGAACACCCAGCCCAGGCTGATCTTGTTGCCGATGGCGGTGGTCCAGAACACGCCGGGCGTGGTCTTGTCGTTGAAGATGGCGACCTGACCGGCGGCCTGGTGGAACCCGACGGGCACCCCGATCTCCTCCAGCACCGCCCACAGCGGCTCCCAGTGGGCGTCGCCCCAGGCCATGCCGGGGACCGCCTGGGGGAGGAGGAAGGTCTTGGCGCCGCGCGCGGCCCAGCGCTTCGCCTCCTCGATCGCGGGCTCGACCGGGCCGTTGCCCACGGGGAGCGCGACGGCGCCGATCAGCCGGTCGGGGGCGTGCGAGCAGAACTCCTCGAACAGCCAGTCGTTGTAGGCGCGGACGCAGGCGACCTTGAGGTCGAAGTCCGGGATGCTGTGCACGATCAGCCAGCCCGGATAGACGACCTCGGCCCGGACGCCCTGGCTGTCCTGGTCCTCCAGGCGCGCGACCGGGTCGTACGCGCCCGCCCGCTGGTCCTCGAAACGGTAGCCGGTGGGCTTGGTGATCACGCCGTTGATCTTGGTGTTGATCATCGCGCCCTCGGTGCCGACCGGCTTCGGCGACATCCCCGTGTTCGGCACGATGAAGTAGTCGCCCTGCTCGGTGGACTGCACCTGCGGGGCCTGGTGCTGGAAGCGTTGCGGCAGCCTCTTGAGCCAGAGGTCCTTCGGCTCCACGACATGGGAGTCGACCGAGATCAGCGGACGGGGGTTACCGGTAGACATCGTGAGCTCTCTCCAGGTGGTGGGCGGTCGTCGGATCTGTTCCGGCTGGTGCGGGGCACGCTAGGCGGCGCACCGTTAAGCCGGTCGTTATCGGGAGGTGGCGGACGCGCCGAGCCGGTCGGCCAGCCACCGGTTGATCTCGGGTACGGCGATCGACAGGTTGTCCATCTGGCAGTGCTGCGCGCCGCCCTCCTCGGCGGTGAAGATCCGCAGCGTCTTGTCCGGCGAGCCGCACGCCTCGAAGAGCAGGTGGGCATCGGACACCGGCACCTGCTGGTCGTCCTCGCCGTGCACGAGCAGGAACGCGCCCTTCATCCGGGGCACCACGTCGGCCAGCCGGAAGCCCTCCAGGACCTTCAGCGCCTCCTGCGTGGAGCCGGTCCCGGTGGACCACACCAGGTGCTCGCCGGGCACCGGGAGCTGCTTGGCGAACGCGGCCTCGATGCGCTCGCTCCAGACCCGGTGGTAGTCCCAGATCGCGCCCCAGGCGGCGCACGCCTTGAACCGGGGGTCCATGCTCGCGCTGCGCGAGGAGTAGTAGCCGCCGAGGCTCAGCGCGAGCACGCCGATCCGCTCCGGGTCCACGTCGTCGCGGCCCTGCAGCCAGTCGGCGGCCGCGCTGCCGGCCACCTCGTAGTCGTGCCGCAGGGAGACGCCGCGGAAGCGCACGGCCTCACCGACGCCGGGGCTGTCCAGCGACAGCACCGAGACGCCCCGGGCGAGCAGGTCCTCGACGCCGAGGAACCAGTTGTGCTCCTTGTTGCCGTCGAAGCCGCTCATGAACAGCACGGCGGGCGTCCGCTCGCCGGGCGAGCGCGCGGCGGAGACGAAGAAGCCGGGCAGCGCCGTGTCCTCGTACGGGACGTCCACGTACTCGACCCGGTACCGGTCGTCGAGCTCGGCGGACAGCCGGAAGCAGTCGACCATCGCGCGGTAGGCGTCGAGCGCCTCGTCGTCCTTGGGGAAGCGGAACCGCTCGGCGGCGAAGTAGTAACTGGTCGCCCGCCGGTAGTGCGCCATGGCGGCGCGCCGGTCGCCGAGCTCCCGCGCCTCCTCGGCGAGCGCCCGGACCTGGTCGCCCATGGCGCGCCACTCGCGGAACCAGCGCTCGTCGTCCCCCACGTGCCCGGCGAGCCGCCGGCATACCCTGTCGACCTCGCCGACCTCGGCGCCGCCGGCCGGGATCACGGCGAGCACGAGCATGACGTTGTACGACCATCGGTAGTCCTCGGGAAACTGCGCGTGCCATTCGGCCTGGCGGATCGCGGCTACCACGTGTGTCCTCCTGTACGTTCCGGGTCAGAGATCGCGGGTGGGCGTCAGAACAGCCGGTAGGCGCTGCGGTAGAACAGCAGCGGCGCGGCCTCGGTGTCGGCGTCGAGATCGAGCACGCGGCCGAGCACCACCGTGTGGTCGCCGGCCTCGTACGTCTCGACGATCTTGCATTCGATGTGCGCGTGCACGTCGCGCAGCACGGGCGCGCCGGTGATGCCGGGGGTGTGCGTCACGCCCGCGAACCGGTCGCCCTTGCGGGCGAACGCCCGGGCCAGCTCCTCCTGGCCGGCCGCGAGCACGTTCGCGCAGAAGTGCCCGGCGGCGCGGATCGCCGGCCACGTGGACGAGGTGTGTGCGGCGCAGAACAGCACCAGCGGCGGGTCCAGCGACACCGACACGAACGAGTTGACCGCCATGCCCACCGGCGGCCGGCCGGGCTGGGCGGCGGTGATCACGGCGACGCCGGTCGCGAAGCAGGCCATCACCCCGCGCAGGTCGTCGCGGGCGATGCCCGGGAGCGTGCTCACAGTCCCACCCCGTCCGCGTACCGGGCCCGGTGCCGGTCGGGGTCGCCGAACAGCAGCGCCGACGACATCGCCCGCTTGACGTACAGGTGCGCCGGGTGCTCCCAGGTGAATCCGATGCCGCCGTGGACGTGCACGTTCTCCCCCGCGACCATCGTGTAGGCCTCCGAGCAGTACGCCTTGGCCAGGCTGGCGATCACGGGCAGCTCCGGCAGGTCCTCGCCGGCGGCGTACATCGCGTAGTGCGCCGCGGACCGAGCTGTTTCGACCGCCATGAGCATGTCGGCGCACTTGTGCTTGATCGCCTGGAACGACCCGATCAGCCGGCCGAACTGGCTGCGCACCTTCGCGTACTCGACCGCCATCTCCAGGCACCGCTGCGCCCCGCCGACCTGCTCGGCGGCGAGACCGGCGGCGGCCAGGTCGAGCACCCGCTCCAGCACGGGCCCCGCGCCGCCCTCGGGCCCGATCAGCCTGGCCGGGCTGCGGTCGAACTCCAGCACCGCCTGCCTGCGGGTCTGGTCCATGGTGGGCAGCGGCTTCCGGGTCACCCCGGCGGCCTCCCCGAAGACCGCGAACAGCGACAGGCCGGCGCCGGTCCTGGCGAAGACCAGCAGCAGGTCGGCCACGTGCCCGTCCAGGACGAACGACTTGACGCCCGTCAGCCGCCAGATGCCGTCCTCCACGGCCGCGCGCGCCTCGACGTCCTCGCCCCACCACGACCCGGAGCGCTCGGCGAGCGCCACCGTGGCGATCGTCTCGCCGGCCGCGATGCCCGGCAGGAAATCGTCCTTCGCCTGCTCGTCACCGGAGTGCAGCAGCGCGTTGGCGGCGAGCACCACGGTGGAGAAGAACGGGGCGCACATCACCGCCCGGCCCATCTCCTCCAGCACCACGCCGAGTTCGAGGAAGGTCGCCCCCGAGCCGCCGAAGCGCTCGGGCAGGGCGAGCCCCTGCAGGCCGAGCTGCTCGGCCATCTGCCGCCACACCAGCGGGTCGTAACCCCGCTCGTCCTCCATGAGGCGGCGTACCTGTGTCTCCGGTGAGACGTGCTCAACGAACGACCGCACGCTCTCCCGGAAGTCCTCGTGCTCCTCGGCGAGGCCGGTGAACGACGCGGTCGCGTCGGCTAGCTGTTGAAGTCCGCTCATGTCAGGGGACGGTAGGCCGCGGGCGTGCACCGGCCATGAGCGGCGGAAGCCGTAACGCCCGCAGTAACTCCTCGCGCGCAAGAGTGCGGCTGGTGCCGACGCCGGTGCGTACCCCGCCCCGAGAAGGAGGAAATTGCCGTGGATCTCAGCTTCGACGGTCGTGTCGCCGTCATCACGGGAGCAGGTGGAGGGCTCGGCCGGGCCCACGCTCTCGAACTCGGGCGCCGCGGTGCGAAGGTGGTCGTCAACGACATGGGCACGTCCCTGTCCGGGGACGGGGTGGAGCAGGACCGCGCGGCGATCGTGGTCAAGGAGATCGAGGAGCTCGGCGGCATCGCGGTGGCCGACACGAACTCGGTCGCCACCGTGGCCGGCGGCCAGGCCGTGATCGACACGGCGCTGTCCGCGTTCGGCCGGGTCGACGTCATCGTGAACAACGCGGGCATCCTGCGCGACAAGACCTTCCACAACACCAGCCCCGACGACGTGGACCCGGTGCTCGACGTGCACCTGAAGGGCGCGTTCAACGTCACCCGCCCGGCCTGGGCGCACTTCAGGGAGCAGGGGTTCGGGCGGGTCGTGGTGACCTCGTCGTCGGCCGGGTTCTTCGGCAACTTCGGCCAGTCGTCGTACGCCGCGGCGAAGCTCGCCCTGGTCGGCCTGATCAAGGTGCTCGCGATCGAGGGCCGCAAGTACGACATCAAGGCGAACGCGATCGGCCCGGTGGCGCAGACCCGCATGACCGAGGGCTTCGACAACCCGCTCGCGGACCACCTGGACCCCGCGCTGGTCTCGGCGGTGGTCGCGTACCTGTGCCACGACTCCTGCGAGCCGTCCGGCGAGATCCTCAGCGCGGGAGGCGGGCGCGTGGCGCGCGTGTTCGTCGGCGTCACCCGCGGATACCTGAACGGCGACCTGACCGCCGAGGACGTCCGCGACAACCTGACCGAGATCTTCGACGACGCCGGCTACGTGGTGCCGGAGAACAGCATGGCCGAGATGACCCTGCTCGCCAAGATGCTGGGGAAGTGAGATGACCGCGCAGCGCCTCCGCCCGGCCTCCCTGACCGGGCGGCGCCTGTCGAGGACGCAGATCGGCGAGTGGATCGACATGGCGGCCAAGCGCTCGCCGAACCGGGACTGCTTCGTCACCCCGTCAGGCACGCGCACGTTCGCCGAGGTGCGCGACCGGGTGCACCGGCTCGCCTCCGGTCTGCAGGCGATGGGCCTGGCGCAGGGGGACCGGGTCGCCGTGCTCGACACCGACTCGCCGGAGTACGTGGAGACCTTCCTCGCCCTGTTCAAGCTCGGGGCGGTCGCGGTCCCGCTCAACTTCCGGCTGTCACCCGCGGAGGTCACGACGCTGCTGCGCAGCTCCGAGGCGTCCTGGATCTTCGTCGGGGACCGGTACGCGCCGGACGTGCTGGCGGCCAGGGACGACCTGGAGCATCTCGACCACGTCGTGGGCTTCGGCGGGAGCGAGGGCACGACGCCCTTCGAGGAGGTGCTCCGGCGCGGGGCCGGAGGCGCGCCGCGGGAGGCGGTCGTCGACGACGAGGACATCGTCGCGCTCGCCTACACCAGCGGCACGACCGGCCTGCCCAAGGGCGTCATGCAGTCGCACCGCATGTGGAAGACGATGGTCTCCAACGCGGTCCTGGAGTACCGCTTCCTGCGGGACGAGTTCCGCTACTCGGCGTCCCCGCTCTACCACGTCGCCGGGCTCAGCCTCGTGCTCAACGCGATCTGCCGCAGCTCGGCGTCCCTGATCGTCCCCCAGTGGGATCCGGCGGAACTGCTGCGGTGGTGCCGCGAAGGGCTCACCGACGTGTTCCTCGTCCCCACCATGATCAGCGCCCTGCTCCGGCAGCCGGATGTGAGACCGGACGACTTCGCCACGCTGCGTTCCGTCTTCTACGGCGCCGCGCCGATGTCGCCCGGCCTGCTCACCCAGGCCATGTCGATCATGCGGTGCGACTTCTACAACGGCTTCGGCGCCGGCACCGAGGCGGGCATGCAGACCGTGCTCACCCCCGAGGACCACGTGCGCGCCCTCGACGGCCACCCGCACCTGCTCGGGTCGGTCGGCCGCCCCGGCTTCAACATCGACCTGCAGATCTGGGACGCCGCCGGCAACGAGGTGCCGGTGGGCGAGGTCGGCGAGATCGTCACCCGCAGCGACATGGTGATGAGCGGCTATCACGGGCAGCCGGAGAAGACCGCCCAGGTCGTCTCCGGCGGCTGGTTCAAGGGCGGCGACCTCGGCTACCTCGACGAGGACGGCTATCTCTACCTCGCCGGCCGCAAGGACGACATGATCATCCGGGGTGGCGAGAACGTCTACCCGCTGGAGATCGAGACCACCCTGTTCGCCTACCCCGGTGTGGTGGAGTGCGCCGTGGTCGGCGTCCCCGACCCGCACTGGGGCGAGACCGTGCGGGCCCACGTCGTGCTCGCCGAGGGGACCGAGGCCACGCCGGAGGACCTCCAGCGGTTCTGCCGCGAGCGCCTGGCCAAGTACAAGGTGCCCGACCACATCCGCGTCCACACCGAGACCCTGCCCAAGAACGCCAGCGGCAAGGTGCTCCACCGCCTGCTTCGGGAGCAATCGTGAACGACCAGCGCCGGAACCCGGACGAGACCGCGTTCCAGGACGCCGTCCGGGCCTTCCTCGACACCCACGCCAAGCCCCTGCCGGAATGGGAGGAGGGCTGGGGCAACGGTCCCGACGAGCTCAGCGCGGGCGCGGAACCGACCCGCGAGGAGGAGCTGAGCATGGTCGCGGCCGCGGTGGCCTTCCGCCGCGAGCTGTTCGACGCCGGCTTCGGCTGGCTCACCGGCCCCGTGGCGTACGGCGGGGCCGGCCGGGACCAGCGCTACCAGGAGCTGTTCGACGAGGTCGCGGCCGACTACGAACTGCCGTCCGAGGCCTGCTTCATCGTCGGCCACCACATCGTCGCCCCGACGCTGCTCGCCTGGGGCACGCCCGAGGTGAAGGAGAGGTACCTGCGGGCGCTGTACCGGGCGGACCTCCTCGCCTGCCAGCTCTTCTCCGAGCCCGAGGCCGGCTCCGACCTCGCCGGCGTGAAGAGCAGGGGAGTCCGCGACGGCGACGGCTGGCGGGTCTCCGGGCAGAAGGTGTGGACCTCCGGCGGTCACTACAGCGACATCGGCGAGATGCTCGTCCGCACCGACCCGGACGCGCCCAAGCACGCCGGGCTCACCATGCTGATGGTCGACATGCACGATCCGGGGGTCGAGGTCCGCCCGCTGCGCCAGCTCACCGGCGGCGAGGCGTTCAACGAGGTGTTCGTCGACGACGTCTTCGTGCCCGACAGCCACGTGCTCGGCAAGCCGGGCGACGGCTGGAAGGTGGCGATGACCACGCTCGGCAACGAGCGGGCGTCGATGGGCTACCGCACCGCCTCGCCCGCCACCGACCCGGTCGAGCGGCTGCTCGGTCTCATCCAGCACTTCGGCCTCGACGGCGACCCGCACATCCGCCAGGAGTTCGCGCGGATCGCGATCCGGCGGGACGTGATCCGGTGGACCGCCGCCCGCGCCGCCGGCCGCGGCGAGCCGGGGGCCGAGGCCTCGATCATCAAGCTGATGGACTCGGAGAACGTCCGCGCCATCGGCGAGCTCGCCGGCCGCGTGCTCGGCCCGCGCATGACGGCCGACACCGGCGAGTGGGGCACCTACGTCTGGGCCGAGCTCGCGCTCAGCGCGCCGTCCCGGCGCATCGCCGGCGGCACTGACGAGATCATGCGCAACATCATGGCCGAGCGCATCCTGGGCCTGCCCCGCGAACCCCGCCCTTCGACCTGACACCGCGGGCGCGCCGCCCGCAGGCGGCGCGCCATCCCTTCGCGCATCCGAGGAGACAACACATCCATGGCTGACCGTACGCCAGTGATCGCCGGCATCGGCCTGAGCGATTACCCCAAGGCACCGCACCTCGACGCGGTCGGGCACCACGTGCTCGCCACCCAGCGGGCGCTCGCCGACAGCGGCCTGCGCAAGAGCGACATCGACGGGTTCATGTGCGCCCAGGGCGACTTCGCCCAGCCGGACAACGCCGGCACCATGGCGGAGATCCTGGGCATCAACCCCCGGTACTTCGACGGCACCGCCGTCGGCGGCTCCAGCTTCGAGCTGCACGTCCAGCACGCCAAGGCGGCGATCGAAGCCGGCCTGTGCGAGACCGTGCTCATCGTCTACGGCTCCGACCTGTACACCAAGTCGGGCACCAACCCCGGCTTCGGCGCCAAGAAGCCGGGCGAGCAGGTCGCGGGCGTGCTGCAGTACGAGGCGCCCTGGGGCAACACCCTGATCGGCGCGTACGCGATGGCCGCCCAGCGGCACATGCACGAGTACGGGACCACCTCCGAGCAGCTGGCCGCGATCGCCGTGGCCTGCCGCACGCACGCCGGGCTCAACCCCAACGCCCAGTACCGCAAGCCGCTGACGGTCGAGGACGTCGTCAACTCCCGCATGATCGCCGACCCGCTGCACCTGTTCGACTGCTGCGTCGTCTCCGACGGCGGCGGCGCGGTGATCGTCACCACCGCCGAGCGCGCCCGCGACCTGCGCCAGCCCCCGGTCCACATCCTCGGCGCGGCGTCGGCCCAGACCCACTGGAACATCAGCCAGATGCCCGACTACACCCGCACCGCGGCCGAGCGCAGCGGCAAGGAGGCGTTCGCGCAGGCCGGTCTCACCCCCGACGACGTCGACACCGTACAGCTCTACGACAGCTTCACCATCACCGCGCTGCTCATGCTGGAGGACCTGGGCTTCTGCAAGAAGGGCGAGGGCGGCCCGTTCGCCGCCTCCGGGGCGCTCCAGCTCGGCGGCAGCCTCCCGATGAACACCGACGGCGGCGCGCTCAGCTCCTGCCACCCCGGCATGCGCGGCATCTTCCTGCTCATCGAGGCCACCAGGCAGCTGCGCGGCCAGGCCGGCGACGCCCAGGTGGCGGGCGCCGAGGTGGCCCTCGCGTGCGGCTCGGGCGGCTGGCTGTCGGCGATGGGCACCGTGATACTCGGAAAGGACAAGGCATGACGAACGTGACCACCCCGCCGACGGAGGGCCGGCCGGTCCCGCTGCTCGACGCGGCCGGCCGCCCGTACTGGGAGGCCACCCTCCGCGGCGAGCTGCTCGTCCAGGAATGCCCCGGCTGCGGCCACCGCCAGTTCTACCCTCGCCAGATCTGCGTCGAGTGCGGTGACACGCCCGGCTGGCTCACCACGGAGGGCCGGGGCACCGTGCACACCTTCTCGGTGGTGCGCCAGCAGGGGGCCTACCCGTTCAACCAGTGGACCCCGTACGCGGTCGCCGTCGTCGAGCTCGACGAGGGCCCCCGCATCATGGGCAACGTGATCGGCTGCGAGGTCGACGAGGTGCGCATCGGGATGCGGGTCGAGGTCGAGTTCGTCCCGCTGAACGAGGAGGCGTCGCTGCCGTTCTGGCGACCGGCGGCCACCTGAGCCGCTCCCCGGCAACGCGGAAGCCGGGAGGGGATTCCCCTCCCGGCTTCCTCGTGTCCGGGGCGCTCAGGCGAGCGCGGGCACCGGCGGCTCCGGCAGCACCGGCATGCGCAGGGAGAGCCACTCGGCGATCAGGTCGAGGGCGGGGGCGGGGTCGTCCGACTGGATGTGCTCGGCGCCCCCGTCGGCGGCGGCGAAGACGTGCAGCCGCTTGTCGGCGGAGCCCGCGGCCTCGAAGGCGCGGCGCGCGTCCGCGACCGGGATCTCCCGGTCGTTCTCGCCGTGCACGATCAGCAGCGGCTGCGTCACGCGAGGCCAGACGTCGGCCAGCGTCCACAGTTCCAGCCGCTCCAGGGCCTCCTCGATCGTGCCGGTGCCCGTCACCCAGGGCAGGAACCACGACGTCGGCTCGGCCTCGGCCTCGTCCCAGCGCCGCCGCCACAGCGCGCCGCAGTCCCAGCTGCCCGCCCACGAGACGCAGGCCGAGACCCGCGGCTCGAACGCCGCCGAGCGGGCCGCGTAGTAGCCGCCGAAGCTGACGCCGAGCACGGCGACATGCCGCGCGTCCACGTCGTGGCGGGCCTGGAGGTGGTCGATGATGGCCGCGGTCGGCACCTCGTAGTCGGGGCGGGACGGCACGCCGCGCAGCCGGATCAGCTCCCCGGTGCCCGGGGTGTCGATGACCAGGCAGGTGATGCCCCGGCGGGCGAACGCGGCGCCCACGGTGGCGTAGAGCATCTCCTTGGTCAGGTCGAGCCCGCCGTACACGATGACCACCGGCCGCGGGTCGGCGGCGTCCGGCGCGATCAGGTAGCCGGGCAGCGTGCCGTCGGGGGAGTCGACGTGGACGCGCACCAGCGGCAGGGCCCCACAGTCCATGGCGTTCCCGAAGGCCTGCAGGGACGCGGCGTAGCTCTCCGACTTCGTCGGCCCCGGCGGGATCTGCCGCTGGGCGGTCGCGTGGTACACCGACGCGCGCAGATACCGCCGGCCGGCCGCCGCCAGGTATCCGGCGCGGACGTCGCCCGCGGCGAGCGCCTCCTGCTGGTGCGCCATGCCCGCCCAGGCGGCCGCCCAGGCGTCCAGGCCCGCCTCCGGCGTGTCCCGGAGCGGGCCGAGCCAGCGCCCGATGTCGGCGAGCGAGCCGCCGGCCATCAGGGCCAGGTTCACGCTCGACGACCGGACGTGGTCGCCCGGGAAGAACTCGAACACGGCGACTCCTCATGGAACGGTATGACAACGCGCGGCCGGGGCCGTGCGGTTCTCTCTGGTCAGTACAGTACAAGCGGTTGCATTACGGATGGCGTTACCCGGCGCGCCCGCCGCCGCGCGGCAGGCGCGGGCCGGCGCGCCGGGCGGGTCAGGTGGTGGCCCACTGCGCCCGCGGACGCTCCTGCGGGCCGGACAGGCCGCCGATCTCCGGGTAGACCTTGGTGGCCATCAGCTCCATCTCGCGGATCAGGTCGTCGGTCGGCTGCTGCGCCCAGTGCCAGATCAGCACGGAGTACTCGTACGGGACCTGCTCCCACTCGGCGGCGAACTGCGCCTTCGCCTGGTCGACGGTGCCGCCGAGGAACAGGCCGGAGTCCTTGATGGCCTGCACGACGTCCCCGTTCACCGGCATCTTCTTCTTGAAGAACTTCGCGTAGAAGTTCTCGAACATGTCCGCGTCGTAGTCGCGCAGGGCCTGGTCGTACGCCGCCGCGGACTCGGTGACGTGCGGCCAGCGCACGGGCGCCTGGTTCGCGCCGAGCGGCACCGGGTGGCCCACCTTGGCGGCCTCTTCGGCGTAGATCTTCGCGAACTCCTCGGTCTTCGCCGCGGGGGAGAAGCTGGTCACGACGAAGCCGTTGCGCGCGCAGTACCGGATCGACTCCTCCGAGCTCGACGACGCCACGAACACCGGCGGGTGCGGCCGCTGGTACGGCGGCGGCGTGACCGAGATCTTCCGGATGACGCCGTTCTCGTCGACCTCGTCCACCGCGCCCATCAGCGACGCGGTGTCGGTGGCCGGATAGGTGGTGATGCCGGCGTCGTACGGGAACGGGACCTGGTACTTGGCGCCGTTGAAGTCGAAGGAGTCCTCGGTCCAGGCCTTGAGCATCAGCTCGACCTGCTCCTCGAAGATGACGCGGTTCTCCTTGTCGGCGGAGCCGCCGTCGGAGAGCGTCGCCGGGGTGCCCAGGTGCTGGCCCAGCACGTCGGTCCAGCGGGACTGGTAGCCGCGGCTGACCCCGGCCCAGAACCGGCCTTCGAGCATGTGGTCGAGCATCGCGCACTCCTCGGCGACGCGGATCGCGTCATGGGTGCCGAGCACGTAGCCGTTGGTGCCGACGTTGATCCGGCTCGTGTGCGCCGCGAGCCACGCGTTCACCACGCCGGGCGACGGGGCCACCTCGTAGCCCTCGGAGTGGAAATGATGCTCGATCCCGGCGATGCCCCAGTAACCCAGGTCCTCGGCGGCCTTGGCGATCCTCGCCCAGTCCCGCATCACCTTCTGGAACTCGTCCCGATCCCGCCCGAGCGGGCGCCGGGCGGCACGCCCCGCGGCACCGCCTTCGGCCGGAATGACCGGATAGAGCTGCACGATCGCCTTGACACTCAAAATCTCGCTCCTCAGCAGCTGGCTGACAGAATCCTTCGCCGTCATCCAACGGGCGCGCAGTTACCGGGCCGTTCCGCGCCGCCGTTAATGAGGGAGTAACGGCCTCGGAAATAGAACCTGCCGCACGACAAACCCGGCAGCCGGCCATGATCTACGGAGGGTTCCAGATGAGGATTTGCCGCTTCACGCCGCACGGCTGGCCGGACGCGGAGGTGCGCGCGGGGGCCGCGGTGGGGGCGCTCGACGCGCCGGTCATCGTCGACCTGGCCGCGCTGCTGGCCTCCGAGATCGTCGCCGACGGCGGCGAGCCCGGCCGCGCCGCGGAGCTCGCCCGCGCCACCTTCCCGGGGAGCACGGTCGCCCTGCTCGGCTCCGGCGGACGCGCCCAGCGTGAGGCGGAGCGGCTCCTCGGCGCGCTCGGCGACCCTGAGGCCGCGCGGCGGGAGACCGGCCCGCTCGGCCCGCACGCCCACGCGCGCGAGGCGGTCCGCCTGCTCGCCCCCGTCGACCGCCCGCCGGCGCTGCGCGACTTCTTCGCCTTCGAGGACCACATGGTCAACGCCCTGCGCAACCTGGGCAGGGAGGTCCCGCCGGCGTGGTACGAGGCGCCCTCCCACTACGTGACCCGCAGCGCGTCGGTGTTCGGCCCTGACGAGGTCGGACAGTGGCCGGCGTACACCGAGAAGCTCGACTACGAGCTGGAGTTCGCGATCGTCATCGGCAGGAGCGGCCGGGACATCCCGCCCGAGCGGGCCTGGGACCACATCGCCGGGCTCACCATCTTCAACGACCTGTCCTGCCGCGACGTCCAGCGCCGCGAGATGGGCACCGCGGTCGGCCCGGCCAAGACCAAGGGCTTCGACCGCGGCTGCGCCACTGGGCCGTACCTCGTCACCGCCGACGAGATCCCCCGCCCCTTCGAGGCCGGCATGCGGGCCTTCGTCAACGGCGAGCTGTGGTCGCGGGGCTCCGCCGGGTCGATCCACTGGTCCATCGAGCAGATCGTGGCGCACGCCTCGGCGGGGGAGACGCTGCTGCCCGGCGACATGCTCGGCTCCGGGACGGTCGGCACCGGCGCCGGGATCGAGATCGACCGCTGGATCAAGCCGGGCGACGTCATCCGGCTGGAGATCGACGGGCTCGGCGCGCTGGAGACCCGCGTGGAGCGCGCGGGGGAATCCTGATGCGCCCGGCGATCCTGCGCGAGCGGGACGTGCCGATCCCGCTCCCCGACGGCGTCGTGCTCCGGGCCGACGTGTACCGCGACCCGGCGGCGGGACCGCGGCCGGTGCTGCTCCAGTACACCGCCTACGACAAGGCGAACTGGGCCTCCGTCTACGGCGTGATCAACCCCGAGCGGGCGGTCGACCACGGCTTCGTGGTCGTCGTGGCGGACGCCCGCGGCCGGTTCCGCTCAGGCGGCGACGAGCCGTTCCGCCCGTTCGCCGGCTCCGGCGAGGACGCCGCCGCGTGCGTCGGCTGGGCCGCCGCGCAACCGTGGTCGAGCGGCCAGGTCGGCATGTACGGGGCGTCGAACAACGGCGTCCCGCAGTGGCAGGCGCTGCGCCGCCGGCCGCCCGCGCTGCGCACGATCGTGCCGCACTTCACCGCGTCCGAGTACGACAGCGGCTGGGTCTGGCGCGGCGGCGCGTTCCAGCTCGGCTTCAACCTGTGGTGGAGCCTGGCGAACCTCGCCCCTGACCAGCTCCGCCGCGCGGCAGCCCGCGACGGCGCCGCCGCGCACCAGGACACGGCGCGGGCGCTCGCCGGCGCCCTGCGCGACCCGGACGCCGCCTTCGGGAGGCTGCCGCTGACGGACGCGCCCGCCCTGGACGGCATCGCACCGCACTACCGCGAATGGCTCACCCACCCGCCCGGCGACCCGTACTGGCACGCGCTCAGCGCCCGTGACGCGCTCGCCGCGACCGACCTGCCCGTGCTGCACGTCGCCGGCTGGTACAACGTCCACCTTGACGGCAACCTGGCCGCGTACGAGACGATCAAGGCCGCGGGCGGCCCGGCGGCCGAACGGCAGCGCCTGATCATCGGCCCGTGGACGCAGTGGTCGCCCGCCCTGTTCGGCGACGCCTGCGGCCCCGAGCGGCGCTTCCCCGCCGCGATCGACATGGAAGGACTGCAGCTCGCCTGGTTCGCCCAGCATCTGTCCGGCGCCGGCGGTCCCGAGCTGCCGCCGGTGCGCGTGTTCGTCATGGGCGTGGACGAGTGGCGCGACGAGCGGGAGTGGCCGCTCGCCCGCGCCCGCGCCACCCCCTGGTACCTGCACAGCGGGGGAGCCGCCAACTCCCGCCACGGCGACGGCCGCCTGTCCCGCACACCCCCCGAGGGGCCGCAGCCGCCCGACACGTTCCGGTACGACCCCCGCGACCCCGTGCCCACCCGCGGCGGCGCGACCTACCTGCCCAACCCGGCGGCGAACTCCGGCCCGATGGACCAGAGCGCGATCGAGGACCGCGACGACGTCCTCGTCTACAGCAGCGACCCGCTGACCGGCCCGGTCGAGGTGATCGGCCCCGTCCACGCCGTCCTGCACCTGGTCACCGACGCTCCCGCCACGGACGTGACGGCGAAGCTCGTCGACGTCCACCCCGACGGCCGGGCGTTCCTGCTCTGCGACGGCATCCGGCGGGTGACCGCGGCGGAGGTCGCCGCCGCCGCGTCCGGGCCGGTCCGCGTCGAAGTCGACCTGATCGCCACCGGCAACGTCTTCCTGCCGGGCCACCGCATCCGGCTGGAGGTCTCCAGCAGCTCGTTCCCCAAGTACGACCGCCACGCCGGCACCGAGGACGGCACCGCCACCGCGCCCGAGGACCTGCGCCCCGCGCGGCAGACCGTCGTCCACGACGACCGCCACCCGTCGGCGCTCGTCCTCCCTCTCGTCCCCGCCGAGGACCCGGCCGAGGAACCCGCCGAGGAACCCGCCCCGTGACCTGTAGCGGCGGCCCGGTAACGGAGTCGCCGCAGGCCACTCCGCCGTGGCCGCCCCGATCGTCCGCCCCCGCCCGCGCGCCGGTAACGATGCCGATAACGGCGTTCGGGTGAGGTCGAGCAACGCACGCGAATCCCGCCTAGGAGTTTCGATGCCCCCCACCTGTGCCACCCGTGCCGCCCGTGCCCTTCGGATCCTCGCCGCGACAGTCCTGTTGGTGACAGCCGGAGCGTGCGGCGCCGGCGAACCCCCCGCCGTCACGCCCGAGACGAGCACGGCGGGCGCCGCCGGGCCCGAGGTGGACAAGGTGACCTTCAGCGGCGTCACCGCCAACGCCGGCAACTGGGCCATCCAGGTCGGCGTCGAGTTCGGCATCTTCAGGGAGCACGGCCTGGACGTGTCGATGATCTACTCGCAGTCCAGCCCGAACGCGCTCGCCGCCATGATCGGCGGCTCGGTGCAGTTCACCTCCACCGTGTACGACGCCGTCGTCCTCGCCCACCAGAAGGACCCGCGCGTCATCGCCGTCGCCGAGGGCTACCGGTCGTACCCCGAGTATCTGGTCGTGCCCAAGGAGGTCCGGTCCTTCGAGGACCTCAGGGGCGCGACGTGCGGCGCGCAGAACCCGGAGGGGATCGGCGACGCCCTCTACCTGTCGAAGATGATGGAGCACGGCGGCAAGCTGAAGGTGGGCGCCGACTTCAAGCTCACGAACGTCAACCTCAACGCCGGCCCCGCCCTCGCCGCCCTGCAGTCCGGCCAGATCAAGTGCATCGCGGTGCTGCCGCCCACGTCCACGCTGCTGGAACGGCAGGGCTACAAGATCCTGTACGACCTGCAGCAGGTGCCCGAATACCAGGACCTGTCCTTCTTCGGCATCATCGCCCTGAAGAACTGGGTCGCCGAGCACCCCAACGCCACGCGCGCCTTCCTCAAGGGCTATCTCGCCTCCATCGCCTTCCTCTACGACCCGGCGAACAAGGACCGGGTGATCGACCTGCTGGCCAGGAACGCGCAGGTCGAGCCGGACGTGGCCGAAGCCTCCTACACCTGGGTGACCTCCGGGGCGTACCCGCGCGACGGCGTCATCGCCGACGAGGTGATCCCCCGGACGATCTCCTTGATGAAGTCCGGCGGCTCCCTGGACGCCTCCGTGCCGTCCGACATCGCGGGACTGATCGAGAACTCCCACGTCAAGGCCGCCTTCGACGAACTCCCCGACTCGGTGAAGAACGGCCCGGGCCCCAAGGGCCTGCTTCCCGCGGGCCAGACGGCGGCATGAGCGGGGTGACCTCCCGCGAGCGGCGGGCGCGGCACACCACCACGCCCCCCGCGCCGGGGCCGCGCCGGCGGAAGGGCTCCGGCCGCCGATGGCGCGGCTACCGGGCCATCGTCAGCTTCGCCGGCTTCCTCGTGGTCTGGCATGTCGCGGCCGAGTATCTCGTCGCCAACCCGCTCTTCCTGGCCGGACCGATCAGCACCGTCCAGGCGGTCGGCACGATGTGGGCGGACGGGACGCTCCAGCAGGACCTGCTCGTCAGCGCGGACGAGTTCCTCAAGGGGTTCGGCGCCGGGCTCGTGGCCGGGGTGCTGCTCGGGCTGCTCCTCGGCACCAGCCGCCGCGCCAAGGACTACATCGACCCGCTCATCAACGGGCTGTACGCGACCCCGCTCGTCGCGCTCGCGCCGCTGTTCATCCTCTGGTTCGGCATCGGCGAGACCAAGACCGTGCTCCTGGTGTTCATGCTCGTCGTCCTGCCCATCGCGATCAACACCGACGCCGGGATCCGGGCGACGGACCCGCAGCACCTGGAGGCGGCCCGGTCGTTCGGCGCGAGCCGCCTGCAGCTGTTCACCATGGTCCGGTTCCCGACCTCCGTCTCGTTCCTGGTCGCCGGCATCCGCATGGGCATCGGGCGCGGGCTCATCGGCGTCGTCGTCGGCGAGCTCTTCGGCTCCCAGAGCGGCCTCGGCTACCGGATCCTCGTGTCCTCTCAGTACTTCCAGACCGACGTGCTGCTCGCCGGGGTGCTCATCTTCTCCGTCACCGGCGTGCTGCTCGTCAAGATCTTCGAATGGTTGGAACGGCGGGTCGCCCCCTGGCAGTCAGGCCAGGGATGACCCGCACCCACGACAGGGAGACCACGGCTATGCCGACCGACGAACCCCAGGGCCTGATCCCGATGCTCCCCGTCGAGGAGGCGGCGCGGATCGCCGTCGAGGCGGGCATGCGCGAGGAGATGTCGAGCATCTTCTTCTACCGGCTGCTGCTGAACTCGCCGCAGTCCGCCCGCGTCGAGAACGAGATCAACGACCGCATCCTCTGGGAAGGGAGACTGACCCGCAGGCCCGAGGCGACCCGGCTGCGCGAGCTCGCGATCATGCGCGTGGCCTGGGTGACCGGCTCCACGTACCTGTGGGCGCACCACTACGCGCCGACCGTCGACGTCGACCTGCCGGGCAAGCGGCCCGCCGACGTGCTCGGCGTGCGCGAGGGCGCGGCGTACGAAGGATTCGGGCCCGCAGAACGCGCCGTGATGCGCGCGGTCGACGAGATGGCCCGCGACGACCGGGTCTCCGAGAAGACCCTGGGCGACCTGAAGGAGGTGCTCGCGAACGACGGCGAGGTGGTCGAGATCTGCTACGTCATCGCGATCTGGCGGGCGCTGACCATGCTGATGGACACCTTCCAGGTGCCGCTGGAACCCGGCTACCAGCCGTGGGCGCCCGACGGCCGGCGGCCCGGGGAGGAGGGGCGGTGAGCAGGTTCGAGGAGTACCGGGACCGCTTCGGCGACGTGCGGATGGCGCGGGAGGACGGCATCCTCCAGGTGACCCTGCACACCGACGGCGGATCGCTGAAGTGGTCGGAGCGGGCGCACCGCGAACTGCCCGAGGCGTTCCGGCAGATCGCCACCGACCCGGACAACCGCGTCGTCATCCTCACCGGCAGCGGCCCCGACTTCCTCACCGAGATGGCGTTCGAGAAGCGCAACACCACCCCGCAGGGCTGGGACCGGGTGGCGCACGAGGGGCGGCACATGCTCTTCGACCTGCTCGACATCGAGGTGCCGATCATCGCCGCGGTGAACGGCCCGGCCACCGAGCACGCCGAGCTCGCCCTCCTCTCCGACATCGTCCTCGCCTCGGAGACCGCCGTCTTCGCCGACCACCAGCACGTCGTCGCCGGGGTGGTGCCCGGCGACGGCGTCCACGTCGTCTGGCCGTGGCTCCTGGGCATGAACAGGGCCCGGCACTTCCTGCTCACCGGGCGCACCATCGGCGCCCGCGAAGCCCTGGAACTCGGCCTGGTGGCGGAGGTGCTGCCACCGGACCGGCTGCTCGACCGGGCCTGGGAGCTCGCCCGCGAGCTCGCCGCCAACACCACGCTCATGCTCCGCTACACCCGCGCGTGCATCACCATGCTGATCCGCCGCGAGCTGCAGTTCGGTCTCGCCCACGGACTGGCCCTGGAATCCCTCGCCGCCGTCGACGCCCGCTCTTTCTCCCAGGATGCCCGCGACTGACATCGGCCGTGCCCGGCCGCTCCGGGGAGCCGAGTTCGAGAGAGGAAGCCGTATGCTCCGGTCCTTCCGCCGTCGCCCCGCCGGCGGCCAGAACCCCATCGACGCTCCCGTCCCGCCGGGGGCGTCGCCGCTGCTGGAGATCGACGGGCTGTCGGTCGGCTACGAGGTCGGCGGCGCCTTCACCACGGTCCTCGACGGTGTCAGCCTCACCGTCGAGGACGGGGAGTTCGTCTGCGTCGTCGGCGCGAGCGGCTGCGGCAAGACCACGCTGCTCAAGACCATCGACGGGCTGATCGCGCCGTCGGCCGGCGAGGTGCGCGTGTCCGGGCGTACGGCGCATCCCCGCCACGGCGACATGGCGGTGGTGTTCCAGCAGGACTCCCTCTACCCGTGGCGGACCGTGCTCGCGAACGTCCGCTTCGGCCTGGACGTCCGCGGCCGTCGCTCGGCGGAGACGGACGCGCGGAGCAGGGAGTGCATCGAGCTCGTCGGGCTGCGCGGGTTCGAGAACCACTACCCGCACCAGCTCTCCGGCGGCATGCGCCAGCGGGTCAACCTGGCCCGCGCCCTCGCGGTGGACCCGACCCTGCTGCTGATGGACGAGCCCTTCGCCGCCCTCGACGCGCAGACCCGCGAGGTGATGCAGACCGAGCTGCTCGACATCTGGACGAAGCAGCGCAAGACCGTGGTGTTCATCACGCACCAGCTCGACGAGGCCGTGCTGCTCGCCGACCGGGTGATCGTGATGGCCGCCCACCCCGGGCGCATCCGTGAGGAGATCCGCATCGACATCCCCCGCCCCCGCGATCTGCACACCAAGCGCGGCGAGAGGTTCACCGGCTATGTCGACCACATCTGGAACCTCATCGAGGAAGAAGTCCGCCGGTCCCTCATCCCCGGCACGGCCCAGGACACGCGGACCGGTGCCTGATCACGTACGTCCGTCCCGGCCCCTCCGTGCCGGCGGGCCTGGTGCGGTGGGTTCGGTCCCTCGCATCGGCGGGGGGGGGGGGGGGGGGGGGGGGGGGGCCCCCCCCCCCCCCCCCCCCCCCGCCACACCATCGCCGATCCCGGCGGTCGGTCCGCCGGGGCGCTACCCGGTGGCTTCGCCGGTGAACAGGGCGCTGATCGGAGCGGGCTCGTGACGTGTGGCGTCGCCGTCGAAGAGCTCCGCCAGGAAGCGCTTGCTCGTATCCGGCGACCACTCCTCCGGCTGCCGGGCCGCGCGCACCGGCGACCACGTGCGCATCCGCCGCACGGTGTCCCCGGCGACGACGAAGACCTGCCCGGTGACGTCCTCGCCGGACGGGCCGGCGAGCCAGGCGACCAGGGCCGCGACGCGGTCGGGCGGCAGCGCGCCGCCGGGCAGTGTGCCGAACGCGGCCTCGCTCATCGGGGTGCGTGCCCTGGGGGCGATCGCGTTGACGCGGACCCCGTAGCGGGAGAGCTCGGCGGCGAGGGTCAAGGTCAGCGTGGCGAGACCGGCCTTGGCCGCCGCGTAGTTGCTCTGCCCGGCGTTGCCGTAGAGCCCCGACTCGCTGCTCGTGTTGATGATCCGCCGTCCCGCGCGCCGCGGCTGCCCGCGCCAGTGCCGGGCCAGGGCACGGCACAGCCGGAAGGGCGCGGTCAGGTTCACCGCGAGCACCGCGTCCCAGTCGGCGTCGTCCAGGTTGAAGACCATCCGGTCACGGACGATGCCGGCGTTGTTGACCAGAACCGAGACCGGCCGCCCGGAACCCTCCGCGGCGGCCAGGACGTCCTCAGCCGCTCCCCGCTCGGTGAGGTCCCCCTGCCAGGAGAGGGCGATGCCGCCCTCGTCGCGGATCTCCTCCACCAACGGCCCGGTGTCCGCCAGGTCCGCGCACAGCACCGCCGCACCGCGCCGCGCGAGCAGCCGCGCCTCGGCGGCGCCGATGCCCTGCGCGGCCCCGGTGACGACGCACGCGTGTCCCGTCAGATCGAACTCGTCGTACGGGCCGGGTGAAATCATCATGCCGTTCTCCATGCGCTGTTCATCGAATCCCGCCTTTGTCTCCGATTATAGGAGCATTTAAGGCGATAAATGCAATGACATAGGTCACGAATAGAACGGACAGAGATTCTCTCGAATGACGGGAATCTGGCCTTTGACCTGCTGTTTCTTTCTTTTGTTCACCTGGTCGAATTCATCTCTTGGCGGCCTGGCCGGTCAGCACCGACTCCACGGACTTCGTCACCACTTCCGCGGCGTCGTGAGGGGCGAGGCGCCCCGCCCGTATTTCGGTCGCCGCCCCGTGCAGAATGTACTGGACGACGCTGACCAGCCAGGTGGTGGGCAGGTCGGCGCGGAAGACGCCCTGGTCCTGGCCGCGGCTGACGAGCTCGGTCATGCGCCGGACCGGTCGCTCGTGCAGCTCCCTGATCCGTCCCGCGGGGAGGACCTCCTCGGCCGCGGCGAGCAGGGCCGCGGACTCGGCCACGATCTGCCAGCTCGACGCCAGCAGGCGGGTCATGGCCTCGCGGGCGTTCCCCGTCAGGTCGACGGCCGACAGGGTCTCGTCACCGGCCTTCAACGCGTCCACGAGCGCCGCTTCGACGAGTTCGGCGCGGGTGCCGAAGTGTCCGTACAGGGTCATCCGCCCCACGCCCGCCGCCTTCGCGATGTCGTCCGTCTTCGCGTTGGGGTCAGAGCTCAGCAGGGCGCGGGCCGCGGACACGATGCGGGCGATGCTGCGCTCGGCATCGGCGCGGCGCTTGGGGCGTATGGACGGCTCAGCCATGTCGGCACTCTAACGCGTACGCACACATACGAGTTATAGTCAGGGCAAAGCTCGTACATGGAAGTACGAGTTCTTGCCATGGAGACCTCATGAACCAACAGATCGCCCAGCCGGGCGCACACCCGGCGCGCTGGCGCGTTCTCGGCCTTCTCGGCGTGGCGCAGCTCATGCTGATCCTCGACGTCACCGTCGTCGCCATCGCCCTGCCCCACATCGAGACCGACCTCGGGCTCACCCGCGAGGCGCTGACCTGGACCGTCAGCGCCTACACGCTCACCTTCGGCGGACTCATGCTGCTCGGCGGGCGGATCTCGGACCTGGTGGGCGCCAAGCGCGTCATGCTCACCGGACTTCTTCTCTTCACCGCGGCGTCGCTGGTCACCGGACTGGCGGAATCCGCGGCCATGCTCGTGGGCGGCCGCATCGCCCAGGGGGTCGGCGCGGCCCTGTTGTCACCCTCGGCGCTGTCCTTGGTGGTCGCCCTGTTCGACGGAGAGGAGCGGAACAAGGCCCTGGGCGTCTGGTCCGCGCTCGGTGGAGGCGGAGCCGCACTCGGCGTCCTGGTCGGCGGCCTCCTCACGGCGGGCCCGGGATGGTCGTGGGTCTTCTACGTCAACGTGCCCATCGGGCTGGTGATCGCCGTGGTGCTCGCCGCCCTCGTGCCGCGGCTGCCGACCTGGGGGGCCGAACGGTCACGGCTGGACGTCCTCGGCGCGATCCTGGTGACGGCCTCCACCGCCTCGCTGATCTACGCTTTCATCGCCGCCGGCGAGCAGGGCTGGCTCACGCCGTTCACCGGCTGGCTCGTCCTGGCCGCCGCGGTGGGTTACGTCCTGTTCGTCGTGTGGCAGCGGCGGGCGCGGTCGCCCCTGATGGACGTCCGGTTGCTCGCGCGGCGGCCCGTGGCGGCGGGCGCGTTCCTCATCCTGATGGCGACGGCCCTGATGATCGCCGTGTTCTTCCTGGGCACCTTCTATTTCCAGCAGGCGCAGGGATACGGCGCGCTGCACACGGGCCTGTTGTTCCTCCCCGTGGCGGTGGCCACGATGCTCGGGGCCAACCTGACCGGCCGCGTGATCGGCCGCTGGGGCGGACGCGCGCCGGCCGTCGCCGGACTGGCGGTCGCGGCTCTCGGCCTGGCCGCACCGGCCGTGTCGATGCATCCCGCCGTCGTCGTGGTCGGCGTCTCCGTCGCCGCCGCGGGCACCGGCGCGCTGTTCGTCGTCGCCTCGGCGACCGCGCTCGGCCAGGTGGCGCCCCATGAGGCCGGGATCGCGTCCGGCATCGTGAGCACCTTCCACGAGTTCGGCGCCTCACTCGGCGCCGCGGTCGTCTCCAGCGTCGCCGCCGCGAGCCTGGCGGGAACCACGCTGAGCGGCTTCGCCGGCGGGTTCACCGTGGCCGCCGTCGCGGCGGGCGCCGCCGTCGTCGTCGCCGCCCTGGTGACACCCGGCCGGTCGAGACAAGGAGATCCCATCCCCTCCACGCCGAACTAGGCACGTGATGACGCGGATCAGGCCGGGAAGACCGCTCGGCGCGTACCCGGCCTGCGCGGCGAGGGCGCCGGTGCGTACCCGGCTTGCGCGGCGAGGGGCGTCGGCGCGTACCCGGCTTGCGCGGCGAGGGGCGTCGGCGCGTACCCGGCTTGCGCGGCGAGGGGCGTCGGCGCGTACCCGGCTTGCGCGGCGAGGGCGCCGGTGCGTACCCGGCTTGCGCGGCGAGGGCGCCGGCGCGTACCCGGCCTGCGCGGCGAGGGCGCCGGCGTGTTCGGCGCCTGTCAGGGCGTGTCGAGGCCGAGAGCGGTGCCGAGGTCGCGGCGGGAGGTGATGCCGAGCTTGCGGAAGACGTTGTACAGGTGGTTGCCGACCGTGCGAGGGCTGAGGAAGAGCTGGGCGGCGATGTCGCGGTTGCGGACGCCGCGCGAGGCGAGCCTGGCGATCTGGCGTTCCTGGGCGGTGAGCAGGTTCCGGGGGACGTGCCCGGCCGCGCGGCCGTGACGCGGGTCGCCGGTGGCGCGCAGCTCGGCGGCGGCGCGGCGGGCCCAAGGACGGGCGCCGAGCTGGTCGAAACGTTCGCGGGAGGCTTCCAGCAACTCGCGCGCCGCGCGCTTGCGGCGGGTGCGGCGCAGCCACTGGCCGTAGACGAGCTCGGTCCTGGCCTGTTCGTACGGTTGCGGGTCGCGGTGATGAGCGCGCAGGGCGGCTTCGAAGCAGGCCTGGCGGTCGTCGTCCGGGGAGCCCGGAGGCATGAGGAGCGCCCGGCAGCGGTGGGCGAGCGCTTCGGGGGTGGGCCGGCCGGTCTGGGCGGCCCAGGCGTCGAAGCGGTGGAACGTCGCGCGAGCCCTCTCCGGCTGGGCGCAGCGCACCGCGGCCTCGACCTGGTCGGGGGCCGAGAGGTAGGCGGCGATGAGCGAGCTGCCCGACCAGCCGCCGGTCAGCCGGTCCAGAGCCGAGGCGTAGCGCGACAGCGTCGTCCGGACGGCGATGCTGCTCATGCCGAAGCGTCAGATGTACAACCAGCTGATGGCGTTCGGCGCCGACGGGCGGGCCTGGTGGTACGACTCCACGTTCAGCCGGGGCTACTACGCGTCCTACGAGGCTGTGAAGAAATACGGCGACTGACCGCCGGGCGGTGATGGAATCTCTTTGACGTGCGGAATGTTGAAGTGCGTATGAAGAAGATCGGTTTTCTGAGCTTCGGGCACTGGTCGTCCTCGCCGTACTCCAAGGCGCGCAGCGCGTCCGACACCCTGCTGCAGTCGATCGAGCTGGCGGTCGCCGCCGAGGAGCTCGGGGCCGACGGCGCCTACTTCCGCGTCCACCACTTCGCCCGGCAGCTCGCGAGCCCGTTCCCGCTGCTGGCGGCCGTCGGCGCGCGGACCAGCCGGATCGAGATCGGCACGGGCGTCATCGACATGCGGTACGAGAACGCCCTCTACATGGCCGAGGACGCCGGCGCGGCCGACCTCATCGCGGGCGGGCGGCTCCAGCTCGGCATCAGCCGCGGATCACCCGAGCAGGTGATCGACGGCTGGCGCTACTTCGGCTACGAGCCGGCCGAGGGCGAGACCGAGGCGGACATGGCGCGCAGGCACGCGGAGGTCTTCCTCAAGGTGCTGGAGGGCGAGGGGTTCGCCCAGCCGAACCCGCGGCCGATGTTCCCCAACCCGCCCGGACTGCTCCGTCTCGAACCGCACTCGGAAGGGCTGCGCCGGCGCGTCTGGTGGGGTTCCGGCTCGAACGCCACCGCGAAGTGGGCCGCCGGGCTCGGCATGCACCTGATGAGCTCCACGCTCAAGGACGACGAGAACGGCAAGCCGTTCCACGTGCAGCAGGCCGAGCAGATCGCGGCCTACCGGGAGGCGTGGAAGGAGGCCGGCCACGAGGGCGAGCCGCGGGTGTCGGTGAGCCGCTCGATCATGCCGATCGTCAACGAGACCGACCGCGCGTACTTCGGCCACGAGCGCACCAGCTCCGACCAGGTCGGCTTCATCGACGCCACCACCAGGGCGGTTTTCGGGCGCACGTACGCCGCCGAGCCCGACGTGCTCGTCAAGGAGCTGGCCGCCGACGAGGCGATAGCCGCGGCCGACACGCTCCTGCTGACGGTGCCCAGCCAGCTCGGCGTGGACTACAACGCCCACCTGCTCTCATCGGTCCTGACCCACGTCGCCCCCGCACTCGGCTGGCGCTGACGGCGACGCCCCGGCGGCGGAACGCGTCCCTTCACCGCGCCGGATTGCTCCGGCGATCGCCATGAGGGCGAAGGCCAGGAGCGCCAGCTCGGCCAGGGCCAGCAGTACGGTGAAGACCCATTCGGCGGAGCCGCCCGGACCGTAGACGCGGTTGGTCAGCCCCACGTCGACCGCCTCGACCCGCTGGCCCGCTCGATGGGTGCCCCGGTCGCTGCCCGCGAGGGTGACCTCCGTGCGCTGGACGAGGCCGTCGCGGGAGCGGAACGCGCCGGTCCAGGCGCAGCTCTCGTGCCCGGGATGGCGCAGGCAGTCCAGGCGCTGCGCGGTGAAGGTGCCCCGCAGGCCGTGGCCGGTGGCGAGCCGTAGCGCCGGGCCGATCCCGGGCAGCGTCCAGGACAGCGCGAGCGCGGCGACCAGCAGCAGGACGACGGCCATCGGCGGGGAGGGGCGGAACCTCATGCGGGCTGGAGCGCGCAGTCGCACCGCATGACGGCGCGTTCTTCCAGGCGCGGACGCCGGTGCAGCACCATGGCCACCACCATCGGCGCGAAGACCACGGCGTTGTAGAACAGATGCAGCTCGACGCGGGGGATCACGAGCTGGATGACGCTGGTGGGCGCGGCCCGCCCGGCCAGGTACGTCCCCGACAGCGCCTGGATCAGCAGGAGCAGGTGCTCGATGTGATGCCAGAACTGGATGGCCAGCGCGACGGTCCACCAGGTCCTGGAACGGCCGGTGAAGCCCGGGCGCAGCAGGATCAGCCCCACGAGCATGACCAGGGCGTAGCCGTAGTGCATCCATTCCGAGGTGACGAGCCAGGGGAACGGCAGCCCGAGCAGTCCGCGCGCCTCGGGGACCGGCCAGCCCAGCGCGTAGATCTGGATCGCCTGGACGACGTGTTCCGCCCAGTGCGCGAGGACGATCACGAGGAAGACACCGAGAGCCGTCTTGTGGTGTCGCTCGTTGAGCGTCGAACGGCTGATGGCGGGAGCGGACATGACGACTCCTGGGATCGGTTTCGTGGGGGGACGGCGCGGCCGCGGTCAGGGGAGGGCCGGCACGAGCTTCACGCCGATCGAGTCGGCGTCGAGGCACAGCAGCAGCTCGGTCAGGCTTTCGATGCACCGGCTGTTGGCCAGGGGCCCGGCGTCGGCGATGTCGAATCCCAGCTGCTTGCAGAACCGGGTGACGAGCAGCTTGGCATCGGGGTCGTCGCCCGCGATGGGGATCGTGACCAGGCCGGGCGCGCGGATGTAGGCGCTGATCCATCGTGCCGACAGGCAGTTGAACGCCTTCACCACGGCGCAACCGGGCAGCGCCGCGGCGATCCGCTGCGCCGCCGAGGCGTAGGGCGGCGCGGCCGGCTCACCGAAGCACGGGTTGGACACGTCGACGATGACGGACCGAGTCCGCCGCAGCTGGGGCGCCACGTCACGGCAGGTGGCGTCGATGGGCGTGGCCAGGATGGTCAGATCGGATTCGGCGGCGGCCTCCTGCGGCGGCACGGCCCGCGCGCACGACAGCTCGGCGGCGAGCGCGGCGGCCCGTCCGGGCGTCCGGTTGGCCAGCAGCAGCGGTATCCGGTGCAGGTCGATGAGCCGGGCCAGGGCCGTGCCCATCCGCCCGCACCCGATGATGCCGATCCGCGGATCCACGGGGCGGTCCTCCTAGGCTGCCGGGACGGGACGGTAAGGGTCGAGCGCCCGCCTGAGCGGGCCGGGGATCTCCGTCGGGTGGAGGGCGCCGCCGGAGCCGCGGCGCATGCACGCGATCGTCTGCCGTCCCCGGGCGACGAGCAGAGCCGGACCGGCGCCCAGCCGGTAGTAGTGGAACTCCATGGTCACCCGGTTGGCCTCGATGCCGCCCAGCGACATGCGGATCGACACCTCGTCGAGCGCGTACAGCTCGGCGAAGAACTCGCACGCGCAGTCGGCCGTCACCAGGGCGAGGTCGCGGGTGAGCTCCTGGAGGACCTCCGGCGCCTGGTCGGCGAGAAACCGTTCCCGGCAGCGGCCCTGCCACTCGAAGTAATGGGTGAAGTACACGTTCCCGATCACGTTGGTGTCCGCGAAGGTCACCACCTGGCGGTGTTCGTAGAAAGGATTCATCGCCTCTCCTGGGTGAGCACGGCGACGACCATGGGTCGTGGCGGGCCGCCGGAATCGTTCAGGGTGAGCAGGCCGGACAGGACGGCCGACCCGGAGGGGCCGCTGAGTTTGATCCAGCCGTGCTCGTACGCGGCCTCGACCTGGAGCGACCTGGCCTGGCCCGCTTCGGGCAGACACTTGAGCACCGCACTCAGCCGCGAGTTCAGAGAGGTGCGGGACTCGCCGGTCAGGCGCGCCAGCTGCTCGGCCTGATCCGTCCACTCGGGACCGAGCGGGAGCGGCGGGCCGTCCAGCTCCACCCACTCCTGGGTCACGGCGGCCGCCCCCGGGCACAGGTCCCCCACCACGCGTTCGAGGTACGGGCCGGTCAGCAGCGGCGGGACGGCGTCCAGGCGCAGCGGCCCGGTGTCGCGCAGCCGCAACCCCGACCAGCTGAACAGGGGACGCCCGTCCACGGACCGGGCCAGGACGTCGTAGGTGTAGTCGACGCCCTGGTGCTCCCGTTCGACCGCCTCGACGACCACGTCGGCGGACCGGGCGCCGTCGTGCACCTCGAAGCGATCGCAGGCGACCGGCAGGAGGCGCCGGTGGGGCACGCACGCCTGCAGGACGTGGATGGCCGCGTCGTGCAGGGCGGCGTCCCCCAGGACCGGCTCGCCCAGCCCCAGGTCCTCGCCGGCCCCGGACAGCACCGCCCGGCAGCCGGTGGGGAAGAGGGACTCGAAACGGGTCAGGCGCCGGAACGCCGGCCCGTGGAAGAACAGCGATTCGTACAGCTCGGCCGGTTCGTGGCCGGGCGGGTCACCGGCGGGGACCGCGACGTCCGGGGGATCGGCCGGCCCGGGGCCGACCCGGCCGGCGAAGTGGTCGGCGGAGAAGTCGGTCTCCGCGCTGCGGACGGTGACCGCCACGCTGCCGTCGGGGTGGCGCAGGGCGTGGATCCGGATGGTCCGCGTCCCGTCGGCGGGCACGATGACCGGTCGTTCGAACCGGGCGTCCGTGATCGTGCGAGCGGGAGTGCCGAGCATCTCCGCGGCCTGGGCCATGGCCTCCAGAGCGCAGACGGCGGGCAGCAGCCGCACCCCGTGGAGCTGGTGGTCGGCCAGGAACGCGCGCGACGCGTCCAGCTCGCATTCGGCCGCCAGCTCGACCCCCGGGACGAACCTGAGCAGGCGGTGCAGGAGCGGATGCCGCGGCGCGGTGACCTGCGCGCGGTCGAGCTGGGGAAGCCGGCCGCTGATGACGATGGTCTCCCCGGCCGGACCTGCCGCTATGGCGTCCAGCAGCAGCTCGGCGCCCCGTTCCGCGGGCAGGGTGCCGATCCCGGCGCCGGCGAGGTGATCGACCACGCCGAGCCGTTCGGCCATCCCCGCCCCGGACCACACGGTCCAGGCCAGCGTCGCGCTGACGCAGCCGTCGGGCAGCCGGGGCGCGAGGGCGCGCACCATGGCCTGGAGCCGTCCGTTGGCCAGGGCGTAGTGCGTCTCGCCGGCCAGCCCGAACCGCCCGATCACGGAGCCGTACGCGAGGAGGAGCCGCAGCCCGCCGAGATCGACGGCGGCGAGCACGTTGGCCAGACCGGCACATTTCGTACGGGCGTGCTCGGCGAAGTCCTCGTCCGTGAGCTCGCCGAAGAGGGCGGGCCGGTTGATCCCGCTGGCATGCACCACCCCGGCGATCGGGCCGAGCTCGGACAGCTCCGCCATGGCCCGCGTGACAGCGGCGGCGTCGGTGACGTCCGCCCTGCGGTAGGCGGCCACCACCCCGGCGGCCCGCAGCCTCTCCAGGCCGCCGGCCAGTTCGAGGTCCGTGCCGGGATCCGACCGGCCGATCAGCGCCAGCCGGACCCCGTACGCCTTCGCGAGGGTGAGCCCGGCTTCCAGCCCGATCCCCTTGCCTCCGCCGGTGATGACGACCACGTCGTCCCGCCGCAGCGGTGGATCGCTGCGCGGGCGGGCCATGGGCGAGTGCCGGACTTCGTAGGTCCGGCCCGCGCGGTCCACGCCGAGCCAATGGACGTCGGCGTCCGGATGCTCCTGGCGCAGGGCGGCGACGAACCCGGAGGCGCAGTCGGCCTCGTCGGTGACGACGAGGGGCAGCCCACCGGCGATCGCCCGGCGCGCCGTGGCGACCAAGGCGGCCAGGTCGGCGTCCGTGGGCGCGGCGGGGACGTGCGCGCGCAGCGCGCCTTCCGGCTCGGGCGGCTGGACGGGCTCCTGGTGCTCGGTGAACAGGCGGAACCAGTCGGGCAGGTCCAGCGTGTGCTCCTCGGCCCGGGGGAACGCCTCGACGGCGGCGATCAGGTCACCGACCGTGGCCTCGGCGATCGAGGGCAGGACCGGCGGCAGCGCCTTCCCGCAAGCCGACGCCGACTCGGCGGCGAGCTGGACGACCTGCAGAGAGTTCATGTGCAGGTCGGCCAGGAGGTGGTCGTCGTCCGCGATCGCGTCAGGCTCCAGCTCCAGGGCTGCACCGACCAGCTCGCGCACGATCTCGGCCACGCCGCCGCCTTCCGGCCGCGGCCGTTCCGGCGCGGCGGACGGGGCGGGCTCCGGCGCCGTCTCGCAGGGATTCGTCAGGAACACGGGCTCCCGGTCCAGCTCGAAGGGCCGGTGGAAGCGCTGGTCGAACAGGGTGCGCAACGAGTCGGTCGCGCCTGCCGCGAACAGGGCGGCGGCGGTCTCCAGCGGGCCCCGCGCGCCGGCCGCGCCGGCGTCGACGGAGACGGCCGGAGGCGAGCCGCCGAGGTGGGCGGTGGCCAGGGTCGCCAGCGAATGTCCAGGACCGGCTTCGACCAGCAGGTCGCACTCGGCGGCGAGCAGATCCAGCGCCTCACGGAACCGCACCGGATCGGTGATCTGGGCGGCCAGGTGCCGGCGCAGATCGGTGCCCGCGCTCAGCTCAGTGCCGGTGACCGTCGAGTAGACCGGTCCCACCGGCACGGTGAACGGCGCCTTGTCCAGGCAGATGGTGAACGGCGCGACGGCCTGCCGCACGGCGGGGGAGTGGAAGGCGTGGCTCACCTCCAGTCGCGTCGCCGTGACACCGTCCGCGCCGGCCCGCCGCACCAGGGTCTCGACCTCGGTCCACGGCCCGGCGACGACCGTGGAGGCGCCGTTGTCAGCCGCGACGACCAGGTCCAGCCCTTCGATCAGGGCGGCGGCCCGGCTCGCGGGGGCGGAGACGGAGGCCATGCCGGTGCCTGGCGCGCCCACCTCGCCCATGATCCGGCCGCGCTCGGTCACCAGCTCCAGCGCGGCTTCCTCGTCGATGGCCCCGGACCAGGTCAACGCCGCTATCTCGCCGACGCTGTGGCCGAGCGCGGCGACGGCGGCCACCCCGAGGCTGTCCAGCCACCGCAGCGCGGCCATGGAGGCCCGGAAGACGGCCGGCTGCACGATCGCCGTGTCGATGCCTTCTTCCCCGGTGAAGTACGCCCGCGCCCCGTCGTACAGCTGGCCCAGGGCGCCGGCGTCGCCGCGGGCCGGTCCGCCCTGGCCGGTGAACAGCAGGCCGACCTTCCCGGGCGGGCCCACCCCGCTGAAGACGCCGGACTCGGCGGCGGCGCGGCCCGCCAGGGCGGCGGCCCGCTCGGCCCGGCGGGCCAGCTGACCCGGATGGTGGGCCGTGAAGGCGACCCGGTGGCTCCCCTGCGGCTCGCCGGCCAGCCGGGCGGCCAGGTCGGTGAGTTCGGAGAAGGACAGGGTCTCCGCCAGCCGGGCGACGTGCCGGAGCTTCCCGGTGAGCGCGGCGGTGTTGTCCGCCGTCACGGCGAAGACCTCCGTGTCCGTCGGCGTGCGCGCCATCCGCTCCTGTACGGCGGACAACCGGGTTCGACGGGCCGATCCCGCCCTCTCCACCACCAGATGGGTGTTGATCCCGCCGAACCCCATCGCGCTGACCGCTGCCCGTACGGGGGCCGAGGGCCAGGGGACGGGCCCCTCCGCGACGGTGAGCCCGTCCCCGAGGAGTTCGTGCGGCGTGTGCGAACCGGTGGTCGGCGGGACGATCTGATGGTGCACGGCCAGCGTCGCCTTGATCAGTCCGGCCACGCCGGCCGCCGCCTTGGTGTGCCCGATGTTGGCCTTGATCGACCCGACGAAGGCCGGGCGGCGGCCCTGCCCGCGCACGGCCCGCATGGCCTGGAGCTCGGCGTGGTCGCCGACCGCCGTCCCGGTGCCGTGCCCCTCGAAGTAGCCGACCGTGTCCGCGCCGAACCCGGCGCGTTCGTAGGCGCGCCGCAGGGCGAGCAGCTGCCCGCCGGGCTCGGGCCTGCTGATCCCGCCGCGCCCGTCGGAGGACACCCCCCATCCGCGGATCAGCGCGAGCGGCCGCCGCCCCAGCGCCAGCGCGTCCTCGGCGCGCATCAGCGCGACCATGCCGCACCCCTCGCCCGGCCAGAAGCCGGTGGGAGAGGCGTCGTAGACCCGCATGTCCGTACGCGCGAGGGCCCCGGTCCTGGCGAACCCGACCAGCTCGAACGGGTCGAGGCTCAGGTCCACGCCTCCGGCGAGGGCGAAGTCCAGATCCCCGGAGGTCAGGGCCACGCAGGCGTGGATCACCGCGAGCAGCGACGAGGCGCACGCGCCGTCCACGGTGAAACCCCCGCCGTGCAGGTCGAAGTGATTGCACACGCGCCCGGCGATGGTGTTGGACAGCGCTCCGGCGAGGCTCTCGTCCGTGGGCTCGGGGAACGGCGCCTTGAACAGCTCCTCGGCCCGCTTGACGAGCTGGTCGCGGACGGACTCGCCGAGGTCCTCGCCGGCCATGGCCTCTTGCAGGACGCGGCGCACGTACGGCCATCGCAGCCGCATGGCGGTGGCCCTGGTGAACTCGCCGGTCAGCGTGTTGCCCAGGACCACGCCGACCCTGTCGCGGTCGAGTCCGGACGCGTCGGCGAAGCCCGCCGCCGCGAGGGTGTCGGCGGCCACGTCCAGGGCCAGCCAGTGCGCCGGATCGGTGACACGGTAGGTGGTTCCCGGGATGCGGTGCCGGGCCCGGTCGAACGACCAGCCCTCCAGGAGCGCCGCGTACCGGACATAGGTCGAGTCGGGGTCGCCGGTGTCGTAGTCGGCGAGGTTCAGCCGGGTCGCGGGGATGGGCCGGAACGCCCGCCTGCGGGCCATGACCAGCTCCCACAGGCGGTCCGGGCCGGCCGCGTCGGGATAGCGGCAGCCCATGCCGACGATGGCGACGTCTGTCATGGCGGTCACCTGGAACTGGGGACGGCCACCGAGGTGGCGGGGACCGGCACGGCGCTCTGCTGGAGGCGCGCCTCCCGGGCGGACAGCGCCGCGAGCAGCACGCCCCGGGCGACGCACACGATGACCAGCGCGAAGAACAGGCCGTACACGATGTGGAAGTGCACGAGCAGGCCGTAGACCACCGCCGTGGACGCTCCGAAGACGACCTGGTTACGCGGCTTGACCGGTGTCGTGCCGGGATCGGTGATCATGTAGTTGGTGAACAGGATGAAGGCGACGCCCGTCATGACCACCAGCGCGCTCGTCGTCGCGGTGCCGTCGACCCACGTGCGGATCACGGCCTGGGCGAGGAACGCCCCGGCCCAGCCCAGGATGAGCGGCATCTTCCCCGTGAGCTTGGCGTTGAGCATGGTCCCGGCGACGAGGATGAAGGCGGGGATGATCCAGTCGATCGGACCGCTGACCCACTCGGTGAAGTGGTACGGCGGCGCGATGCCGACCCAGGGGAACACCAGCAGGGTGATCGCGATGCCGGCGTTCGACGGGTTGAGTATGTGCCGCTTCTTCCCGGCGACGCGCACCCGGACGATGTACTTGCCGCCGATGGCGACGGCCACGGCGAACAGCACCGGCCAGAGCCGGTCGTTGGCGTACAGCAGCATGGCGCAGGCCAGACCGGAGATGTGGGCGGGCAGGAGGAAGTCCAGCAGGCCTTCTTTCCGGTACTTGGGCGTCCGCTTCTCGGCGCTCGCCTCCGCGGTCTCCAGCGCGAGGTCGAGCGCGTAGGCGAACGCCACGGCCACGATCGGGGTGATGTACGCCTGCTCGAAGCCGAGCCAGAGGTGCCCGAGGAGGTTGAACACGGTGATGGACAGGGCGAATCTGCGAAGCGCCGCCGTTCTCGGATCGCGCTGGGCAGAGGTCATGGTGTTCCCTCCGTGACAGGGGTGATCGAGCGGTCGTCGCCGAGGCGGAGGCGATGCCAGCCGGGCGCGAGGTCGACGGCGGCGGTGCGGGCCCGGCCGCAGGTGTCGCGCCAGGTCACCTCGACCGGCACGGACGTGGTGCCCGCGCGGAGCGCGAACATCAGCTCCGCGGCGGCGACGCCGGCGTGTCCGTTCGCGGGGTAGACCTGGCCGGTGCGCGTGCCCTGGGCGCCCGCAGCCAGCCGGACGGTCGCGCCGATGGCGGGGGAGAGGGCTTCGGCGTTGCTGGAGCAGCCGCCCGCCGGGCGCATCAGCTGAAGTCCCAGGAAGGGCGGGCGCCCCGGTCCGGTGTTGCGATAGAAGTGGCTCTGCCGCCATTGGTTGGCGACGGCGAAGTCCAGCCGGCCGTCATGGTCGACGTCCGCCGTGGCGATGCCGCGCGACGCGCCCGGATCCGCCACGCCGACGGCCTGGCCGACGTCGGCGTAGCGCCCGCCGGGGAGGCGGACGAAGAAGGGGTTGACGTTGTCCCCGGAGATGTCGGCGTCCGGATGGAAATCGGGCCACATGGCGGGATTCGCCAGGAGGTCGTCGTTGGTCATGGCGAGTTCCTGCAGATCCGCCCAGCGGTTGACCGTGCCGCGCAGGAATCCGGTGGCCTGGAGGATCTCGTTGACGCCGTCACCGTTGAAGTCGCCGGCCTTGATGTCCCAGCCCCAGCCGCTGCGCGACAGCCCGAGCGCCTCGCTCTCATCGGTGTAGAAGGCGGTGCCCGCGTCGTCGAAGACGCGCCCCCGGCCGCTGACCCACGCGAAGTTGCTCTCCAGCAGGCCGTACTCCTGGGTGATGTTGCTGACCAGGATGTCGGAGACCTCGTCGCCGTTCAGGTCCGCGAAGGCGACGCCCATGCCCTTGAAGGAGTCCTGGCCCAGCACCTTGGACTTCGGGGTGGTGACGTGGCGGGGTCCTCGCGTGACCTCGAAGGAGACCTCGCCGGGACGGGACCGGTTGCGCAGCAGGTGGTCCGGGGCGAAGTCGTTGGCGATGTAGAGCTCCGGCAGCCCGTCGCCGTCGAGGTCCTGGGCGCCGATCGCCAGGGTCCAGCCGTCCGCCACCTCCTGGTCGAAGGCGCCCGCGGCCTCGGCGTACGTCCCGCCGCCGCGCGACAGCAGGACACGGTTCGAGCCGCCGTTGGTGGCGTTCGACATGGACGCCTGCATCCGCAGCTCGGGCCCGGAGCGGGCGGCCGGGTCCAGGACGCGCGCGCCGTCGGGGAAGTAGTTGCCGACGATCAGGTCCGTACGGCCGTCGCCGTCCACGTCGGCCAGCGACAGGGCGTTGGTGTTCCACACCTGGAAGGGCTGGACCAGCTCCCGCGGGGCGAACGCGGCCGGGCCGGTGAGCGGCCCGTCGCCGCGCAGGAACAGCACGGGGGAGCGGCCCCAGTAGTAGACCAGGACGTCGGTGGCCCCGTCGTCGTCGTAGTCCGCGGGCACGCAGCCCATCGGCGCCATCGTCGGGTCGTAGGGCAGGCCCGAAGGGACCAGGGAGATCGGCGGATACCGGTCCTGCGTCTGGGGAGCCGGCTGGAGCGTGACGGTGTCGGTTCTCGGATCGACCAGGCACACGTCGTCGGAGCGGGAGTTGCCGTCCAGGTCGGAGAGCGCGACCGCGGCCCCGACCGAGGAGATCCAGTGCCGGATGTCCTGGTAGGCGGGGGCGACCTCGCGCACGCCGCGACCGCCGTCGGCGGCGTTGAGCGGTTGCCGGGCGAAGGAGAACGCGGCGGCGGCCCGCTCCACCTCGGCGGGGAGGTCGCCGGGCAGCGCCGCAGCCCAGCCTGTGGCGAGCATCGTGAGGAAGGCGCCGATCTTGACCGCGTGGGCCGACCAATTGATCATCACAGGACACCCTCGGTGTGTTGGTGGAAGGTCTTCCGGATCCCGGCGCGCCAGAGTTCGTAGTCCGCGGGGGAGCCGGGCCGGGGTATCCGGGCGAGAGCCTGATCCGTCCACCCGGCGGCCACGTCGGGTGTGACCCCGGTCAGCGTCTCGACGGCTTTCGCCGACCCGGGCGGGACGTGCCCGCTGAGCACGTGCGCCTTGGCGGCGAAGGCGGCGCCCTGGGCCAGATGCTCCCGGTGGCCCGCGCCGACGGCGAGCAGGTCGTCCGTCCCGCCGGACACGCCGGTGTAGGCGGCGGCCAGGCCGATGCCCGCCCACAGATCGCTCCTGCGGTGCGGCGGATACGTGCCGATGAGCCGGGCGATCAGCTCGGGGTCGGAGCCGGTGTAGAACCATAGGGCACGGCCCGTTCCCTGGTCTCTGATCGGGCGGGTGGCGCCGCGCGCCCCCACCTCGATCCAGTGGTTGTGGAAGACCTTGCGGGGCATGAAGTACGCCTGGTGAAATCCCCAGCCGTCCCAGGCCAGCCAGCGGAGCATCTCGTCGCCCAGGCCCGGCCACCGGGTGCGGCGCAGGCGTGCCAGAGCCCAACCGGCGCCGACATGGATCAGGTGGGTGTACCGGCCTCCGGTGTTCTCCATGAGGGCGCGCAGGCGGTTTCCCCTGAAAGTGATCGTGTCCAGCAGGGTGCAGCTCATGGCCGCGCCCTCGATCGCGAATCCGTGCAGATGACGCGGTAAATCGGTGACATCGGGAACTTTGTCGAGCGCCCGGTTATACCCTTCTCCAAAGGCGGCGACAATCTCCAGGAGTTGCCTTTTCGCCGGGCTGGAGTTTGGTACGAACCCCGTCAGTCTGCGTTCGGGCAGGCGAAATAGCCGGGTGAGCGCCATGGCTGTCCCCCGTCTGATCTGGATGACCTTCCGGGGGAGACACTAAGCAATTTTCAAGCGAAGGGTCAAGGGTCGGCAGATACGCCAAAATCCAGACAATTGAAGATTCATGAATTCACGTACGGTTGGCATGTGAATCTTGAACTATAAATGCCGATATCGGTAGATGACCTGGCATGTCGGGCGCCAGGTCCGGCGGATAGGAGCGTGGTTGACTTTGATAATCGGCTGTCCGTAATGCGACCAGTCATAGTCAATTGCCCACGTTTCCGAGTGGGGCGAAGTGGCTCAACTGTCTCCAGGTTCAGAGCCGCACGACGAAAGGGCTCGGCGATTGTCACTGATGAGACAGAGGCACATCCTGTTCAAGCTGTGTCACTGATGGTGAGGGTGTCTTCGATGTCCTAGGATCTGGTGGGTCGCTCTCCGATGCACAAGGAGCACCGTGCCCGACACCCGCCACGCGTCCATCTCGGTCGACCAGTTCATCCCCGCGCCGCCTGCCAAGGTGTGGGACGCGCTGACCAAACCCGAACTGCTGGCCCGCTGGTGGGCGCCCGGCGACGTCAGCGCGGTCGTCGGCCACCGGTTCCACCTGCAGATGCCCGGCTGGGGCTCGGTGCCGTGCGAGGTGCTGGAGGCGGAGCCGTACGAGCGGCTCGTCTACACCTTCAACACCACCTGGACCCTCACCTGGCGCCTGGTCGTCGAGGGCAAGGGCACCCGCCTGCTTCTCGAACATTCGGGCTTCGACCTCGACGACAAGCGCGACCGCGCGGCGTTCGAGCGGATGGGCAAGGGCTGGCAGGGCACGGTTCTGCCCCGGCTCGCGGAGGTCGCCGCGGCGGAGGGGTGAGCGACCCCCTACGCCCCGCCCGGCCGCATGAGCCCGCGCAGCACGAAGGGCAGCGCCTCCATCTGGAAATCCACCTCCGGGCACGCTTCGCGCAACGTCCCCTCCATGACGATCAGCGACAGGAGCGGGAACACGAAGTGCGGATCGGCGTAATAGCCGTGCCTGCGCTGGATGGCGAAGAGCCGTACGGCGAAAGCCACCAGATCGAACTCCGCGATCCGCGCGCCCGTGCTGCTGCGCACCAGCTCCTCCATGTCGGCGCGGAACCCCGAGGCGTCGTGGCCGGCGGCGCCGCCGAGCACCGTGGACAGCACGATCGAGGCGCACTCCGCCCCTTCCCCCCGGCTCATGCGGTAGAAGAACGCCGCGAACGCGAGCCGGTCCGAGTCGGCCAGCTGCCGGTGGAACCCCGCGTCGACGATCACCACCGAGCCGTCCGGCATCGGGTGCAGGTTGCCGGGATGCAGGTCGCAGTGGACGAACCCGTCGATGAACAGCATGTGGTAGATCGCCCGCAGCGCGTTCACCACGGCCACCCGCCTGCCCGGTCCCCGGCCGGACCGGTCGAGGCCCGGCATGTACTCCATCACCAGCACGTCCCGGCGGCAGAACTCGGTCAGCACCTCCGGCACCCGGACGGCCCGATGGTGCCGGAGGCCGGCCCGGAGCCTGCGCAACGCCTCCGCCTCGGCGAGGAAGTCGAGCTGCCCCGTCAGCGCGTCGCCCAGCTGGTCCACCACGTCCGCGAACGGCGCGCCCCGCAGCCCCGGCAGCCGCTGGAGCAGCCGGGCGCCGAGCCCGAACAGCGCCAGATCACGGGCGATCACCCGGTCGACGCCCGGCCTGCGCACCTTGACGGCGATCCGCCGGCCGTCCTCCAGCCTGGCGCGGTAGACGCACGCCACCGCGCCGGCCGCGACCGGTGTGAGCGGCTCCGCGAGGCGCCCGGCGAGACCGGCGGGCAAGGCCGGAGCCGCCTCCGCGACCGGGAGCGGGGTGAGGCGGTCCCGTAGCCGGGCCAGCGCCCGGCACGCCGCCGGAGGGATCACGTCGACCCTGGTGCTCAGCAGTTGGCCGATCTTGACGAACGCCGGCCCGAGACGCTCGCAGGCCCAGGCCAGCCGATCCCCGGCGATCGCCGCCGGCGGGACCCCGGACAAGAGCCCGCGCACGTCGGTGACCGCCCGCAGGAGGGCCAGCCCCAGGATCCCGCCGATCCGCGCCGCCCGGACGACCAGCGGCAGCAGGTCACGTGGCGGCGCCCTCATCCATCCGCGGAAGGCATGTCGATGTAGTGGGTGAGGTGGCTGCCGCAGACGCTCTGGGAGGCCAGCGCCAGGCTGGGCGTCGCGTTCCCCGGCTCCCGCTGGGAGATCCCGCCGGGCAGGTCCGCCACGTCGTAGAAGAGCGTGGCCCCCTGCGACAGGAACGTGGTGCCGATCGGCGGGAACACGGTGATCTCCTTGGCCTCCATCACCAGCGGGTCGATGTTGATGTGGAGTCGGCCGCGCAGCGCGAGGATCAGGTACTGGTCGAAGGTGACGTCGGCGGGCAGCAGCCGCTCCGGCCCACCTGGCGCGATCCCGGTCAGCCGGCCCAGGTTGAGCCGGCTGGGGTTCTGCTGGATCAGCAGCCCGGTGACGTTGGAGTGGAAGTGGGTCATGAGCCGGGTCACCTCGACGGTCGGGCGCCCGTCCGGGGTCGTGGTGACCGTGTCCGAGCTTCGGACCGCGCTCATGCCCTGCACGTCGTCGCAGTCGAGGGTCTCCCCGTCGGCGAAGAAGAGCTTCAGCTCGCCTCGTATGGCCAGCCCCACGTGATGCGTGCTGCCCGGGATGATCAGCGGGTCGGCACGATCGAACCGGGCCGGCCGGGCGTCGACGGACATTCTCGCCACCTCGCTTTCGGCTTCACTTCAATAAACCATAGCTATTCACCTCGAACAATGGTCAGATCTAGACCTATATCGGGACATTTGGTATAGCTGTTTAAAGCTACGGAGGGAGGGCGGTCCGGATGACGGTCCCCATCGGCGCCGGGTTCGATCCCGTGGACCCCGCGGTCCTGCGCGATCCGTACCCCTACTACGCCTGGCTGCTGCGCCACGATCCGGTCCATCGCGGCGCGAACGGCATCTGGTACGTCACCCGGTACGACGACGTCCGGACTGTCCTGGGCGAGGCCCGGTTCGGCCGGGCCGGCATCCGCGACTTCTGGGCCTCGCTGGTCGGCCCCGGCCCGCTCAGCGAGGTGCTGCGTCACACGATCTTCTTCCAGGACGACCCCGACCACGAGCGGCTCCGCTCCCTGATCGGCCCGGCGTTCACTCCCCGGCTGATCCGGAGGATGGGCGCGGAGATCGAGCAGACCGCACGCGACCTGCTCCGGCCGCTGCGGAGGCGGGGCGAGATGGACCTGGTCGACGACTTCGCCTACCCGCTCGCGCTCGCCACGATCTCCACGCTGCTCGGCATGCCGGCCCGCGACCGTGACGCGCTGCGCGCCTGGTCGGTCGACATCGCCCCCACGCTCGACCTCCTGGCCAGTCCGGAGGAGATCGCCCGGGGCCAGGCCGCCATGGGACAGTTCGCCGAGTACCTCACCGAGCTGATCGCCGAACGGCGCAGGAGCCCGGGGGACGACCTCATCAGCGCCATGATCGAGGCCACCGGCGGGCAGCGGCCCATCACCACCAACGCCCTGATCGGCACGGCCGTGGCGCTGGTCTTCGCCGGCCACGACACCGTGACCAACCAGATAGGCAACGGCGTCCTCGCCTTCCTGCGCCATCCTCGGCAGCTGGAACTGCTGCGCGCCGAACCGGACCGGCTGGCGGGCGCCGTCGAGGAGTGCCTGCGCTACGACTCGTCGGTCCAGTCCAACAGCCGGCAGATCTCGGCGGACCTCGACCTCTCCGGCACGAAGTTGCCCGAGGGCGCCTTCGTCGTCGCCCTCGCGGGGGCGGCGAACCGCGACCCGGCGCAGTTCACGGATCCGGACAGGTTCGACATCCGCCGCTCGGAGCGACCGCCCATGTCCTTCGGCGCCGGCATGCGCTTCTGCCTCGGGGCCCTGCTCGCCCGCATGGAGCTGAAGGCGGCGCTGGGGCAGCTCGCCGGTCTGGCCGAGCTGCGGCAGGCCGTTCCCACCGGTGAGCTCGTCTACCGGCGCAGCACGATGTTCCGCGGGGTGGTCAGCCTGCCGATCACGTTCGCCGCCACACCCTAGCCAGCCGAGGAGGAGTCACGTGTCCCTGTCAGACGCGGTCGCCTGGTTCGAGATCCACGTCAACGACATAGGACGAATGCGTACGTTCTACACGGAAGTGTTCGGCTGGACCTACGAGGAGATCCCCGAGTTCCCTCTGGGCGCGTACTCCATGATCGTCACCGGGGCGGGCGGGCCGCCCGTCGGAGGGCTCGCCCAGTCGGCGCGCCGGACCCCGCCCACCGGCGAGTCCACCGTCGTCTACCTGCTCGTGGACGACATCGACGGCACGCTCGACGCCGTCCTGAAGGCCGGCGGCAAGGTGGACCGGCCGAAGATGGACATCGGCGGGAACCACGGCCACTGCGCTGTCTTCCGCGACCCGGAAGGCAACCACGTGGGCCTCTGGGCCGGCCGCTGAGCCCTGCCGCACACCGCTCCACCTCCCGGGAACCGTGATCGGCCGCTGCCCATGCGGGTCCCGGAGGTTTCGCCGCGCCGCGCGGCAGCAGGCAGCACCTGCGGCGCAGCCGTGTCCAGCACCTCGAACGTCCATGATCCGACCGGCGCGCCGGTCGCGCCGGTACGAAGAGGAGACCCACATGGCACTCACCGAACAGCGCCCCGCCGAGCGGGCCGGGATCCGCCATCCCTGGCGGGCCGTCCTGATCAGCTCGCTGATCGGATTCCTGCTCACCGTCGTCTGGTCAGCGGAGTTCGTCGACTCGGTCATCGGGGAGAACGTCGCCGGCACCGTGCTCGGCCAGGAGCCGGAGGCCACGGTCCTCGACGGCATCCTGCCCGGCATCGTCTTCGCCTTCGCCACCGGGCTGGGCGGCACCTTCACCGCCTGCAACATCGCCGTCCTCGGCGCGCTCTGCCCGATCGTCGGACAGCCGCGCTCGCTGTCCGACCGCGTGGGGGCCGTCTTCAAGCCCCTCGCGTGGCTGACCGTGGGCATGCTCACGGTCTCCGGCGTGTACGGAGCCGTGGTCGGGATCGTCGGGACCGCCATGCCGCAGTTCTCGACCGCCCCCACCCTCCCGGGGGAGCTGTCGGCCAGGAGCGTCCAGTCGATGGTGGCGTTCGGCGTGATCGGGCTGGCGTTCGTCTGGCTCGGGCTGGCCGCGCTCGGCATCGTGCGCGACCCGCTCGCCCGGCTCACCCGGCGCTTCCCCAACGCGCCCATGGTGGTCATGGGAGCGCTCATCGGCGGCTTCCTCATCGGACGGCCGTACGGACTGTTCCGGCAGCTGTTCCGGGACGCCGCCGAGAGCCACAACCCGCTCTACGGGGCGCTGGCGTTCATGCTGCAGTCCGTGGGGAACATCGTGATCCTCACGGTGCTCTTCGTCCTGCTCGCGGTGGTCATGGGCGGCCGGGTGCAGGGCTGGTTCGCCGCCCGGCCCGGCCGGCTCGCCCTCATCACGGGAGCGGCCTTCATCGTCGTCGGGGTCTTCACCTTCCTGTACTGGGACGTACGGCTGCTGGCCAGACGCGAGCTCATCCCCTGGTACCCGGTGATCCCCTGGTGACGGGCCGCCCGGACGACGGGCGGGCCGGTAACCGGAGCTGATGAGGAGAAGCATGGCCAGGCGAACGCAGGCCGAGCGCTCGGACGTGACGACGGCCCGGCTGGTCGGCGCCGCGCACGAGCTGTTCGGCGGCAACGGCTATGCCGCGACCTCGATCGACACGATCTCCGCGGCGGCGGGGGTCACCAAGGGCGCCGTCTACCACCATTTCGGTAGCAAGATCGAGCTGTTCCGCGCCGTCTTCATCCGCGAGCAGCAGAAGATCGCGGCGAGACTGGAGTACGCCGCCGCCGAGGAGGACGACCCGTGGGAAGCCCTGCACAACGGCGTCCGCACCTTCCTGGAGCACTGCCTGGATCCGGGTTTCCGGCAGATCGTGCTGCTCGACGCCCCGTCGTTGATGGGCTGGGAGGCCGTGCGGGAGCTGGAGCACGGCCACACCCTGCGGGTCCTGCTGGCCGGTCTGCGCCTGGCCGGCGGGGGAGCGCCGGAGACGGTGGCCGCTCGCGCGCAGCTCGTCTTCTCGCTGATCTGCGAAGGCGGCATGCTGCTCGCCCGGTCGCCGAATCCGGCGGTCGACCTTCCCCCGCTGGCCGCGGACATAGACGCGTACCTGGAGACGCTCAGATCGCGGTCGGGCGGGGGCCGGGAAGCAGCCCCAGCAGACGGGAACAGCGGGTGAGGGCTTCCTGGTCACCCTCCAGGCTCAGCCGTTTGGTCACCACGGCCTCGAAGGGCGAGAGCCGGCCGGAACCGATGTCCACGAACGTCTTGGCGTCGGTCGAGACCCGCAGGACCGCGTCCTCGGCGCCCTGCTGGACGACCGAGATCTGCCGGCCCCGCACCGCGATGTGGAACACCTGGTCGTCGACGAGGAACTCGTAGGACTCGTCGACGTCGGGGATCTGGTCCTTCCTGATCAGCGCCTCGACGGCCAGGACACCCCACTGCGGCCGCACCTCGTCTTCCGCGCTGAAGGAGTGGGGGACGTTCAGCCCCCACCGGGCCAGGCCGAGCACCGGCTCGCGGAGCTCCTCACCGAAGGACGTCAGCTCGTAGGTGTGCCCCCTGCCGCTCAGCCGCGGGTGCTGCCGGACGACGCCCTGGCGGGTCAGCCACCGGAGCCGTTCGGCGAGGAGGTTGGTGCCGATGCCTGGAAGATTGTGAAGCAGCTCGTTGTATCGCTGAGGGCCGACGAGGAGCTCTCGGATGATCAGCAGGGTCCACCGCTCGCCGATCACGTCGAGGCACGCGGCCAGACCGCAGTATTGCCCGTAACGTCTGCGTTCGCCGGCGCGGGCCACCGACTCGTTCACCATACTAAGAAAGTGTATAGCGATGCTCCGGCGATGCCTCGGGAAGCCGTCGCCGGCGAGGTGAGCGCGTGGCAGGGCTCAGCGGACGCGCTCGGCGCGGGCCCGCGCGACGATGGAGCGCAACACGACGGGGCCCGCCAGAGATTGGAAGTTGATTCCCGGATCCAGCTGCTTGACCTGCCCTTCTATGGCCAGAAGGGCCATGAGAGGAAAGATGAACTCGGCCCGTGAGAACGCCTGGTGCCGCCGCTGCACGGCGAAGAAGCGGGCGGCGAACCCCGCCAGGGAGAAGGCCCCCGCCGTCAGCCCCGTGACGGAGCCGATGAGGCCCTCCATGTCGCGGCGGAACGCCTTCTCGGCCTCGGGCGGCACCGGCCGGGCCGCGGCCGCCAGCGCGTGCGTGGCGCAGATCTCGGCGTTCCCGCTGGACATCCCGAGGAAGAACTCGGTGAAATGCGTCCGCATCTCCTCGTCCAGCTCGTAGGTGAACCCGGCGTCCACGATCGCCAGCCGGCCGTCGGGCAGCTCCCACCAGTTGCCCGGGTGCAGATCGCAGTGGACGACGCCGGTGATGAAGAGCATCTCGTACACCGTCAGGACGAGCCGCTTGGCGGTGCGCCGGGGATCGCGGAACCGCCGGCCGCCGGCCTGCCCCGGTATCCACGTCATCGTCAGCACGCCCGGCCCGCTCTGCCCGGGCAGCACCCGGGGGAAGACCACCGGCAGGACGAGTTCGAGGTCTTCGAGCCGGCTGAGGGTGGCCGCCTCCGCCACCAGGTCGGTCTGCCCGCGGACCGACTCGCACATCTCGTGCACGACCCGTTCCAGCGTGGGCCCCGAGCGCCGGAGCAGGACGCCCGCGACCCGGGCCATGGCGGTGATGAGGCCGAGATCGATCCGCAGCTGTTCGGCGGCCGTGGGGTGGACCGTCTTCACCGCCACGTCGGCGCCGTCCACCTGGCGCCGCTCCACGGTGGCCACGGATCCGATCTCCACGTCCGCCCCGCCGGCGCCGGCCCGCCCGCGCGCCAGGCCCTCCTCCAGCTCCTCGCAGAACGCGGCGGGGAGGATGTCCCTGCGGCTCGACAGCATCTGCCCGACCTTGATGAACGCCGGGCCCAGCCGCCACAGGGCCGCGCTCACCACGGCGCCCGCCCTCCTGAGCGTCCCCTCCCGCCGGCCGTGCCGCACCACGGCCCAGGCCAGCGAAGCCGCCGTGGCGCACACCACGACGGCGACCTGCGCGATCCGCACGGCCGACCGGGCCGCGGAGCTCATCTCCCGCCCTCCGGACGCCGGATCGCGTCCTGGCGGGAGGCCGCCAGGTGCCGCTCCAGGGAGTCCAGGTAGTCGGCCCAGCCGCGGGCGTACCCGTCGGCCAGCTCCGCGGGAGGATCGAGGTGCCGCAGCGTCAGGACGGCGCCGCCCGGCGCCCCGCTGACGCTCACCTCCACCACGCTGTCGTGGTGACCTGGGTCCTCCAGCAGGAACCGATACTCGCCCGCGTCCTCCCGGAGGCGGTAGCGGAGCACCGTCGCGTGTTTGACGTAGGACTCACCGGAGTCCTCCGTGAACCGCAGCCGGTAGCGTCCGTCAGAGCCCCGGACGCACGGCGTGAACCAGGCGGAGATCGACTCGGGCGCGGTCACCGACAGCCATAACTCGGGGAAAGCGCAGTCGAAATGCCGGTGGATGGAAACGGCGGACGAATCTCTGTCCACGGACATGGCGTCACGTTAGCACGCGCAAATCACCGGCGGAACGGGCCGGTCGCCGAATTCCGCAGGAAAGCACACCGCAATTTCGAAGAAGCCGCCCCGGAAAGGCCTGACTATAATTCGTACATTTGCTGTCGTGCCAAAAGGGTGTCTTTCCATGGGTGAGGGAATTGCCGGGACGACCCGACACGAGATCGGCGACGGGCCGGAGCTGCCGCGGCCGATGACCGTCGTGGCCACCGCGATGGTCGCCACGATGCTGGAGTTCGGCTCGCGGACCGGGCTGAGCGCCGCGCTGGCCGCCGGCCCCGCTCAGGCGGCCGGGCTCGCCCGGGCCACCGGCGGCGACGCGCGCCTCGCCGAGGAGTGGCTGCGCGGCCTGGCCGCCGCCGGGCTGGTCTCCCACGACGAGGCGGGCTACGCGTGGTCGCCCGAGGTCCGGCCGTTCATCGGCGGGATGATGGACGTGCAGCCGGGGGTGGCGTTGTTCGGCGCGCTGACCCGGTGCGTCCCCGCGATCGCCGAGGCCTACCACACCGGGGGAGCCCTCGACGACGCGAGCTATCCGCAGGAGCTCGCCGAGGCGATGCAGCGGATGAGCGCCCAGTGGACCGGGGTCATCCTTCCGGACATCTGGTTGCCCGCCGTCCCCGGGCTCACCGACACCCTGCGGGCCGGCGGCAGGGTGGCGGAGATCGGCTGCGCGTCCGGTGAGACGCTGGAGACCCTGGCGACGGCCTTCCCCCGGATCACGGCTCAGGGCTTCGACCTCGACGAACGGCTGACCAGCGCGGGCAACGCCCGGCTGGCGGCGCGCGGCCTGACCGGGCGCGTCTCGCTGTGCCACCTGGACGCCACGACGGCGCTGAGCGGCGGGTACGACCTGATACTCGCGCTCAGCGTGCTCCACGACGTGAGCGACCTGTCCGGCATGCTGCGCGCCGCGGCCTCCGCCCTGCGCCCCGGCGGCACCCTGCTGGTCGTGGAGTCTCCGCCGCTGACCGGACCGGCGGCGGCGATGCTGCTGGCGACCAGCGTGCTGTACTGCGTCCCGGCCACCGCCGCGCGGGGCGGCCGGCCGCTGGGCACCCTGGGGCTGACGCCCGAGACCCTGGTCGCCGCCGCCGCCGAGGCCGGGCTCTCGCCGGTCACGACGCTGCCCGCCGTGCATCCCATGGTGGCGGCGCACGCGTTCGGCCGGACGGCCGAGCGGGCGCCCGGCGATGCCGGACCCGGCGAGCCCGCGCGGGAGAGCGCGGCCGGCCCGGACCACCTGCCACGCGTGCGCGGGCTCCGCCTGGCCGGCCGCGCGGTGCGGCTGACCGGCCAGGTGGGCGCCGCGGCGCCGCACGTGGTGTCGGCGTGGCTGGTCGACCGGCTGCTCCGCGGCAGGACGCGGGCGCAGACGCGCGGCACCAGGCGGCTCGTGCGGCATGTCGAACGCATGGGCCCCACCTACGTCAAGTTCGGGCAGATGCTGGCCAGCCGCGCCGACCTGTTCCCCGCCCATGTCACCGAGCAGCTGGCCGCCCTGCACGACGACGTCACCCCGATGGGCGCCGCGGAGTTCGGCCGTCAACTGGCCCTCGCCACGCGTCAGGAGCCGCGGCTGAGCCGGCTCAACGTGACGGATCGCTGCGTCGGCAGCGGCAGCATCGCCTGCGTGTACGAGGCCATCGACCCGGACGGCCGCCTGCTGGCCGTCAAGCTGCAGCGGGAGGGCGTCGCGGAGTCGATGTCGACCGACCTCACCCTGCTGACCGCGCTCACCCGGGTGGCCGAGAAGCTGCCCGCGGCGGGCGGCGCGCCCATGGCCGACCTCGTCGGCTACATGTCCCGGGCGCTCTACGGCCAGATCGACTTCTTCCGCGAGGCCGGCCACCTGCGCCGGCTCGCCGCGAACCTGGCCCGGTACGAGGAGATCATCGTGCCGCGGGTGCACGAGGACTACACCTGCCCCGTGGCCCTGGTGACCGACCTCGTCCCGGGGCTCGCCGACGACGTTCCGGCCGCGGACCTGGCCGGGCGCGACCGCGTCGCGTCGCGGGTGCTCGAAGCCGTCGGCTCGATGATCTTCAAGGACGGCTTCGTCCACTGCGATCTCCATCCGGGCAACATCTACATCCGGCCGGACGGCACCGTCGTGATCCTGGACGCCGGCTACTGCGTGGAGATGCCGGGGAGGGTCCGGGACGCACTCCGGGACTTCTTCATCAACCTGGCGCTCCGCAACGGGCAGCGGTGCGGGGAGATCATGTACGACTCGGCGTTCCCCTCGGGGCCGCCCGCCGGGCACACCCCGGCGCGCAGGCGCGCGTTCGCCCGCGAGATCGCCGGGCTCGTACGGGCGACGACGGAGCCGGGAGGGCGGTTCGACATGACCGACTTCGGCCCCCGCGTCTTCGAGCACCAGAACAGCTACGGCGTCCACCCGCCGGCCGACTTCGCGTTCCCCCTGATGTCCCTGATGATCGTGGAGGGGACGCTCCGGCGCTGGTGGCCCGGCCTGCAGATCCCCGCGGCCACCGGAGTCCGGTGAGCCCGGGGCGGGCTCAGGCGTGGACCGCCCGCTGGAGGGTGTGCCGCCAGGTGGCCAGGAACCGGTCCCGCAGCACCTCCCGCGTCTCGGCGTCCAGGTCCAGCGCCGCCCATCCCGTGTGCCGCACCCGCAGCTCCAGCCCGGTCGAGGTGGCCGCGACGGCCACCTCGGCCTCGGTGGGCGGGCACCCGGGCACGGCTTCGATCCCGAGCGCGACCAGGTCGTCGAAGTGCGTGCGCCAGCGGACGACGGGAAATGGCCGGGGCCCCTCGGAGTCGATCACGTAGAACCAGCGCGGCGGCCACGCGGGACCGGAGAGCGGCAGCCACTCGCTCAGGACGGCCCGGTGCAGCGGGCGCCAGCCCGGCCTGTCGAGCGTCCTGCGCTCGGTGATGTCGGCGAGTCCGTCGTCCGTCTCGCCGGGGGCCGGGGGAGCGCCCGGCAGCGACGCCGCCAGGCGATCGAGCCGGTGCTGCCACAGCCGCCTGGCCTGGTGGACGGTCGCCGGGTCCGCCGACTCCAGCGTCTCACTGACGCGCAGCAGCACCGGCCCGGACCCGAGGACGTCGAACCGGACGGCGGTGACGGGGCTGACCCCGAGATAGGCGCTGGTGAACGCGAGGACCCGCTCCGGGAGGATCGTCTCGACCCAGAGGCGGTACACCGAGGACGTGCCCGTCGCGACGGTCAGCTCCTGGGCGACGTGGGTGATGTCCGCCTCCAGCCGCCCCCACCAGGCCTGGGCGCGCCGGGCGTCCACGATCATCCGCCACGCGGCCGCGGCGTCGCACGGCAGCCGGACGGAGTGCTCGACGACGGAACCGTTCACCTCTGCCTCCCCGGCGCGCGGGTGTTCCAGTCACGGTGGCCGGAACCCCACGTGTAGACGGTGTCGTCCGCGACCTGGGCGCGGACGATCCGATCCCGCGGACCGACCTCCCGATGCCGCGCGGTCCCGCCCGGGAGGCAGAGCCTCACCAGGCGCCGCACCGACGCGTCGTCCACCACGAGGGAGCTGCCGCCGATCCCGGAGATCGCCGCCACCGGGCGCTCGGGCGTGGGCTGGGGCCCGCCGAGCACGATCTCCTCCGGCATCGGCCGCCGGTCCAGCAGTCTCTCGGTGACCTGGACGCCCCACTCCGGCGGCACGACCGCGAACCCCGCCCGGCCCGCCATCCCGGCGCTGGCCGCCCCCATCCCCACCGCCGACCAGAGCGACCACTCGGCCGTGACGACGCGCACCTCCGGACGTTCCTCCCGCAGCCGCGCCGCCTCCCGCCGCAGCAGCTCGTTGGCCAGCGCGTACCCGCCGAACAGCCGATGCGGATGGCGGGACTCGGTCGACCCGAACGCCACCACCGACCGCAGCCCGGCGGGCACCAGGGCCTCCACCAGGGTGCGCAGGGCCGAGGCCTTGCCGCCCGCCAGCCGTTCCAGGTCGTCGGCGGCCAGGTCGGCCAGCGGCGCCAGATCCAGCTCGCCCGCGGCGTGCACCAGGTGCGTGATCGGGAAGGGGGCCGCGGGAACGGCCGCGGTGACGTCCGCCTGATCGACGACCACGCGGGTGCGCGCGATCGTGGCGGCGAGCCGCCGCCGGTCGGCCGCCGGCAGGCCGCCCGCCGGGCGCCGGTCGAGCAGCCACAGCGGGTGCCCCGCGGCGGCCAGCCGCGCGGCCAGGGCCAGGCCGATCCCGCCGAGCCCGCCGCTGATCGCCACCCCGGCGGGCTCGGCGCCGGCACCGGTGGGCGCGGGCAGGCGGTACCGCATCCACCGTGGCGGACGCGTACGGAAGGACTCCCGGCCGTCGCGCACGATCTCGCGGTGACGCAGGTGCGGCCACTCGCGCGACGCCGCCCGGAGCAGGCTGCCGCCGCCGGCGCCGCGGTGGGCGAGCGTGAGTGGCAGGCCGCGCTCCGCGGCTCGCCTGATCCCGCCGAGGAGCAGAGCGGCGTCACCCGGGCGCCAGCGAGCGCCGAGTTCGACGAGGATCCCGTCGTCGTCCGCGAGCACACGTGATCCGGAATGCCGCGTTTCCGGGAGCGCGCACGGCCGTGGCGGGCAGGGGCCGGGGACGAACGTCAAATCCGTGTTCGGTGCGATCAGATTGCCCATCGCGACCCTTCCATGGATCACCTCGACCGGCTGATCGGCTTTCTGAGGTCACGCCGACAGTATCCGATCACTTTTTCTCCTGCCAGGCGCGAACACCGTGCCCGGCCTCGGTAGGCAACGTGGGAGAAGTTTTGTCATCCGCTCCCTCCTAGCGTGACTGCTGTAGCCACAACTTCGCCCTTCGGAGGCAACAGATGGCAATCGATCTATGCAATAAGTCCCCGGAATCAGTGGGTAACCCCGGTCCTGAGTCATCGCTTCCGGTCGAGGCTCCGCCGCTCGAGTCGCTCCGCGACGAGCAGCGGGACGCGCTCAACTTCGCCTACCGCACGACGCTCAGCATGGACCCGCGCTTCGTGGCCGGCGACCCGGCCGCCTGGTGCAGCGATTTCGGCTACGCCCTGAACAGGGCCGCCGTCCGGGTCGACAACCGGACCGACGAGGAGCTCCAGCACGACGCGCTGCACCACCCCGACCCGGTCATGCGCGAGCAGGCCGTCTTCGAGTACGCCGACCGGGACCTGCCCGACGCGTTCGAGCTGCTCGCCGAGGTCATCCGGCACGACAAGAACCGCGAGGTCCGCTGGGACACCCTCTGGGCCATGGAGAAGCTCGGCGGCCCGCACGCCATCGCCGCGCTGCGCCGCTTCGCGAAGGACTCCGACCCGGAGATCGCCGAGTGGTCGAAGCTGTTCGCCAGCGAGCTCACCACCGGCGACCCCGCGTTCGACGGCCGCGGCGGCGTCTTCACCGAGGGCAGGACCTTCGACGAGACGATCTACCTGCTCATCCACTGCGACCTCTACGTCCGCCTCGACGGCACCAACCAGCACTGGGGCAAGGTCTCGCTGGGCCCGCTCGGCCTGGCGCGCGTCTACGGCCAGGCGCACGCGTGCCCGAACGTCGCGACCCGCGAGAAGCAGCTGCTGATGGCCAAGACGATCAGCGGCCTGCACGTCGACGGCTCACCGCACATGGACAACTACCTGTTCCGCGGCTTCACCGAGCGCAGCAGGCGCGACCGCGGCAACTTCTTCTTCGAGTCGCAGGTCCCGCGGACGTTCTTCAAGTCCGGCCGCGCGGACGACCCCTCGCAGGGCACCCACGACACCCGCATCGGCTTCGCCCGCTACGGCACCTGGCACCTCGACCCCACGCTGAAGGTCCGCGGCGAGGACGCCATCAGGTACGTCCGCGGCCGGTTCCAGGGCTGGGGCTACACGAACGTCGAGAGCGTCGCCGGCAAGTCACTCGAGGAGATCCTGCAGCCGGGCAACGGCATCCTGTCGACCATGCACGACCCCGAGGTCAGGGACCTGACCAACGTGTTCATCCTCGGCACCTTCAAGGGGAAGCTGAACGACTGGGACGGCGACGGCCGCATCGACCTCAACTCCAGGGACGTCTACAGCACCGTCGACGGCGAGATCGACAGCAACCAGGACGGCATCGCCGACGAGCCCGGGCGCACCTGCTGCGACTACCGCGCCGTGGGCCTCTGATCCCGGCCACAGGCCGATCACACACCCCCTGAAAGGAAGAGCCATGATCACCAATCCCGAGAAGACCACCGTCTACGGCCGGCCGGTCCAGACGGACGGGGTGCCCAACCTGTACGAGGGCACGCAGGTCGTCCGCTGGGCCACGCCCGAGGCCGGCATCGACAACCTCGGCATCCACTCCTGGGACACCTTCGCCATCCCCGGAGTCGGCGAGTTCGACGTCGAGTTCGACGGTTACGTACGGGTGGTCCGGTCCGAGCCCACGGAGAACGAGTGGGCCGACGCCGAGGTGTACACCAACCTCATCGAGATGAAGATGACCGGCACGTCGGAGGAACTGGGGACCATCACCGTCACCCTCAACCCGACCTGCCTGTCCGCCGGCCAGATCCGCAACCCCTTCGATCCCTACGCGGGAGAGGGCCCTTCGGCCAAGGCGTGCCGGATGGCCGTCGGATGCCTGTTCGACATCCCCAAGCTGGGCAAGACGCTGTTCAACAAGGAACCCGTCATCCTGACGATCGACGACGTCCGCTCGATCCCGCCGGCGGGCGCCCCGGGCAAGGGCCAGATCTACCGGATGCTGCCGCTGCACGACCTCAAGAACCCCGACGCCGAGCCGGTCGGCTACCTGACCAGCCTGCGCTTCAACATGGGCGGCTACCTGGCCCCGGAGAAGATCGCCTGAACGGTTTCCCAGCACCTCTGAACGAGCCGAGGACGCCATGACCACTGTCTCACCACTGCCCGACGAGCTCACCGTTCCGCTGACCGAGCCGTCACCCTTCCCTCCCTTCCGCGCGACGGCCCAGCCGGTCGCCCACGACCGGTGGGAAAGGCTGATCACGACGGTGACCGTACCGGCAGATCTGGACGCGGTGTGGACGGCGCTGGCCGATCCCGGGCGGATCGGGCTCTGGCTGGCGCGCACGGGTGAGTCCTGGGCGCGCGAGGGCGAGCGGAGCATGCTCGACTTCCGCGACGGCGAGTTCTTCTGGTGCCACACCGACGAGGTGCGGCCGCCCGGCCCGGACGGTCACACGGCCACGCTGAGCTATCGCTGGCGCTGGGTCGGCGTGGGCCCGGCCACCCGCGTGACGTGGCAGCTCACCGCCATGGGCGCGGCCACCACCGTGACCGTCACGGAGATCAGCTCGAACGGGCCGTCGGACTGGCGGAGCTGGAACGGCACCGGCTGGCCGGGCATCCTCGACCAGCTCTCCGACCACGTGCAGACCGGACGGGACGTGCGCTGGACCTGGCGGCGCATGGGGCCGTACGTCCAGACCGAGCTGCCCCTGCCGGCCTACGAGGCGTGGGCGGCGCTCACCGCCGTCCCGGCGCTGCAGTACTGGACGGGACGCACCTCCGGCTCGCTGAACGTCGACGACCCGATGGCGTTCGTGATCGGCGACGCCAGCGGAAGCTGCGTGCTGACGGTCACCGAGCACCTGGAGGCCGGGCAGCGGTTCCCGTCCTACCTGCCGAGCCTGAACTTCAGGCTCGACCGCGGCGGATGGCCGGATCACCTCTCCGGCCATCTGTGGATCGAGCCGGCGCACCTGGGCGGCAGCCTGCTGCAGGTCTTCCACTACGGCTGGGAGATGTTCGGCTCGACGGAGACCGCCCCGCACGACCGCACCCTGCTCACGCGGTTCTGGGCTTCGGCCTTCGACCGTCTCGGCACTCTCATCCGGCGCGCGTCCGCGCCACCGGACATGCCGGACGGCATCCCCGGATGATGTGAGCCCGCGCAAGTCATCGCACGAACACACAACGGAAGGACCGGCGACATGGGACACGCCGAGGACGAGGTTCACCCGCTGTACCAGCCGCATCTTCGCAACAACCCCTTCCCGATCTACGCGAGCATGCGGGAGGAGGGACCCGTCCAGCTCGTCAAGGAGCCGCGCGGCATCGAGCACTGGGTGATCACCCGGTACGAGGAGGCGCGGGCCGCGCTCGCGGACCGGCGGCTCTCCCGCGATCCCCGGAACATGTGGGAGGTCATGCGGCAGACGGAACTCTACGACGAGGGCGAAGAGGACTCCGAGCCGCACATGCTCAACGCCGACCCGCCCGAGCACACCCGGCTCCGCCAGCTGGCCAACAAGGCGTTCACCGCCGAGCGGGTGGAGCGGCTGCGCCCGGGCATCCAGCAGATCACCGATGAGCTGCTCGCCGGGATCGACACCTCCAAGCAGGTCGACTTCATGCGCGAGTTCGCGGCGCCGATGCCGATCAAGGTCATCTGCACGCTGCTGGGCGTGCCGTACCAGGACGCCGTGAGCTTCACCAACTGGGTGCTCGCGGCCCTCACCCCCACCTACGTCACGGGCGAGCGGATCCGCCCGTACGAGGCCAACCGGCTGCTGCGCGACTACTTCGTCGACCTGGTCGCCCGCAAGCGCGCCGAGCTCAAGCCCGGCTCGGGGCGCGAGGAGGAGCAGCCCGACCTGCTCAGCGCGCTGGTCGTGGCGTCGGACTCGGGCAACACGTTCAGCGAGAAGGAGGTCGTGTCCACGGCGGGCCTGCTCCTGATCGCGGGCTACAAGACCACCGTGAACCTGATCGGCAACGGCATGCTGGCGTTGCTGCAGCACCCGGGCGAGATCGAGCGACTGCGCCGGGACCCGTCCCTGATGACGTCGGCGGTCGAGGAGCTGGCCCGCTACGACGGCCCCGTGGAGCGCGCGATGCTGCGCGTGGCCACCGAGCCCGTCACGATCGGCGACGTCACGATCCCGGCCGGCGGGCTGGTGACGATCGCCAACGCCGCGGCCAACCGCGACGAGAGCAGGTTCGAGGACGGCGAGCGGCTCGACGTGAGCCGCGGCGACCGCAACCACCTGGGGTTCGGCTACGGCATCCACTACTGCATCGGGGCGCCGCTGTCCCGGCTGGAGACCGAGATCGCGTTCACGTCGTTGCTGAACGAGTTCTCCGACATCACCCTCGCCTGCCCGGTCGAGAAGCTGGAGTACCGCGAGACCGGTGTGCTCCGCGGCCTCGCCGAGCTGCCGGTCTGGTTCACCCGGCGCGAGACCGCCTAGTCGCCTCGACGACCCGGCCAGACACCCGGCACGCCGATCCCCGCGCACCGACGCGGACCGGCGTGCCGGTTTCTTTCATCGCCTCGGCCCGCGGCCGCAATCTGGAAGAAGCCGCCCGGCTGAGCCGATGCCTACGCTGACGGAACTGGACAGGAAACGACGACAGGTGGCGCACATGGGCGATCCCGGCGTTTTCGACCGTACATCCGACATCGAAGAGGCCATGGCGGCCGGCGCGCGGTTCATGACGGATCTGAGCCGCGCCATGGTGGTGCTGTCGTGCGCCGTCGGGGACCAGCTGGGCCTGTTCGCGGCGCTGGCCGACGGCGAAGGCCACAGCGCGGACGACATCGCGAAGCAGGCCGGCACCGACGCCCGTTACGTGCGCGAATGGGCGCGTACACTGGCCGCGGCCGGCTATCTGGAGCTGGACCGCTCCGGCGAGGAGTTCCGCCTCCCGCCCGCGTACACGGCGCTCCTGGCCGACCCCGGCTCTCCCTTCTACGTCGGCGGGATCGCCCGCCTGGTCCCTCCTCTGGCCGCGATGGTCGAGCGGGTGGCGGGCTGCTTCCGCAGCGGCGAGGGGCTGACGCCGGGCGACTATCCGCCGGCGATGTACCAGGCCACCTGGCGGATGAGCGCCAAGTGGCTCGAAGCGATGCTGCTCGACCAGTGGCTGCCGCTCGTCCCCGGCCTGGAGGAGAAGCTGACGGCCGGCGCCGAGGTCGCCCACCTGGCCTGCGGGTCGGGCACCGCGCTCGCCCTGCTCGCCCGGCGCTTCCCGGCCTCGCGCTGCACGGGGGTCGACCGGCACGAACTCAACGTCGAGCGGGCCCGCGGCGAGATCGCCGAGTACGGCGTCGCGGACCGGGTGACGCTCACCCGGGTGACGGGGTTCGCGGACGGCCTGTCCGGACCGTACGAGCTGGTCATGGCCTTCGACTCGCTCCACCTCGCGGCCGACCCCGGCGACGTCCTGCGCGACGTGGCCCGCGCGCTGACGGAGACCGGCGTCTTCCTGCTGCTGGAGACGGACTGCTCGACCGACCCGCACGAGAACGTGGGGGACGTCGCCGCCTTCCTCTACGGCACCAGCACCTTGTACTCGGTGCCGCTCTCCCGGACGGGGCCGGTGGTGGCGGGCATGCTGGGGCTCCCGCAGCCGGTGCTCACCCGCCTGTGCGCCGACGCCGGTCTGACGGCTCCCCGGCGGATCGCCGCCCCCACCCCCTTCAACGTCCTCTACGAGATCAGGAAGGCATCATGAGCGGAGCCCGTACGGCCGGCGACGTCCCCGCACCGCCCGCGCCGATCCGCTGGTCCGAGGCGGGCGACGGCTCACAGCGGGCCCGCGTGCCCGTACCCGTCGACCACCGCGACCCGGATGGGCCGGCGATCGACCTCGCCCTGGTCCGCTACCCCGCCGCCGGGCCCGGAGCCCGGCGGGGCGTCCTGGTCGTCACCCCCGACGACCCGGGCAGCTCCGGCATCGCGATGGCCACGCAGGTGAGGGCGGCGCTGGCGCCGTCCGTCGCCGCCGCCTTCGACGTGATCGGGTTCGACCACCGCTTCAGCGGCGAGAGCGCGCCGCTGCGGTGGGGGCTGGACCAGCGCGAGATCTTCTGGGTGTTCCACGAGTCGGAGTCGTTCGCCGAAGAGGTCCGGTTCCAGGCCGAGCTCGCCGCCAAGGCCGCCGGCCACTCCGTCGACGTGCTGCCGCACATCACCACCCGCGCCATCGCCAGGGATCTCGACGTCGTCCGGCGTGCCCTCGGCGAGGAGCGCGTCTGCCTGCTCGGGCACAACTACGGCTCCTACGTCGCCGCCGTCTACTGCGAGCTGTTCGGCGACCGCGCCGACCGGGTGATCCTCGACAGCGTCCTCAGCCCCGACTGGGTGTGGCAGGGCCTGTTCACGAACTTCGCGCGCAACTGCGAGGCCACGCTGCGGCACTGGTGCGCGGCGACCGCCCGCCCGCAGGGTCCCCTCGGTGACACCCCCCAGCAGGTGCGCGACGCCTTCGACGAGGTCCTCCGCAAGGCGGGGGCGGCGGGGGTCACGCTGCCGGGGGTGCCGGTGCCGCTGGACGAGCAGTTCCTGCGGGTGCTGACGATGATGCTGCTCAGCTCGCGGCGCTCACATCCGGCCCTGGAGGACGTCGTCCGGTCGGCGAGGTCCGGCGCGCCACTCCAGGCGGGCACCCAGCAGCTCATCGGCTCGATGTTCGCGGTGCCACGCGACGCGAGCACCGCCGCCGCGCAGCTGGCGATCCTGTGCGGGGACGCGGCCTGGCCGCGGGCGCTGGAGGAGTACGAGGCGGCCGTTCAGGACGCGTCCGGGTTCATGGACCGGGCGCTGCTCGGCGTCAAGGCCGGCGCCTTCTGGCCGGTCCAGCCGCTGGAGCCGCCGACCGTGTTCGGCCCGCGCGAGACGGGCGGCGTGCTCCTGATCCAGGCGGAGCGTGACATGTTCACCTCCGACGCCGGGGCGAGACGGCTGCGCGGCCTGCTGGGCGACCGGTCCCGGCTGGTCATGCTGCGGGACGTGATCGAACACCGGATCTTCCCCTTCGCCGGCGACCCCCGGGTGGACGCGGTGGCGCAGGAGTTCCTGATGACCGGGCGGCTGCCGGAGGCCGACGTCGTCGTGGGCGACGACTCCTACGAGGATGGGGAGGCCCGTCGATGAACCAGCCGGCGTCCTATTACCGGCAGCAGGTCGCATGGGGCGAGCCGGACCCCGCGCTGGGCGGCGCCCGCCGGGCGGTGCTGCGGGTGCCCCTCGACTACCGGCGGCCGGGGGAGCGCGACATCGAGATCGGCATCGCCAGGCACAGTGCGACGGGCCGCCGCCAGGGGGTGCTTCTCGTCGGCCCGGGCGACGACCTGGGCAACAGCGGCCTGGCACTCCTGGCGGCGCTGCTCGGCAGCCTCCCCGAACGGCTGACCGAGGCGTTCGACGTCGTGGGGTTCGACCACCGGTTCATGGGCGCCAGCACCCCCGTCTTCTGCGACCTCGAACCCGAGGAACGCTTCTGGGTCTTCCACCAGCCCGAGTCCTTCGACGCCGAGATGCGCTACCAGGCCACGGTGGCCGCCAAGTGCTCGGCCGGGACGCTCGACCTGCTCGCCCACGCCAACTCCCGCAACATCTGCCGTGACATGGACGTCATCCGCGGCGTGCTGGGCGCGGACCGGATCGACTACCTGGGGTACTCGTACGGGACCTATCTCGGCGCCGTCTACGGCGAGATGTTCGGCGCGCACCTGAACCGCGCGGTGCTGGACGCGATCTGCAGCCCCGACTGGGTGTGGCGCGGGCTGTTCACCGACTTCCCGGCGAACGGCGAACGGGCGCTGAACCGGTGGTGCAGGTGGGCCGCCACCCAGCACGCCACCTACCGGCTCGGCACCGCCGGCCCCGAGGTCCGGGCCGCCTACGACTCCGTCCTCGCCGCGGTGGACCGGGGGGAGCCCGTCACGCTGATGGGGTTCCCCCTCGACCGCACCCTGGCCAGGCTGATCCCCGTCGGGATACTCAACAGCGAAAAGGCGTATCCCGTCCTCGCCGACATCCTCCGCCACCTGCTCACCCAGGCGGACCTGGACGCGAGCAGCATGGAGTTCCTCGCCCGGATGTTCGGCGAGCCGAAGGAGGAGAGCGGCACGGTCGCCCAGCTGGCGATCCTGGCCGGCGACGCGCTCTGGCCCCGCAGCCCGGCGCTCTACGAGCAGGACATGCTGAAGGCGGCCGGGGAGTTCCCCTGGACCGGCGCGGCGCTCAACGGGATCAAGGCGCCGGCGTTCTGGCCCGTCCCGCCGGCGGAGCCCGCCACCCGGCTCGGCACGGAGTCCGGCGGCGGCAGCTACCTGCTGGTGGCGGCCGACGAGGACATGTCCACTCCCTGGGCGGCCGCCCGGCGGATGCACGAGGTGCTGGGGGAGCGCTCGGCCTTCGTGACCGTGGCGGACACGGCGCACCACCGGGTCTTCCCGTTCTACGGCAACACCGGACTGAACGAGCTGGTCTGCGACTTCCTGCTGACGGGGAGCACGCCGGGCCCCGACCACGTCTGCCCCAACCCGGACCGGCTCCTGGAACCGGCCGCGTCCGGCCGGGGCTGACCGGCGCAGGGAAGTAGCCTTCCTCTCATGCTGATCGAGAAGGAACGGCACGACGGCATCCGGCGCGGCGCCATCACCGTCCTGTTCCGCCGCTGGCGGCAGCGGCAGGCGACCGCGGGCAACGTGTACCGCACGGCGCTGGGGCAGGTGGCGGTCGACGCGGTCGACGTCGTGACCCCCGAGCAGATCACGGACGCCGACGCGGCGGCGGCCGGCTACCCGTCCGCCGCCGCCGTGGTCGGCGACCTTCGCGGGCGCCCCGGCGACCCCGTGTACCGGCTCCGCATCCGGTTCGTCGACGAGCCGGATCCCCGTGACGAGCTCGCCGCCTCCGGCGAGCTCACCGCGGCGGACCTGGAGGACGTCGAGGCCAGGCTGGCCCTGCTGGACCGGGCGAGCAAGACCGGCCCGTGGACGGCGGCGACCCTGGAGATCATCAGCCGCCGGCCCGCCGTACGGGCCGCCGACCTGGCGGAAGAGCTGGGCCGCGATGCCGCCCAGTTCAAGCTGGACGTGCGGAAGCTCAAGAACCTCGGGCTCACCGTCAGCCTGGGCACCGGCTACCGGATCTCTCCGCGCGGCGCGGCCTACCTGGCGGACCGGCGGCGATAGGTCACGGGGGCGCCCACCCGAACAGGTCGGAGCTCTGCCCGCCGGCATCGCCTCCCCGGGTCATCGCCCTCAGCATCGCGTCGCGGATGACGGCCAGCAGCGGCGAGCGCACGTGCGCGACGCGGCCCAGCATCCGCGACTGGCGCACGACCTTGCGCACCCGCGGCCCTCGTTCCGCCGCGTAGCGACGCAGCGCCGCCTCCACCGCCGCGGTCGTCGCGACGCCCCCGGCCAGCACGCCGGCCAGCACGACGGCGTCCTCCAGGGCCATTCCGGCCCCCTGACCGAGGGTGTAGACCATGGGATGCGCGGCGTCGCCGGCGAGCACGACGCGGCCCCGGGCCCACGTGCGCGGCGGCGGGCGGTCGAAGACGTCGTGCGCCACGCACCCGGCCGGGTCCGCCGAGGTCGTCACCTTCCGCAGGTCCGGGTGCCAGCCGCCGACGCGCTCGTGCACCCGGGACAGGGCCTCGGCGACCGGCAGGGACGGCATGACGCCGCGCGGGGCGGTCATCGACGCGACCCAGTAGAGCTCGCCGCCGCCGATGGCGGCGGTGAACAGGACCAGGCCCCGCCCGTAGGCGATGAAGCCGTCCGGGTACGCGGCGGGCGCCGGCCCGATGCCTCTGACCGCGGTGAACCCCCGGTAGCGCGGTGGGCCGTCGCCCAGCAACTGGGCGCGGACGGCCGAGTGGATGCCGTCCGCGCCGACCAGGACGTCCCCGCTCAGGACGTCCTCGGTGCCGGTGACCAGGCCGACGCCCGAGTCACCGTGGAGGTAACGGGTGGCGGCGCGGCCCTCGACGAGTTCCGCCCCGGCCGCCTGAGCCTCGTCCCGGAGCAGCCGGTGCAGGTCGGCGCGCAGGACGGTGACCGAGGGCATGCCCCAGCGGTCCTCGTACCCGTCGAACGACACCCACCCGAGCACCCGCCCGCGATGGTCGAGGAACGCGCTGCGGTGCGGGGCCGAACCGCGGGCGCCCGCGGGGTGGCCCGCCTCCCGGACACGATGGGCGAGATCGGGTGCGATCGCGGCCAGCGCCTTGACGGCGTTGGGGGCCAGCACCAGCCCGCCGCCGGCCCGCTCGGGTTCGGCCGAACGCTCCAGGACGACCGCGTCCAGCCCGCGGTGGCGCAGCGCGATGCCCAGGGCCAGCCCGGCGATGCCGCCGCCCGCCACGAGGATCCGGCCTCGTCTCGTCGCGTCCATCCTCCGAGCATGCCCGACAGGAGGACGCGACTTTTCTCCCACATTGCGGCCCCTCGTACCGGGCGCGCGACGCCGACGCGTAGGAAGCAGCCGACCCTTGACGGGTAGGATCTTCCCTACCTACGATTGCCGCATGGAAATCACGCATCTTCAGAAACTCACCGTTCCCGTCACCGACCAGGACGCCGCCAAGGCCTTCTACGTCGACAAACTCGGCTTCGAGGTCCGCACCGAGCAGCCCATGCCGATGGGCGACAACCTGCGCTGGATCGAGGTGGCGCCCAAGGGCGGGCAGACCACGCTGGTGCTGTGCAACTGGATCCCGAACACGCCGCAGGTCCAGAACGCCATGCTCGAGACCAAGAACACCGACGAGGCCGTGGCCGCCCTCCGCGGGGCCGGTCTCTCCATCGACGACCCGACCCCGACGCCCTGGGGCAAGCAGGCGACGATCACCGACCCTGACGGCAACACGTTCATCATCACCGACGGCGGCGGCGCCTGACCCGACCGTCACCACCGCGCGGCCCGGCCCGCGTGGTGGCCCGCCCATCGTCTAGCGCCCGGTACGCGCCTCGCCCGAAGGGCGTACTGAGGTGGGAGAAACCATGACGCAACCACCCCGCGACGAAACGTGGTCACCATCCGATGCGGACGACCACGCGCCCGCAGGCACCGTCTCGACCCGGATGTGGATCACCCTGGTGCTGGTCTCTCTCGGAGCCATGATGGAGGCGCTGGACTCCACCGTGATGGCGATCGGGAACCCAATGATCGCCGTCGAACTCGGCACCCGGCTCACCCAGCTCCAATGGGTCAGCAACGGCTACATGTTCGCGGTGGTCGTCTTCCTGATCACGGCCGGGAAGATCGGTGACCGGTTCGGCCACCGCAACACCTTCCTCGTCGGCATGGTCGGCTTCGCCGCCAGCTCCGTCGCGGCCGGACTCGCCGGCTCCGTGGAAGTGCTCATCGCCGCCCGCGTCGCGCAGGGCCTGTTCGGCGCGGTGCTCGCGCCCAACTCCCTGGCGATCATCCGGAACCTGTTCCCGTACGATCGCATGAAGACCGCCATCGGGATCTGGGCCGGGTTCGGCGCGCTGGCCATGGCGGCGGGCCCCTTCGTCGGAGGCCTGGTGGTCGGTCAGTTCGGCTGGCGGGGGATCTTCTTCCTCAACGTGCCGATCTGCGTGGTCGTCGTGATCGCCGGCCTGCTGCTGATCGACAAGGGGCGCGAGCGGCGGCTCGTCGCACCGATCGACATCCCGGGCGTGATCCTGCTGTCGGGCGCGCTGCTGGCGCTGGTGTGGGGGATCGTCCGCATCCCCGTGGACGGCCTCGACCTGTTCACCGGGCTGCTCTTCGTGGCCTTCGCGCTGTTCGGCGGGCTGTTCCTGTGGCGGCAGCAGACCTCGGCGAACGCGGTGCTGCCGTTGCGCCTGTTCCACTCCACGTCGCTCTCGGCCGCCGTCGTGGTCATCGCGATGGCCGCCTTCGTCGCCTTCGGCAGCTACTTCTACTTCGGCCTCTACCTCGAACAGGTGCAGGGCCACGCGCCGTTGACCGCCGGATTGCTGCTGCTTCCGCAGACGGTCCTGTTCGGCGTCGGCGCCGCGGTCGGCGGCAAGCTGGGCAGCGACCGGGGCCCGCGCGTGCCAATGATGCTCGGCGCCGTCCTGGTCGCCCTCGGCTCGGTGGGGATCGCGCTGCTGCAGGCCGATTCCTCGTACGCGCTGCTCGGCCCGTCGCTGGGGCTGATGGGCGTCGGGATCGGCGCGATCGTGCCGGTGGCCGTCGGGGTGATCCTCGGCCACAGCCCCGCCAACCTCGCGGGGACGGCGTCGGGCATGCAGCAGACCGCCCTCATGCTGGGCGCGGTTCTCGGCACGGCCATCATCGGCACCGTCATCAGCCTGCGCGTCGCCGCCGACCTTCCCGGGCGCCTCACGGCGGCCGGGGTCCCGCAGGACGCCGCAGGCAAGGCGGTGGAGCAGACCTCGGTGGCGGCCCAGGGCGTTCTGCCGCAGGTCGGCGAGGTGACACCCGAGGTCGGCGCCCGGATCGAGATGGCGGTGGGGCAGAGCTTCACCAGCGGCCTGAACACCGCGCTGATCGTGGGCGCCGTCCTGATGGTGGTGGCCGCCGTGGTCGCGAGCCGCGTGCGGGCGCCCGAGCAGGACCCGGGCGGAGCCTGGGGCTGACTTCCGCAATCCAGTGAAAGGAAACCTGGCCATGGCGCTCTCAGGAGCGGAGATGCTGGTCCGCGTGGCGGCCTCTCTATCCGACAAGACCGGCAAGTCGCTTGAGGAGTGGGTCGCCTCGGTAGGCGAGTCCGGACTCGACCCGCTCGACCAGCGCGCCGTGCGGCAGTGGCTGAAGTCCGAGCACGGGCTGACCAAACCGCAGCAGGAGGCGGTCGCCACAGCCGCGGCCAAGGAAGCCGGCTGGTCCGAGCCCACCGCCGACGATCATCTCGCCGCGCAGTACGACGGATCCAGGCAGGCGCTGAAGCCGATCTACGAAGCGCTGGTGGAAGCGGCCACCGGGCTCGGCGGTGACGTGACCCTGGAGGTGCGCGCCGGCTTCGTCGCGGTGAACCGCAAGCGGCAGTTCGCCGCCATCCAGCCGGCCACCGCCAGCCGGATGGATCTCGGCCTGCGCTTCACCGACCCGCCGGCGGACCAGCGGCTCAAGCAGGCCACGGCGCCGGGCCAGTCCACCCACAAGCTCGGCCTGACCGCCGTCGAACAGGTCGACGACGAGGTCAGGGCGCTGTTGCGGCAGGCGTACGAGCAGAACGCCTGATTCCCGGCCCCGGCACGACGGGTCACCGCAGATAGTGCCGAGCCGGGTTGGCCCGCGGATACCTGCGCAGGTACGCGAAGAAGTCGGCGAGCGCGGCGTCGCCGCGGGTCAGCAACCCGGGCGTGTAGTGAATCGTCATCAGCACCGGCGCGTCCTCCGCCAGGAGGTTGAACATGAAGGCCTGCGCCTTCGTGAGGAACTCCTCGGCCTTCTCCGCTGGCTCGCCGGGCAGCACGTGGGTGCCCCAGCTGAAGAACGAGGCGGTCGTCCGCGCCCGGGGCGCCGCCATGCCGGTGATCCAGTAGAACCAGCGGCCGTCGAGCGTGCCCTGCTGCCAGAAGATGTTGCTGCCGTGGATCGACGCCCACACCCGGTACTCCTCGCCGCCCGGCATCAGCGCGTGGTAGCGGTAGCCCACGGAGAACTCGTCCCAGGTGACCGACTCGTTGGGGTCCTCGACGAACTTCCCCTCGTGCGGGAGCGCGAAGTGCTGCAGATCCATGGTCTGCGCCGCGACCACCCACGGATCCACCGCGAGCTGCTGGTCGAAGGCCATGGACCGGGTCGCGACGCGCGCCCCGGGCACGGGCGGGTCCGCACGGGGCAGCTCGAACAGCGGCGCGGACCCGTTGAACGCCCAGACGATGCCGTGGGCCTCGACGGTGGGGAAGCGGAACAACCGCGCCCGCGGATCGACCGGGGTGCCGCCGGCGGAGACGCACCGCCCGTCCATCCCGTACCGCCAGCCGTGGAAGGCGCAGCGGATGGCGTCGCTCTCAAGGCTGCCCACCGCGAGGTCGGCGCCGAGGTGGACGCAGTAGGAGCTGAACACCGCCACCTCACCGGAGGGCCAGCGCACGGCCACCACCCTGCCGCCCAGCAGGTCGGCGCCCACGATGCCCCCGGTCTCGGGCAGGGCGTCGCTCAGGCACACCGGGTGCCAGGTCTGGGTGAACAACCCGTCCTCGCCCTCGGAGGGGATCGGCTCGGAGCGGGGCCGGTGTCGTACGTCGTCCGTGATCGTCATGACGGGTTCCGACCTTCCTGGCGGGGGAGCTGAATCGCGTTCAGTCTCACCGCCGCCTGACGGCGGGGTCAATCGAGCCCGTCAGAACGACAATCTCGAAGAAACCCGGCATACGTCCATGTGTTTGCCTAAGGAGGTGTCATCCGACTGGGAGGAACCGTGCACGTCGATACGGACCAGCTCGCCGCGAACAAGGCCGTCGTGGGGAAGCTCGTCGACGCGTGGAACGTCCGCGACGTCTCGCAGATGATGCAGTACTGGTCGCCCGACATGGTGCACCACGGGCGGGACGGGGCCATGCCCGCCAGTGAGGTGGGCGGGGAGATGCAGCGCTTCATCGCCGCGTTCCCGGACATCCACATCCACGTCGAGGAGATGATCGCCGAGCGTGACCTCGTCAGCACCCGGCTCACGGTCTCGGCCACCCATTCCGGCCCCTATCTGAACATCGAACCCACCGGCCGGTCCGTCCGCTGCGCCCTGATGGGCCAGCTGCGCATCGTCGGCGGCAAGGTGGTCGAGCACTGGGGGGTCGCCGACACCGTCCATCTCCTGGAGCAGCTCGGGCTCATCGACGGCGAGCTGCTGGAGGCGACCGCATGACCTGGGAGGGCGTGTGAACGACGAACTGGCGACAGTCAAGGCCGAACGGGAAGAGGTCGTCCGGCGTTTCCGCGGGGCCGTCCTCTTCTCCAGGGATCTGTCGGCGATAGAGGAGGTGCTGGCCCCGGAGTTCGTGGACCACTTCGCGCCTCCGTGGGATCCGCCGGGCCGCGACGGCGTCGCGCACCGGTTCGGCCAGGCCGCCGACGCCCTGACCACGACCAAGGTGGAGGTCCTGGTCTCGGTGTGCGAGGGGGAGTTCCTGTCCCAGGCCATCGAGCTGCATTTCGCGCACACCGGCGAGTTCATGGGCATCCCGGCCACGGGCCGGTCCTTCGCGATCGGCGGATCGAACACGTTCCGCTTCGACGGCAGGCAGATCGTGGAGCACTGGGGGGTCTTCGACGTCGCCAAGATCCCGGATCTGCTGCGGGAGACGCACGGCGCCCAGGGCGGCTGGGCGTCGATGTGGCCGGAGCCCTCCAGGCCGGCCTGAACGACGGCCGGGCGGCGTGGACAACCCCGACCCCGTCAGCGGATGCTACTGGGAGCTGGAGGTAAGCGTGCGGATCCGCGGAAGCAGCGCAACGGACAAGCCCGGCATGTCAGACGATCATCGGCTCCGGGCCGTCGAACAGGTCCTCAGCAAGATCCGGCGTGACCTGTCACGCACCCACTCGCTCGACGACCTGGCGCAGACCGCGTGCTTCAGCCCGTTCCACTTCCTGCGCGTGTTCCGCGGCATCACCGCCACCACCCCCGCGCGGTTCCTGGCGGCGCTGCGGATCGCCGAGGCGAAACGGCTGCTCGCCGTCACGAACCTGGACATCACCACGATCTGCATGCAGGTGGGGTACACGAGCCTCGGCACGTTCTCCCACCAGTTCGCGCGGCACGTCGGGGTGTCCCCGCGCAAGTTCCGGCGGCTGATCAGCGAGATGGCCGACCAGTCCTGGGAAGCGGTGCTCGACGCCGCGGCGCCCCCGCCACCGGAGCCGGAGCCGGCCCGGACGCTCCGGGTGCGGCTCAACAACCTGCGGCCGGGCGACTTCGCGCTGATCGGGCTCTTCGAGTCCGGCATCCCCCAGGGCTGGCCGGCGGCCTGCGCCATGGCGCGGGGCACCAGCGAGGCCGATCTGGCGGTCGGACCCGACGGCTCCTACATGGCCCTGGCGATGAGCTTCCCGCCGGACGTCGACGTCGAGGACCTGATGACCAGCGACGTGCCCGGCCTCTGCCTGGTCGGCTCGTACGGGCACATACAGGTCAGAGGCGGGCACGTCACCCAGAGCAGCATCGTCATCGACCTGCGCCCGCGCCGGCCGAGCGATCCCCCCATCGTCTTCGTCTCCCCGCTGCTGGCGGCGCAGGAAAGCCTGCTGGACTCGACGGTCGGCACCTGACGGCCGTTGCGCAGGCTCGAAGAAGTACCGGCGACCGGCCTGACCTAGCGTTTGGGCCACCGCGTTATTCCCCCAGCGGAGGTGACCGTGACCAGTCTCGACGCCCCGGTGCCCCGGCCGACGAGCCCGCACCTTCCCCACGAAGGCGACGACGGACTCTACACACAGAGCTGGTACCCCATCTGCATGGCCGAGGATCTGACGCCGGGCGCGGTCGTCGGCGCGGAGTTCCTGGGCGGGCGCGTGGTGGCGTTCCGCGACCGGTCAGGGCGGCCGTCGGTGCTGTCCGCGTACTGCATGCACCTCGGGGCCGACCTCAGCGTGGGGACGGCCGCCGACGGGCTGCTGAGGTGCCGCTTCCACGGCTGGACCTACGACGAGCAGGGGGTGTGCCGCCGGACCGGCAGCGGCGACGCGGTGCCCGAGGGCGCGCGGCTGTTCAGGTTCCCCACCGAGGAGAGGTTCGGCGTCGTGTGGGCCTTCAACGGCACCGACCCGATCTTCCGGATCCCCGGGCTGCCCTGCCCCGAGGAGGAGATCAGGGCCCGGCGCGGACGCTTCGGGCACCTGGCCATGGAGCCCTGGATGGTCTCGGCCCACACCCTCGACCTGCAGCACCTGTCCCTGCCGCACGGCTTCGACCTGAAGGTGCCGCCCGCCGACACCGTGCGGCGCACCGAGCACAGCCACGGCTACGACCTCGTGGGCTCGCTGCCCGACGGCACCGCGTACGACGTCCGGATCGACATCCACGGCCCCAACCTGTTCCTGCAGACAGGGTTGCTCAACGGGCGCTGGTACTTCTGGATGACCTCGCCCAGCCTGCCCGCTCCCGGCCGGACGGACTCGTTCTTCGTGTACGGGATCCGCAAGGACGGGTCGGAGACTGAGGAAGCCGCGGAAGAAGCGCTGCAGCGGGTGTTCAAGGCGCAGATGCAGTTCTACTCCGATGACTCCGACATCTTCGACACCATCCACTTCCAGCCCGGCCTGCTCACCGCCCGTGACAAGACCCTGGCGATGTTCCTGGACTACATGCGCACCTATCCCCGTGCCAATCCGGCACGCGAGTTCCTCAACTGACCGCCGCGCGCTCCCGAACGGAGTAAAGGTGTCCGATGCCATGCCCGACATCCAGGCCGACGACGCGTTCGGCACCATGCTGGCCCTGACCGACACGGTCGCGCCCTGGGCCGTCCGCGTGGCGGCGACGCTGCGCCTGGCCGACCTGGTCGCGCCCGGCGGCGCCCCTGCTGACGCGATACTCAAAGGACTCGAGGCCGCGGGCGAGAGGGTGGATCAGGAAGCGGTGCGCCGCCTGCTGCGCTACCTCGCGTCCCTGGGTGTCTTCGAGTACGACGCGGCTTCCGAGCTGTACCGCCCGACGCGGCTGTCGGAGCTGATGACGGAGGACAGCCCCGTCAGCATGCGCGACTGGTGGCGCATGGACAGCGCGATGTGCCGGCTCGACCAGACGCCCACCCTCATGATGGAGGCGATCAGGACCGGCGAGCCGGTGTACGAGCGGATCTTCGGCAGGGACGTCTGGGCGGACCTCGCCCAGCACCCGCCGCTGGCGGCGTCGTTCGAGCAGGCGATGGCCCACAAGACCCGCATATCCCTGGACAGCGTCATCGCGGCCGTCGACTGGCGGACCCGCGGAGACGTGGTGGACGTGGGCGGCGGCCATGGGCTGCTGCTGCAGGCCATCCTGAAGATCTCCCCGCAAGCCCGCGGAACGGTGTTCGACACGCCGGCGGGCGTCGCCACGGCACGGGCCCACCTGGCCGGCTCGCCGGTCGCCGGCCGCATCGCCTTCGCCGAGGGGGACTTCTTCGGCCCGTGGCCCGCAGGCGCCGACACCTATGTCCTGATGAACGTGCTGCACAACTGGCCCGACGACCAGGTGGTGCGGGTGCTGCGGCGCGGCGCCGAAGCCCTCGGGCCCACCGGCCGCCTCCTGGTCGTCGAGACGGTCGTCGGCGGCGCGGGCGACCAGCGGAGCCTGGCCCGGCTGGACATGATGATGCTGCTGTTCTGCGGAGGAAAGGAACGCAGCCGCCCGCAGTACGACGAGCTCGCCGCGCGGGCCGGGCTGACCATCACCGGCTCGCACCCGACCTCCTTCGGCCTGGCCATCCTGGAACTGGCCCCGGCCGGGACGACGCCCGCCGGGAGCGCGTGATGGACGAGCGCACCGTGCACCGATTCCCGTTCGGCCCCACCACCGGGCTGGAGCTGGACGGGAAGTACCGCAAGCTGCAGGAATCCGAGCGCGTCGCCCGCGTCCGCATGCCCTTCGGCGGGGACGCGTGGCTGGTCACCGGGTACGAGGACACCAAGTTCGTGCTCTCCGACCCGAGGTTCAGCCGTGCGGTCACCCTGACGATGGACCTGCCCCGGCTGCAGCCGCACATCGTCCAGAACCCCGGCATGATCATGAGCATGGACCCGCCCGACCACACGCGGGTCCGCCAGGTGGCCGCCCGCGCGTTCACCCCCCGCAGGGTGGAGAAGCTGCGGCCGTGGATCGACGAGCAGGTCGACGGCCTGCTCGACCGGATGACCGGGCAGGGGCCGCCCGCGGACCTCGTGCGGGATCTCGCGCTGCCGCTGCCCGTTTCGGTGATCTGCGAGATCCTGGGCGTTCCGTTCGCCGACCGGGAGAAGTTCCGCGACTGGTCGGACATCGTCATGTCGGTCACGGCGTTCACCCCGGACGAGATCCAGGCGGCGTTCCTGAGCCTCACCGAATACCTGCGGTGGCTGGTCGGGCAGCGCCGCGTCGCGCCGGCGGCCGACCTGTTCAGCGTCATGGTACGGGCGCGGGACGTCGAGGCGGTGATGAGCGAGGAGGAGCTGATCACGTTCGGCGTCACCCTGCTCGTGGTCGGTCACGAGACGACCGTCAACGAGATCGCCGACATGATGTTCGTCATGCTCCGCGACGGCCTCTACGCCGAGCTGGCGCGGGGCGATGGTCCGCCGCTGCCCCGCCTCGTCGAGGAGCTGCTGCGCTTCGTCCCGCTGGAGAGCCCCGGCGGATTCGCCCGCGTCGCCACCGAGGACGTCGTCGTCGGCGGAACCCTCATCGCCAAGGGCGAGGCCGTGTACACCCAGCTGTCGTCGGCCAACCGCGACCCGGAGGTCTTCACCGAGCCGGACGAGATCGACGCCGAGGCCGAGCGGGAGCCGCACCTGACGTTCGGGTTCGGCCCGCACCGGTGCATGGGCGCGGCGCTGGCGAAGATGGAGATCGAGGCGGCCGTCGGCGGTCTGCTGCGCAGGGTCCCGGGCCTGCGGCTCGCCGTCGAGCCCGAGGAGATCGTCTGGAAAGCCGACCGGCTGGTGCGAGGGCCCGAGGCGCTCCCGGTGACGTGGTGAGCGGTCCGGCGGGAGGATTCGCCTGGCCCGGCGCGCCCGTCGTGTCCTCGCTCCCGCCGGCCGCATTGACAGGTAGGATAGCGCCTACTGATAATGTAGGCGGGTCGGCGCATACCGGGCCGCCGGCGACAGTGCGATCAAGGGTTGCTCATCATGCCGCGGAGCGGGAAGACGACGACGCCAGACGGCGTCCCCACCCTGCTCGACGACGTGTTCCCGGCGCTGGCCAACCCGGTCAGGCGCCGCATACTCCAGCTCCTGCTCGCCGGGCCGCATTCGGTCAACAACCTCGCGGCGCACTTCGACATGGCCCGCCCGAGTGTGTCGGAGCACCTGAAGGTGCTGCGCGACGCCGGCCTGGTGACCGAGCGGAGAGTGGGCAGGGAACGCCACTACTCGCTGTGCCGGGCGCCTCTGGAGGAGATCTCCAACTGGCTGCACCCGTACGAGGTCTACTGGCAGGACCGGCTGAGGCTCCTGCGCGACACGGTGGTGGAGGAGGAGGCCGATCAGCGGGGGCGGTAGGGGAGCCCTTCGCCGGTCGCGTCCTGCCCGGCCGTGTCGCCGGCGAGGACCGTCTCCAACCGGCTGAACAACCACGAGCGCCAGCCGCCGCCCATGATCCGGCGCGCTCGCTGCTGCAGCTCGTCGTCCGGGTCGAAGCCCTCGTGGTCGAAGAACAGGCGGGTGCCGTGGCCCTCGGCGACCAGCCGCCAGGTCGCCGTGCACCGCGCTCCGCTCGGGCCGTGGTCGTCCCAGCTGATGCGCAGCATCCGCTCGGGCTCGATGGCCAGCACCTGGCAGTGGATCACACCGTCGAACTTCGTCGTCGGCACGGCCTGCGTCACGATGGTGAACCGGTGGCCGACGACCGGCTGGAAATCCTCCGGCCCCAGCCATTTCGTCACCAGCCGGGGCTCCACGAACGCCCGCCACACGCGGTCGGGAGGGTAGGGCACGAACTCGTCCAGCCTGATCGCGCGGGGGTCGTCCGTCATGTGTGTCAGCTCTCGATCAGCGACTGAAGAACCAGAGCGAGTCTATCGCCGCAGATAAGAAGGCGCACTTGCGAAGGAGACACCGATGAAGATCGGAATAGGGTTGCCGGGTGACGAACCGGACCTCCTGCTCGACTGGGCCCGGCAGGCGGACGCGGGACCGTTCAGCACGCTGGGACTGCTCGACCGCTTCATCTGGCGCAACCCCGAGCCGCTGGTGATGCTGGCGGCCATCGCCGCCGTCACCCGCCGGATCCGCGTCCAGACCGAAGTGCTGATCGGCCCGCTGCGTGACACCGCCCTGCTGGCCAAGCAGGTGGCCACCCTCGATCGGCTCGCACAGGGCCGGTTCACGCTGGGAATGGGGGTCGGCAGCCGGACCGATGACTTCGCCGCGGCCGGAATGCCGCTCAAGGGGCGAGGACGACGGCTCGACGACCAGCTGTCCGAGATGCGCCAGTTGTGGGCCGGCGAGCGCACGGCGGGCGGGCTCGGGCCGGTGGGGCCCGCGCCGCTGACCCCCGGCGGCCCGGAGATCCTGTTCGGCGCGTTCGCGCCGGCCGCGCTGGCCCGGGTGGCCCGGTTCGGCCACGGGCTGCTGTGCGCCGCTCCTCCGCCGTGGGCCGGCGACCTCTTCCGCGCCGTGGACAAGGAGTGGTCGCAGGCCGGCCGGGCCGGGCGCCCGCGCAACGTCGGCCAGCTCAACGTGGCCTTCGGCTCGGCGGAGACCGTGGCCACGGCCAAGGCGGCGATCAGCGAGTGCTACGCGATCGTGGGGGCCTCCCACTGGATGGTCGAGGGCATGCTCACCACCGAGGACCAGATCCGCACGGCGCTGCGCGGCTTCGAGGAACTCGGGGCGGACGAGGTCATCCTCTACTGCTGGTCGCCCGAGGCCGGCCAGGTCGCCCGGCTGGCCGGTCTCGTCGACCGCTACGGCGCGGCCCTCACCTGACACCCACGGCGGTGGACGGTGGTGGACATGGCCGGATATCCGTGTTTCGTACGTGCCAAGGGGTAGCGCGGCAGACCCGGCGGCGACCGTTCGGAATGGGGAACGACGGTGATCACTTCGATGGTGCGACTCGACGACGTGCCGGTAGGCGAACGGTTCGACTACTGGTGGCAGGCCGTGGCCAGGTCGGTGGTCTCGGTCAGCGCCGCCAGCGATCGGGCAGCCGACTTCTGGGCCGAGATGACGACGATCGACCTCCGCTCGGTGCAGATGTCCCGGGTCAGGTGCGCCGGTTTCGAGGCGCACCGGAGCATGAGCAGGATCCGGAGTTCGGATCCCGAGGCGTACCAGATCTCCCTCACCTTGCGCGGCACTTCGGGGATGTGGCAGGAGGGCCGTGAGACGCTCCTGACGCCGACCGACCTGATGCTCTCCGACACCTCCCTGCCCTTCAAGGCGTGGACGAGGAGCGATCCGCGCGACAGCGCGACGGGGCGGCACGGGGCCGGCTCGGACGGCCTCATCCTGCAGGTCCCGCACGCCGCCCTGCCGTTCCCGGAGCCGGAGATCCGGCGGCTGCTGGCCGCCAGGATCGCGGGCCGGCAGGGCGTCGCCGCGCTGCTCGGTGACCTGCTTCGCGGCGTCGTGATCCGGTCCGGCGAGCTGTCGGCCGCCGACGTGGGCCGGCTGTCCACCGTCATCGTGGACTTCGTCATCGCCGTGCTCGCCCACGAGCTGGAGGTCGACCCCACCCCGTCCCTGACCGACCCCGGCGGGACGCTCGTCCTGGAGATCCGGGCGTTCATCGAGCAGCGGCTGGGACAGGCCGACCTGTCGCCCGCCGTCATCGCCGCCGCCCACCACATCTCCCTGCGCCAGCTGTACCGGATGTTCCAGCAGGAGGGGCAGACCGTCGGCGGCTGGATCCGGCAGCGGCGGCTGGAACGCTGCCGCCGCGCCCTGGCCGACCCCCGGCTGGAGGGCGTACCGATCAACGCCATCGCCGCCCGGTGGGGTTTCCCGAACGACTCGCACTTCAGCCGGACCTTCCGCGCGGCGTTCGGCGTCACCCCGGCCGCCTACCGGTGGCAGGCCCGGGCGGACGGCTCGGCCGACAGCCGCTGACAGGCGTTCAGCCGGCCGCGCGGCGGACCACCACGCCGAGCAACCGGTCGCCGGGGACGTAACCGCAGTGGCGGGAGTCGTAGGAGTCGGCGGTGTTGTCGCCGCAGACGACCAGGCGGTCCGCGGGGACGGTCGTCTCGGGGACGTGGGCGAGGGCGTCGAAGCCGCTCCTGGGCACCGGGTCGCCGGGGGCGGCGGTCACGCGTTTGATGCTCCAGGGTTCCCTGACCGCGAGCTGCCAGTCCGGGGGATAGCTGAGCCTGACCACCACCACCTGGCCGGCCCGCACCGAGCCGACCGGGGCGCGGCGGACCCAGACCCGGTCGCCCGATCGATAGGCGGGTTCCATGCTCGCGCCGGAGACGGAGACCATGACGTAGCGGCGGCGCAGCCACAGGACGGCTCCCGCGCACACGGCCAGGGCCACGACGATGACGGTCACTGCGGAAATCCCTCCGGCTGGCGCGTCGCGGTGTCGGAGTAGCCCTGGGCCTGGAGCCGGAACATCCGCGCGTACGTCCCGCCGGCCGCGAGGAGCTCTCCGTGGGTGCCCTGCTCCTTCACGGTGCCGCTGTCGAGCATGACGATGCGGTCGGCGTCGCGGATGGCCCCGAGCCGGTGGGAGATGAGCAGGCTGGTGCGGCCCGACCTGATCGTCCTGAGCCGGGTGTGGATGTCGTGCTCGGCCTCCGCGTCGAGGCCCGCGCTCGGCTCGTCGAGGATCATGAGGTCGCGCGACCGGCGGAGGAAGGCCCTGGCCAGGGCCACGCGCTGCCACTGGCCGCCGGACAGCACGACCCCCGTCCGCGTGTCGTCGTCGCCTGAGTCGCCGAAGAACATCCGCGTCAGCAGAGTGTCGTAGCCGAGGGGCAGCTCGCGGAGGGTCTCGTGCACGCCCGCCGTGCGGGCCGCCGTCTCGACGCGGCCGCGGTCGCCGAGCGCGGATAGGTCGCCGAGTGCGACGTTGTCGGCGGCGCTGAAGTCGTAGGCCATGAAGTCCTGGAACACCGCGCCGATGCGGGCGCGCAGCGCGGCGGGGTCCATGTCCCTGATGTCGACGCCGTCCCACAGGATGGCGCCCTTCGTGGGGTCGTAGAAGCGGCAGAGCAGCTTCACGATCGTGCTCTTGCCCGAGCCGTTGTGGCCGACGAGCGCGAGCGTCGTCCCCGCGGGGAGGAACAGGTCCACGCCGCGCAGCACCCACGGATGCCCGTCGCTGTAGCGGAACCACACGTCGCGCAGCTCGATGCCGTGGCGCAGCTCCGGGCTGCCGAGGGGTTCGGCCGGGGCGGGCAGGTCGGGCCCGTCGTCCACCACCGCCGCGTAGTGGCCGAACATCATGAGCTGCTGGTGGCCGCCGGCGATCGCGTCCACCACGGAATCCAGCGCGCCCTGCACGCCCATCACGGCGGCCACGAACATGGACACGTCGCCCACGGTGAGCCGCCCCTGGACCGCCTCGAACACGGTCCAGGCCAGCCCGGCGCCGGAAACCGCCGCCGACAGCGTCGCGAGCGCCGCCTGCACCAGCTGCTCGCGCCGGTCGAGTCGGCGGCGGGCGTCGTTGGCGGCCACGCGGTCGGCGAGCATCCGCCCGCGCAGGAAACCGCCGAGCCCGAACAGCCGGACCTCCCTGGCCGCGTTCGCGCTGGTCAGGAGGTCGGCGTAGAAGAACTCGCGGCGCTCGGTCGGGCCGATCGACAGCAGCACCGCCGCCCTGAGCCGCGAGAGCCGCACGGACATCATCAGCGCGGGCACCGCGGCCGCCAGCACGATGACGGTGACCAGCGTGTTCATCACCAGGAGCGACCCGACGAACCCGGCGAGGGTGAGCACGCCGCGGACGAAGCCGAGCACGCAGTCGACCAGCCGCCCGGGGGAGCTCGCGCTCTGCGTGGCGAGCCGCAACCGGTCCAGGAAGGCGGGGTCCTCCAGCCGGCTCACGCCCACGGCCCGGTCGAGCGCGGTGAACAGTTCGTCCTGGGCCGCGAGCCCCACCTTGCGGTCGATCTCGCCCCGCAGGTACTGCGTCGCGTACGGCACGGCCGCGTTCGCCAGGCCGGCCGCCGCGAGACCGGCCACCAGCCCGGCGACCGCCGCGACGGATCCGGCCGTCACGACCGTGTCGAGCGTCAGCTTGGTCAGCCAGGCGATCGCCACGGGGAACGCGGCCGTCAGCACGGTGACGGCCAGGTAGCAGGCCATGGCGGAGGGAGCCGACCGGCAGGCGAGGCCGATCGCCCGGACCAGCCCGGCCGCCAGCGGGCGGCGGTCGGGCGTCGTCATCTCTCGGCGGGCGCCGCGAGCCTGGTGACCTCACGCTCGACCGCGAGGACCGTCCCCTCGCTGTCGACCAGGCAGAACGCGGGGTACTCGGTGACGGAGAAGGCCCTGGCGACCCCGCCGGCGTAGTTCTCGTCCACGACGACCGTCGCCACCTGCCGCAGCTCGGCGGTCATCTTCGCCGTCTCGGCCCGCTCCCCGGGCGCCACGACCGCGAGGATCAGCCGCCGGCCCCCGATGCGCTCGCGGGCATGGGCGAGGAAACCCGGCAGCTTCTCCACGCAGGGCGCGCAGCCGGAGCTGAAGAACGCCACCAGCGTCTCACCCGACAGGGAACTCCTGCCGATCTCCTCCCCGTCGAGGGTGGTCGCCGTGAACTCCCCGACGGTGGCCCCCACCTCCGGCAGCCCGCCGGGGAACGCCCCCGCCGGTCCGGCCCGCAGCAGGCCTTCGAGATGGGCGGTGTGCTCCTTCAGGCGGCGGACGACTCCGAGCGTCAGGACGAGATCCAGTGCGCACACCGCCCCGACCAGGACGATGGCGGCCCACATCACAGCCATTGCGTGCTCCCTTCGAGCGTCCCGGCGGCTACGACAGCCTCGGGCCGAACAGTTCGCCGATCTCCTCAAGACGTACGACGACCAGGGCGGCCGCGAGCGCCGCGCCCGCGGTGACCGCCAGCCCCGCGGTCCCGGCCGCGCCGAGCGGGCCGGGGTCGAACGTCAGCCCCGCGGCCACCGCGCCGAGGAGCAGCGCGTTGCGCACGAGATGCCACCCGCTCAGCGGCGCCGACCCGCCGAAGCACCGGCAGGCGGTGGCCACGCCCCGGCGCAGCGCCAGCGCGATGGCCAGGCCGAAGGCGGTGACCAGGACGCCCGCGAGAGCCAGAGCCGCGGTGGGCGCCGGGATCATCAGCACCACCACGGCGGCCTCGGCCGCCACGACGAGGGGGGCGACGAGCCTGGCGGCGGCGGCCGGGGCGCTCCCCGACGGAAGGAGGGCGCCCAGCAGTTTCCGCGTCGACTCCGCGAACTCCCGCCGGTTCCCCTTGAGCTTGCTCACGAAGGAGACGGCGAAGACGAGGGCGACGAGCCAGTGACATCCGAAAGCGAGGTACTCCACGCGTACTCCCAGCGCGAATCCGGCCGGACGGTGATTCCGGGACCGCCGTGCCCGTGGCGGGGCACGGCGGCCGCGTGCCTTCCGCCGGTCAGCAGTAACCGCCGGTCAGTCTGCAGCCCGTGCACGCCGAGCCGCTGAAACAGTGTTCGATGTACGTTCCGCGCAGGGCGGGCAGCCCGCCGTCCTTCATGCAGCATGTGCGGACGCACTGGCAGGGACCCGACGCGAGGGCCGTCATCCTGGGGACGAGCCGCTCCAGCAGCCTGTCGCCGAGCCTCATGATCGCTTGTGTCACCGGTGTTCACCTCCCTCCGGATCGCGTGCCGCCGATGCGGTCGCGTGTCGTACGGACAGGTGCGGGGGATCGGGCGCCGGGGTCCGCGGCGCCGCTAGCAGGTGCCGGAGGTCTGCGTGCAGCTTGTGCACGCCGAGCCGCTGAAACAGTGCTCGATGTAGGTTCCCTTCCTGCGGGTCCCGTCGCTGTAGACGATGCAGCACGTGCGCACGCACTGGCAGGGACCTGACGCGAGGACCGTCATCCTGGGAACGAGCCGTTCCAGCAGTCTGTCGCCGAACCTCATGATCGTTTCGGTCATGGATGTTCACCTCCCTTCGGATCTCGTGTGTGCCGACGCGATAGCGTGCCTGTGTACGAAGAAGCAGAGGGGATGAGGGCACCCGATTCGTTCCCCCGTTCGATAGCTCCGGGTCGAGCATGGCACGGGCGCGCAGCCGCCGGTTTTCCGTGCGTGCCACGCCTGTTGCCCGTCCGTGCCAAGATTCCCGGCTCACGGCCTCCTGGCGGTGAACCTCGCCGTCGCGCCGTCGCCGCGCACGCGTCGCAGCCCGGCCTTCTCCAGGACGCGGACGGAGGCCGCGTTCGCGAGCTCCACGTCGGCGAACACCTCGTCCACGCCCGGAGCGGTGAGCCCGAAGGCGGTCATCGCCCGGGTGGCCTCCGTGGCGTATCCGCGCCCACGCCGGGACTCCACGATCCCGTACCCGATCTCGATGACACCGTCGTCGGGCGGCCAGAACAGCCCGATCGCGCCGACCGCGAGACCGCTCTCCCGCTCGACGATCTGGCGCTGGCCGTACACGTTCATGGCCTCGGGGCGCTCGGCGACGAAGCCGGAGATGCGCCGGTCGGCGGCGGAGGGGAAGTCCGGCGCCCAGTGCGCGAGCCGGTGGCCGCCGAGGACGGCGGCGACGTCGCCGGGAGGCCACGGACGCAGCACGAGCCGCTCGGTGGTCACATCGGCGCCGGTCAGGGAGAAGGAAGGGGACACGCGGCACTCCTGATCGTTCGTACGCCTCGGAGGGCGAGGGCGGACTCATCGGAGGAGCGATCGAAACGGGTCCGTCCCCATGGAACCACGATCCGGGCCCCGCGTGCGCCGGAGAGCCGTTGCCCTTCCGATCGTCCGCCGATCCTCGGCCGTGATCCGCCCGCGGCAAGATCACCGATCATGAAGAAGACCACGATCACCGCACTGGTGGCCTGCGGCTGCCTGCTGGCGGCGGGCGCGCCCGCTCAGGCCGCCCCCAAGGACCCCGTACGCGCGCTCAAGAGCAAGCTCGCCTCCGGCCACGGCGTGCGGTTCACCGAGACGACCACGCTCTACGGCGGCGGCAAGAAGAAGATCCAGAGCCGCAAGGGGACCTTCCAGTTCGACGCCAGGGGCGTGGCGGCCTCCGACATCACCGCGACCTCCCCGACCCGCCCCCGCGAGCGTACGATCAGCGTCGGCAAGGTCAGCTACACCTCGGGCGGCATGTGGGAAGGCCGCTTCCCGGAGGGCAAGACCTGGCTCAAGGGCAACGCCATCCTCGGCGGCGGCAGCGGCTTCTACGGGCAGGTCATCAACCCGGCCGAGCCGAAGACCCTCGCGGCGCTGGTCAAGAAAGGCAGACTGCGCGGGAGCAGCCTCACCGGGAAGATCACCTTCAAGGAGCTGGAGAAGGTGTCACGCTGGTTCGACGCGTCGATCCCGCTGCGCATGCACAACGACACGAAGGTCTCCTACACGCTCACGCTGACCTCGGCCGGGCTCGTGAGCAGGGTGAAGTCGTCGTACGCGGCCACGGGCGTGTTCGACACCAACCAGCACGAAGGCAAGACGATCGTGATCGACAGCCGCTTCACCGGGTGGGGCGCCAAGGTGTCCATCAAGGCGCCCGATCCCGGGAAGGTGACCACCGACATCGGAGACTGACCGCCACCGTGCGCCGGGCCTCAGCTCGCCGCCTGCTTCACCAGTGCGCTGATCCGCGCCTCGACCTCGGGCGTCACCTCGGTCAGGGCGAACGCGACCGGCCACATGGGGCCGTCGTCCAGGTTCGCCCGGTCGCTGAACCCGAGCGTCGCGTAGCGGGTCTTGAACTTCCCCGAGGGCTGGAAGTGGCAGACGATCTTGCCGTCCAGCGCGTAGGCGGGCATGCCGTACCAGAGCCTCGGCGCCAGGGCCGGAGCGCCGGTCATGACGGCGGCGTGCACGCGCTCGGCCATGATCCGGTCCTGGTCCGGCATCTCGGCGATCTTGGCGAGCACGTCTCGCGCCGCTTCCGCCGCCTTGTCCGCGTGCGTGCCGCGCCGTGCCGCCTTCTTCCGCTCGGTGGCGTGCTCCTTCATCGCGGCCCGCTCCTCGGCCGTGAATCCCTCGTACGTGCTGCTCATGACAGGACCTCTCTTTCGAATCTTTCGAAGATGTGCGGAACGGCTCAGACGGACGCGGGCTCCCAGACGAACCCGTCCGGGTCGGTGAAGGGCCCGGCGTCGCCGCCGATCACGAGCCGGTGCGACCCGGCGCCCTCCTGGGCGACTCCGGTGTCCTTGGCCAGCGCGCGGCGCGGGTAGAGCGCCAGCGTGACGGCCGACGACGGGGTGTCGAACTCGACGTACTTGCCGCCGAAGCTCTTGGCCACGGCCAGGCCGCGCTCGACGTAGAACCGCTTGCTCGCCTTGACGTCCGCCACTCCCAGCAGGAGGGCGACCTGCTCGATGCGCCGGGCGGCGGGGCCGGTGTCCTTCTTCTTCGAGGTCGCGATCTTGCAGATCGTCCCGTCCGGGGCGCGTACGACGCCGCCGTAGCCCCAGAACCCCTTCGCGGCCGGCTTGAGCGTCGTGGCGCCGGCGTCGAGCGCGGCGCCGATGAGGGCGTCGACGTCACCCGGCTGGGCCGCCACGAGTGACAGCGCGAAGCCGCGGAAGCCGGTCGCCGGCGCGTCGGAGGCACGGACGTGCACGTACGGGTCCAGGCCGAAGGCCCGGTAGAAGGCGTCCGCGGCGGCGGGGTCGGGGACTTCCAGGGTGACGGATGCGAAGGAGGTCATGGCGGTTCCTTTGGGAGAGTCGGGGTCGTGGTCGATCAGGGGGCTCATCGGTCCTGGATCAGTCCGAGGACGTTGCCGTCGGGGTCGGTGACGGTGGCCACCAGGCGGCCGGCGCCGACCTCGTGCGCGGCCTCCCGCACGGTGGCCCCCGCGGCCGTCATCTCGGCCACCTTCGCCTCGATGTCGGGCATGTGCCAGTACGCCACCGGCGAGGTCATGCCCTGCGGCCCGCCGCCGGGCACCAGCCCGATGTGCTGGCCCCCGGCCTCGAAGCCGACGTAGTAGGACGAGTCGGTCTGCGGCTCGACACCGAGCAGGGCCGCGTACACGGCCTTGGCCTTGGCCAGGTCGGTCACCGGGTGCAGCACGGTCTTGATGGAGATGGTCATGGTCGCTCCTCGTGGTTCGTCGCTGGGTAAAGCCTGCCGCCCGGCCCGTCCGGTCCACATCCGTGCTCACCACGGAATCCGGCCACGGATCGACGGCACGGACCACGTACGGAGCGGATGCGCCAAACTGGGACAGTGGCGACAGAAGTGGATATCTCGGCTCGGGAAGCCGAGGTGCTGAACCTGGTCGGGGCCCATCTCAGCAACGCCGAGATCGCGGCACGGCTGTGCATCTCGGTGCGCACGGTGGAGAGTCACGTCTCCTCGCTGCTGCGCAAGCTGGAGGTGCCGGACCGCCGGGCGCTGGCTCGGCGCGCGCCCGAGCCGGCCGGCGCCGCCCCGTCGCCGGCGCCGGTCCTGCCGGCCCCGCTGACCTCGTTCGTCGGACGGGCGAGCGAGCGGGCCGAGCTGGCCGAGCTGATCAAGGCGAACCGCCAGGTGACCGCGGTCGGTCCAGGCGGAGTCGGCAAGACCCGGCTGTCGCTGGCCGTGGCCGCGCGGGCGGCCGGCGAGTACGCCGACGGCGTGTGGTTCGCCGACCTCGTCCCGGTCACCGATCCCGGCCTGGTCGCAACCGCCGTCGCCGGGGCCGTCGGCCTCGGCGAGGAGCCCGGCCGCGACCTGACCGAGTCGGTGGCCGCCGCGCTGGCCGACCGCCACGCGCTGCTGGTGCTGGACAACTGCGAGCACGTGCTGGACGGGGTGGCGCTGTTCACCGAGCGGCTGCTGGCGGCGTGCCCGCGCGTGACGGTGCTGGCGACCAGCCGGGCACGGCTCATGGTGCCGTTCGAACGCGTGTACACGGTTCCGCCGCTGTCGCTGTCCGCCGACGGAGGGTCCGACGCGGTCGCGCTGTTCATGGAGCGGGCCGCGGCGGCGGGCCGGCCGCTGGATCCCGCGCTGCGCGACCAGGTCGCCTCCGTCTGCGAGCGGCTGGACGGGATGGCGCTGGCGATCGAGCTGGCCGCCGCCCGGTGTTCCACGCTCGGGCTGGACGGCATCGCCGCCGCCCTGTCCCACCCGCTGCGGATGCTGACGGGCGGCTCCCGCGCCGACGAGCGGCATCGTTCGGTGCGGGGGGCGCTGGACTGGAGCCACGCGCTGCTGGAGCCGGCCGACCGGGCGCTGCTGCGCCGGGTGTCGGTGTTCGTCGCGCCGTTCACCGCCGCCGCGGCGGCGGAGGTGGCCGGGGACGAAGAGGGCGATGAGGCGGGCATCGTCGCCGAAGGGCTGGCCCGGCTGGCCGAACAGAGCCTGCTCGTGGTGACGGCCGCCCCGGGCGGGACCGGGTACCGGGCGCTGGAGACCATCCGCCAGTACGGGATGGAACGGCTGTCCGAGGCCGATGAGCTGGCCGTCACCCGATCCCGCCACGTCCGCTGGTGCCTGGAGCGGGCCGACGGGCTGGCGGTGGCGCGGGAGGGCTGGCGGGCCGGGTTCGACGCGGTGGCGGACGACCTGCGCGCGGCCCTGACGTGGGCGGCCGACCGGCCGGAACGGCGCGCGGAGGCGTACCGCCTCGCCCGATCCCTGGCGGAGCTGACCTTCACCCGCAACCTGATCGGCGAGTCCCAGGAGCGCTACGAGCAGGCCGCGGCGCTCGCCGACGACGCCGCCGCGCCGATGCTCCGGCAGGCCGCCGCCGTGGCCGGGTGCAGGATGCGCGGCGACGACATGTACCGCCTGCAGCGCGCCGCCGCGGACGCCGCCCGCCGGTCAGGCGACCTCGCCGGCGCCGCCTGTGACCTGGCGACCGCCGCCGCCAACGCCTGCCGGTTCTCCGGCAAGTTCGTACGGGAACTGCCACCGGAGGAGACGGACGCGCTCATCACCCGGGCACGGGAGCTGGCCGGCGGCGACGCGGCCGCCGAGGCCGCCGTGGCGCTGGCCGAGGCCGGGCGGGCGCTCACCGAGGTCGGTGCGGAGGAGGGCCTGGACGACGCGGTCCAGGCGACGATCGCCCGCGCGGAACGAGCGGTCGAGCTCGCCCGCCGCACGGGCGACCCGCTCGCCGAGTCCGCCGCGCTCGACACGCTCACCTGCGCCCGGAGCTGGGCCGGTGACACGTTCGCCGCCGCGGGCACGGCCCGGCGGCGGATCACGCTGCTCTCGTCCGCGCCGGAGACCCCGGCCGGCACCCACGAGCTGATCGAGGCGCTGGGGGAGGCGGCCGAGGCCGGCATCGGCACCGGCGACCTGCCGGGTGCCCGCCGGTGGGCGCGGCGGCTCGCGGAGCATCCGTTGCTGGCGGAGGTCGGCCACCGCGCCACGGGCTGGCTCCTGGTGGCCGACGCGCTGGCGGGCGACGTCGAGGACGTGCTCAGCGGCGGCGTGCGGTTCCTCGACGCGTGGCAGCGGGCCGGCCGGCCCGCCAGGTCGGTCCTCGGCCCGCCGGCGGCCGCGGTGGCGATGACGCACGCCCTGCGCGGCGACCTGGACGCCTCGCGCGAGTGGAGCGCGGTGCTGGGCCGGCTCGACGACTCCCCGGGGAACACCCGCGGCTACGGGGCGGTCTTCGACGCGCTGCCGCTCCTCCACCGCGGGCAGGCGGCGGAGGCGCTGGAGCGGCTGGCGCCCGAGCCGGGCGAGGTGTGGCAGTGGGTCACCTGGATCTGGCTCCACTGGTACGTGGCGCTGCGCGCCGAAGCCGCCGTGCTGGCCGGGAGCCCCGACGCCCGCGACCGCGTGGCCGGGGCGCGGGCCGTCGTGGCCGGCAACCCGGTCGCCGGCGCCATCGTGGAGCGAGCCGGAGCCCTGCTCGACGGCGACCGGGAGGCGCTGCCCGCCCTGGCGGCCGCCTTCGACGCCGCCGGCTGCCGCTACCAGTCCGCGCGAACCCTGGTGCTCGCCGGCGGCGCCCACGCCTCACGCGGCGCCGCCACGCTACGCGACCTCGGACTCGCCCCGATGGCCCCAGCTCCGGCGCCGCCCGAGGGCTAGAACCGGACGGGGGCCTCCGCGTCGATCGCGGATGGTCTGTATTCGCGCAGAAGCAGCAGGGCGGCACGGGCCGCGTTCTGCTGCGGTGCCGTGTCCTGGCGTCGCATTTCCGCGGCCGCGTACGACCTGACCAGGCGGTGCAGCTCATAGCGGTGGGGGCCGGTCTGCTCGGCGAGGTGGTTCGCCACCAGGTGGTCGAGGTGGGCCCGTACCCGGTCGACCGGCATCCCGACGAGTGCGGCGACCGGGCGCGGGTCGAGCACCGGGCCCGGATGGAGACCGCCGGTGAGGCGCAGGACGCGCTTCGTCGTCGTGTCGAGCCGCTCGTAGGAGGAGGACAGCATGGCGTGCACCGCGTCGTCACCGGAGGCGACGGCGTCCGGATCGGCGTCGATGTCCCGTACGAGGTCCGTGAGCGGCAGCTCGGGCTGACGCGCGAGTCTCTCGCCGATGACGCGCAGGGCCAGGGGCAGGCCGTCGGACAGGGCCGCGAGGCGGCGCGCCTGGTCCGTCTCCCGCCAGGCCGGGTCCTTGGCGAGCAGGGCCGCGAGCAGGGCGGCCGACTCGTCGTCTGACAGGGGGCGCAGGACGACCCGTGTGGCGGCGCCGCTCGCGACGAGCCCTCGTAGCTGGTTGCGGCTGGTGACGACGACCACCGGCCCGCGGCCCGGCAGGAGAGGCCGCACCTGCCGGGTGTCGAGAGCGTTGTCGAGCAGGATGAGCAGGCGGCGGCCGGTGGTGCGCGTCCGGAAGAGGGCGGACGCCGCCGTCTCGTCGGCCGGTATGTCGCCGGGGGCGACGCCGAGGCCGCGGAGCAGGGCGCGCAGCGCGTCGGCGGGTTCGAGCGCCGGCCGCGCGTCGAAGCCTCGGAGATCGAGATACAGCTGCCCGTCCGGGAAGTCCCCGGCCACGGAGGTGCACCACCGTATCGCCATGGCCGTCTTGCCGACGCCGCCACGACCGACGACGACGGCGGTCCTGGCCGCGGAACCCTCCTCGGCCAGGGCGTCGTCCAGGAGCCGGAGTTCCCTGGCGCGGCCCACGAAGTGCCTGACGTCAGGAGGGAGCTCCCGTGGCGGCGTCACCCCCGGGAAGGTGACGTCGTCGCCGGACAGGATCGCCTCGTGCAGCTCGCGCAGTTCGCGGCCCGGCTCGATCCCCAGCTCGTCACGTAACGTACGGAACACCGAGCTGTAGACGTCCAGCGCTTCCGCCCTGCGCCCGCACCCGCGCAGCGCCGTCATCAGCTGGGCCCAGTGGCGCTCACGCAGCGGATGCTCCCGGGTGAGAGCCCGCAGCTCCGCGATCAGCTCACCTGGCGGACCTGCCCGGAGTTCCAGGTCGACGCGCCGCTCGACGGCGTGCTGATACTGCTCGGTGAGGATGGGCACATCCAGGTGGTGCAGCACGTCCGACTCCACGTTCTCGCACGCCGGGCCGCGCCAGAGGCTCACCGCCCGGCGCAGGAGCGCCACCTCGTCCTCCGGGCGGCCGGCCTTAGCCGCGAGACGCAGCAGCCGCCGGAACTCGAGCAGGTCCAGCCGCTCGTGGTCGAGCTCCATGACGTAGCCGCCGTCCCGCGTCTGGACCAGGCCGCCGTCGCCCAGCCATCGACGCAGGCGGACGACGTACGTCTGCACCACGCGGCGCGGGTCACGCGGGAGGCCGTCACCCCAGAGGCGCCTGGCCAGCTGGTCCACGGAGACGCACTGGTCGGCGTGCAGGAGCAGCGTGGCGAGCAGGACCCGGTTCTTCTGACCCGGCACGGACGTCCGGATGCCCTCCTCGGTCGTGACCGACAGAGACCCCAAGATCGAGAAACGCGACGCCACCATGACGATCACCTTCGTGCGAGTGCCGGAGAACAGCCGCGGCACACGCTAGAGCGGACGGCGAGCCCGCTCGAACCTTTCGAACAGGGACTAATAGTCGCCCATGAGGCGTCACCCCCGGAAAAGCGGACCGCCGCGCGGACGAGGCCGGCGGCGGTGGCGAAGCGAGCGCGTCAGGACGGGCAGGTGCCCCCGTCGATGACCGTCATCCCCCCAGGCGCTATATAGCCGTTGCGCGACGGGACGGACAACCGGGAGTATTTCGTGTAATAAAAAATGATCACCGTGCCGCTGGGAATCGACCCCTTGGGGGTCCATCCCGTCGCCGTGCGATACAACGTCTTGCTGACGTTGAGCTTCGCCTGGGTCCAGTTGCATTTCGCGACCGTGGCTGTCGCGGCGCTGCCGGTGAAGAGCGTGAGACCGACCGCGAGCGCGGTGCCGATAATGGCGATACGCACCTATATCCTCCGTTTCAAATCTGCTGGGGAACAGCGGGCAGGCTATTCCCGCGCACATTCATGCGGCCTTCGCGCCGCCTTCACGGGGTGTAGCGGTAGCCCATGCCGGGTTCGGTGATGAGGTGCCGGGGTCGCGCAGCAGGATCTCCAGGATGTGCCACTCGGTGGGCGTCAGCCGCAGGCCGCCTGACACGGTCTTGCGGACCAGGTCCACGGTGTGGTCGCCGAGGTGGACGGCGGCGAGCTCGGTGTCCCGGGTGGCGGCGCGGCGGGAGACGGCGCGGATCTCGTCTCAGGCGCCGGCCGTGTCGAGGCGGGCGAACTGCTCGTCGGTGAGCTTGACGTCGAGCGCCGGCAGGGCCGCCTCGTACTGCTGGAGCGTGCGCGGCCCGATCAGCGGCACGACCGTGGGCGAGGTCTGGCGCAGCAGCCACGCGAGGACCAGCGCGTTCGGCGTCACGCCCGCCTCGGCGGCCACCTCGGCGACGGCGGCGAGCCGGGCCTCGGCGTCCGGGCCGCCGTACGGCTCCATCGCCCCGTGGCCCTCGCGCTTGGCCGGGTCGTCGTAGATGCCCTTGAGGATGGGGGAGTACGCCACCAGGGTCAGGTCGTCATGCGCCTCCAGGTAGTCCAGCTGCTCGTCGTCCACGATCGACGCGTGCCGGAGCCCGGCGCGGCGGCGCAGGTACGAGTGCTGCTGCTGGAGCGCGACCGGCGCCGGCCAGCCATGCCGGGCGCACAGCTGCCGGATGCGCTCCAGCCGCCAGGTCCGCGCGTTGGACCAGCCGATGTGGCGGGCCTTGCCGGCCCTGACGATCCCGGCGAGCGCCTCCAGCGTCTCCTCCAGAGGCGTGGCCCGGTCGTCGACGTGGACGTAGTACAGGTCGACGTGGTCGGTGCCGAGCCGGCGCAGGCTGCCGTCGATCGCCTCCCGCAGGGTCTTCGCCCCGGCCCCGGCGAACGTCCTGTAGGCCACCTCCCAGTCCGGCCGGCCGCCGGCCCAGACCGCGTCCAGGTCACGGGGGACGGCGCTGCCCTTGGTGGCCAGGAACACGTCCTCGCGCCGTCCGGTCCTGGCCAGCCAGCGGCCGATCAGCTCCTCGCTCTCGCCGCCGCGGCTGCCCCGGCGCTCCCACCAGGCGTAGCAGTCGGCGGTGTCCAGGAAGCCGCCGCCCGCCTCGGCGTACCGGTCCAGGATCGCGACGGCCTCGTCCTCCGGCGTGGCGGTGCCCATGATCATGCAACCCAGGGCGAGTTGGCTGACCTGTTCACCGGTACGGCCGAGCTGCACGGTCTTCATGTGATTCGCGTCCTTCCTCGATCTCGTGGCGATGACGCCCGCGATCCCGGCGGCCCCCGTGGCGCGCCCGTGTCATGACGCTAGAAGCTCGAGTGCGCTCCAGGTCAAGTGCCCGGCCGGTGGGCCACCGGGTTCGACGCCGAGTCCGGTGCAGCCGGTAAATAGACGTGGATCGATGCCGGGCCGGAGGCGATCATCAGGGAGTCAGTTGCCATGTCCCCTGAAGATCGGGAATGTACGCGCGATCCCGCCGGTCGGAAGGGGCTCTATGGGGGTCCCGATGGCCATGAAGCACGCTCCGGCGGACTCGACGGGCACGATACCGGCCGGGCCGCCGGTGGAGTTCCGGCTGCTCGGCGAGGTCGAGGCGGCGGCCGACGGCCGGCTCGTGGATCTCGGCCACGCACGGCAACGCCGCGTCCTGGCGGTGCTCCTGATCGAGGCCAATCGTGTCGTGTCGGCCGACCAGATACTGGATCGGGTATGGGGTGAGGCCCCTCCGCAACGCGCCCGCGCGGCCGTCCACGGCTATCTGTGCAGGCTGCGGCGGGTGCTGACCGAGATGGACGGTGTCGGCCTCGTGCGCCGGCCCGGCGGGTACGCCCTCACCGTCGACCCCATGACCGTGGACCTGCTCAAGTTCCGGAAGCTGGTCGCCGAAGCCCGCGAGGCGGAGGAGGGCGGAACCGCCCTGGCCCTGTTCGACAGGGCGCTGCGTCTATGGCGCGGCGACCTGGTGGCGGGGCATGACTCCGCGTGGCTGAACGACGTCCGTCATGGCGTGGCCCTGGAGCGTCTGGCCGCCGAACTGGACCGCAACGATCTCGTCCTCGACCGCGGCGGGCACGCCGGGCTGCTGGCGGAGCTGACCGCCTCCGCCTCCGCGCATCCGCTGGACGAACGGATCGCGGGTCAGCTGATGCTCGCCCTCTACCGCTGCGGCCGCCAGGCCGGCGCGCTCGACGTCTACGAACGGCTTCGGCGACTGCTCGCCGAGGAACTGGGCGCCGGCCCCACCGGGGCGCTGCGAGATCTGCACGTGCGGATCCTGACCACGGATCCGGCCCTGGTCGTACGCGAGCCCGTGAAGGCGGCCGAACGGCCCGTCCAGCCGCTGATACCGCGTCAGCTGCCCGCGCCACCGCGGTCGTTCACCGGGCGGGCCCGCCAGCTCGCCGCGCTTGGCGAGGCCATGCGCGCGCCGTCCGGCCTGGGGGGCACCGTGACGATCAGCGGTGCCGGCGGCCTCGGCAAGACGTGGCTGGCTCTGCGGTGGGCCCATGAGAACGCGGACCGGTTCCCCGACGGCCAGTTGCACGTCAATCTCCGGGGTTTCGACCCGGCGGCGGATCCCCTGCACCCGGCGGTCGCGGTGCGCTCCTTCCTCGACGCTCTCGGCGTGCCGCCCGCCGTGATCCCGCCGGATCCGGAAGCGCAGGCGGCGATGTACCGGCACCTGACCGCCGGCAGACGCATGCTGATCGTGCTGGACAACGCCCGCGACTCCGCCCACGTGGCGCCGCTGCTGCCCGCCACTCCCACCTGCGCCGTGCTCGTCACCAGCCGCCGCAGGCTGACCGGGCTGATCACCGCGCACGGCGCCCGGCCGCTGGTCCTGGACGTGCTGACCGAGGCCGAGTCACGCCGGCTGCTCACCCGCGAGTTCGGCGCGAGCCGGACGGCGGCCGAGCCCGAGGCCGTCGCCGCCGTGATCCGCCACTGCGGGGGCCTGCCGCTGGCGCTCGGCGTCATCGCCGCCCGCGCCGCTGTCCGCCCCGGGCTCTCCCTCGGCGTGCTCGCCGGTGAGCTGCGGCAGGCCACCACCCGGCTGGACGCCCTGGACGGCGGTGAACTGGCGGTCAACCTGCGGGCGGTCCTGTCCTGCTCGTACGATGCCCTGTCCTCCGGTGCGGCCCGCGTCTTCGCCCTCCTGGGCCGCGCCCCGGGACCGGAGATCAGCCTGCCGGCGGTGGCCAGCCTCACGGCGCTGACCGTCACCCGTACCCGGGCCCTCCTCCGCGAGCTGGTCAACGCGCATCTGCTGGACGAGCCGGTCCCTGACCGCTACCGGGCGCATGACCTGGTGCTGCTCTACGCGGCCGAGCTGTCCGGCCGTCTCGACGCCGGGGGAGCCGGGCTGAGGCGGCTGCTCGACCACTACCTGCACACCGCCCATCGCGCGGATCGGGCGCTCAGCCCGCACCGCGAGCCGCTGACGCTGCCCCCGCCCCGGCCCGGCGTCGTCGTGGCGGACATCGCCGACCACCGCGCGGCTCGGGCCTGGTTCGGCGCCGAGTACCCGGCGCTGCTGGCCACCGTCGACGACGCCGGGTCCGACGCGTACGTCTGCCGGCTGGGGTGGGCGCTCATGACCTTCTGCGACAGGCGAGGGCTGTGGCATGATCAGGCCGCGACGCAGCGCGCCGCCCTGGAGGCCGCCCGGCGTCTGGCGGACCGCCCCGCCGAGGCTCACGCCCACTGCGGCCTCGCGCTCGCGTACATCTCCGTGCGGCGGTACGGTGATGCCGGCGAGCACCTCCGGCAGGCCCTGCAACTGTTTCGTGCGCTCGGTGACCGCGCCGGGCAGGCCCACGCCCACCGCTGCATGGCCCGGCTGTTCGCACAGCAGGGCCACCACCGGGAGGCGCTGCCCCACGACGAGCAGGCATTCGACCTGTTCCGGACTCTGAAGAACCGGCGCGGCCAGGCCGCCGGGCTCAACGCCATCGGCTGGCACCACGCCCACCTGGGCCACCATCACCGAGCCCTCGCCCACTGCCGGCAGGCCCTGTCGCTCTACCAGGAGATCGCCGATCGTCAGGGCGAGGCGGCGACCTGGGACAGCCTCGGCTTCATCCGGCGCCGCCTCGGCCATCTCCGCCAGGCCGTCACCTGCTACGCGCGGGCGCTGGCGCTGTTCCGCGAGCTCGGCGCCAGGTACTCCGAAGGCCTGGCGCTGAGCTCGCTCGGTGACATCCTTCACGACGCCGGCGATCCCGCCGCCGCCCACCGCCACTGGCAGGACGCGTTCGACATCCTCGACCAGCTCGGCCACCACCGCGCCGAGGAGGTCCGGGTCAAGCTCGGCGGGGCGCGAAGCTCCGGTCCCTCGCGGCCGGTCGCGCCGCGAGGGACCGGATCGTGAGCCGCCGAGGTCACGGGGCCAGCCACACCTGGACGCCGAGCGCCTCGTCGTAGTAGTCGGCCGCGCTGAACACCTCGCCGTTGTCGCAGTTCCCCACGTGCGATCCGTACGCCGTGTCGTTGAAGGACCAGCCGCCCCCGCTGTCGCCGCTGATGCCGACGTCGTTGTCGGTCCCGACCAGCCGCTCCGTCGGGAAGGGGAAGGGGGCGAACGTGCAGGTCACCGAGACGCTGTCGACGTCGGGAGTGCAGTGCCTGACGTTGGAGGACCGGCCGTACTGGCAGACGGACTCGCCCAGGCTGATAGCGGCCACCGGCTCCACCGACCTCGCCTCCCGCACGTCGGCGCTGCTGGCGTAGAAGATCCCCGCCAGTACGGGAACGCCGAAGTGGTACTCCACGTCGCCCCAGGCCCGGCGATGCTGGAACTGGGGTGTGATCGGGAACGACAGGCCCGCGTCGGTCCAGTCGATCTCGTTCATGCCGTCGCAGTGGCCCGCGGTGGTGATGCCGGGAAGCACGCCGTTGGCGAGGATCGGCCAGCCGCTGGTGCACTGGGAGCCGCCGCCGCGCACCCGTTCCCCGCCGAAGCCGAACTCCAGGCTCGTGACCGGCTCGTCCCGCACGGCGAGATCGATGTGCGGGCGCAGGCCCTGCGGCATCGCGGACAGCACGGCCTCCGGCCGCGAGTCGACCCCCGGCGTTTCGGTGACCTGGGCCGGGATCCGCCCCGCGCCCACGATGTCGACGGACGTGGCCACGGAGGTGAAACCGTAGGCCACGAGCGCCTTGTGCACGGTGAGCTGGCGCTCCTCCAGCTCACCGAACGAGTACGGTTGCCCGTCCACGACGTCGATGTCCACGTCCGCGCCGGCCACCAGCCGGTCGACGAACGCATCGGCCGGCCCCTTGATGTAGAGCGTCGGCGCACCGCCGGGAAGGGGGTTGACGGCCGAGCCGACGAAGATCTCCGGCCTCTCGCGCGCGACCTTCGCGGCGACGTCACCGACGGCCTCCGCCGCCTCGCGGTCCGCCGCGGCCTGCGCCAGGGTCCAGCCCTTGCCCTCCGCGACCAGCTTCAGATCTTGACGCAGGGCTTCCGCCGGCGACTGAACGGGCGGCGGGTCCGGTAAGCCGGTACGAGCCGCGGCCGAGGCCGGAGTCCCGGCTGACAGCAGCAGCGCCGCGACGACGAGGGCGACCGGCCCATGAATGCGTTGTCTCACTGACATACCTCCACCGTCGATGTGTAGGCGTCAGCCTGCGGGCCGCTCCTTCCGCAAATCTTCGGCAACCCTTGAATCCGCAGGTCAAAGGCCCGTGGGTCGCCCCCTTCGGATCCCCGAAGAGGGCACGCGGGTCCGCGGCCGGCCGTACGGGGGTCAAGGGGTGTAGCGGTAGCCCATGCCCGGTTCGGTGATGAGGTGCCGGGGGTGGGCGGGGTCGCGTTCGAGCTTCTTGCGGAGCTGGGCCATGTACTGCCGCAGGTAGTGGGTCTCCTTGACGTACGTGCTGCCCCACACCTCGGCCAGCAGGTAGCGCTGGGGGATGAGCTTGCCGGGGTTGCGCAGCAGGATCTCCAGGATGTGCCACTCGGTGGGCGTCAGCCGCAGGCCGCCTGACACGGTCTTGCGCACCAGGTCCACGGTGTGGTCGCCGAGGTGGACGGCGGCGAGCTCGGTGTCCCGCGTGGCGGCGCGGCGGGAGACGGCGCGGATGCGGGCCAGGAACTCCTCGATGCTGAACGGCTTGGTCACGTAGTCGTCGGCCCCGGCGTCCAGAGCCTCGATCTTGTCCTGGTTGCCGGCCCGCCCGGACAGCACGACGATGGGGACCCGCGTCCAGCCGCGCAGTCCGTGGATGACCTCCACGCCGTCGACGTCGGGCAGGCCGAGGTCGAGCACGACCAGATCGGGATGCCATTCGGCGGCCTGGCGCAGCGCGGAGGCGCCGTCGGTGGCGACGGCGACCTCGTAGTCGCGTGCCGTCAGGTTGATGCGCAGCGCGCGCAGGATCTGCGGCTCGTCGTCGACGACAAGGATCCTGGTCATGAGGTCGACGTCTCGAAGTGGACCGGCATGCTGACGATCATCGTGAGACCTCCTCCTGGAGTCTCCTCGGGGGTGAGGGTGCCGCCCATGGCCTCGGTCAGCCCGCGCGCGAGGGCCAGGCCGAGCCCCACGCCGGTGCCGTTGTCGCGGTCGCCGAGCCGCTGGAACGGCAGGAGGACCCGCTCGCGGTCCTCGGGCGGGATGCCGGGGCCGTGGTCGACCACCCGGATCTCGACCACGTCGTCCTGCCGGCTGCCGGTCACCAGCACCTGGTGAGCGGGCGGGCTGTAGCGGACGGCGTTGCTGATCAGGTTGACCAGCACCCGTTCCAGCAGGGCCGCGTCGGCGACGATCTCCGGCAGCTCGATGGAGACGTCGCTCCTGACACGCCCGCGCAGCGGGCCCAGGTCGTCGATCGCGCGGGGCACGACCTCTTCCAGGGCGATGGGCTGGAGCGACAGGCCGAGGACGCCCGCCTGCAGGCGGCTCATGTCGAGCAGGTTCTCCACCAGCCGGCCCAGCCGGGCCAGGGACTCGTCGGCGGTCGCGAGCAGCTCCTCACGGTCCTCGTCGGTCCAGGTGATCTCGCGGTTGCGCAGGCTCTCGACGGAGGCCTTGGCGGCCGACAGGGGGGTGCGCAGGTCGTGGCTGACGGCGGCGAGCAGCGCGGTGCGCATGCGGTCCGCCTCGGCCAGCGGCCTGGCCCGTTCGGCCTCCTCCTCCAGGCGCTCCTGCCGCAGCGCGACGGCGGCCTCGGCGGCGAACGCCTCCAGGACGCGCCGGTCGCCGGCGTCCAGCAGCCGCCCGCGTGCGGCGAGGACCAGCTCGTCGCTGATCACCACGTCGGTGTCGGCCGCGGCGGGCGCGGTGCAGGGGGCGGAGCCGGAGACGGCGACGATGCGCCAGGCACCGGGTTCGGACTTGTCGTCGGGCGTGGGCTCGCCGACGCGTTCGAGCAGGGTGACCGAGTCCAGGCCGAACGTCTCGCGCAGGCGGGCGAGCAGCGAGGGCAGCGCGGCCTCGCCCCGCAGCACGTGCCCGGCCAGCGTGGACAGCACCTCGGCGTCCGCGCCGGCGCGGGCCGCCTGGCGGGTACGCCTGGCGGCCACGTCCACGATCGTGCTGACCGCCACCGCGACCAGGACGAACACGATGAGCGCGAGCAGGTTGTCCGGATCGGCGATCGTCAGCCTTCCCGTGGGCCGGGTGAAGAACCAGTTGAGCAGCAGCGACCCGCCCACCGCCGTGGCGATCGCCGGCAGCATGCCGCCGATCAGCGCCACCACGACGACCAGGCACAGGAACAGCAGGATCTCGCTGGGCAGCGAGATCACGTCGCGGAACGGCCAGAGCACGGCGGTCAGCGCCGGCAGGCCCGCCACCGCCACGATCCACCCGGCCACCCGCCGCTTGCGGGTCAGCGCCGCCCGCGCGCGTTCGGGCCGCCGGCGGCCCCGCTTGACCTCCTCGTGGGTGACGAGGTGGACGTCGATCGAACCGGACAGCGCGGTGGTCTCCAGGCCGACGCCGCGGGAGAGGATCTGCGCGAACCTGCCGCGCCGGGAAGCGCCCAGGACGAGCTGGGTGGCGTTGACGCCCCGGGCGAAGTCCAGCAGGGCGCGGGGGATGTCGTCGCCGACCACCTGGTGGTAGCTGCCGCCCAGGCTCTCCACCAGCGCGCGCTGCCGGGCGAGGCTCGCCGGGTCGCTGGCGACCAGGCCGTCGGAGCTGGTGACGTGGACGGCCAGCAGGTCGGCGCCTTTGGTGCGGGCGGCGATGCGCGAGGCGCGGCGCACCAGGGTGTCGCCTTCCGGGCCTCCGGTCAGGGCGACGACGACGCGTTCGCGGGTCTCCCAGGTGGTGGTGATGCCGTGCTCGGAGCGGTAGCGGTCGAGCTGGTCGTCCACCTTGCCGGTGACCCAGAGCAGAGCGAGTTCGCGCAGGGCGGTGAGGTTGCCGACCCGGAAGTAGTTCGACAGCGCGGCGCTGACCTTCTCCGGCGTGTAGACGTTGCCGTGGACCATCCGGCGGCGCAGCGCCTCCGGCGACATGTCGACCAGCTCGATCTGGTCGGCCCGCCGTACCACCTCGTCGGGCACGGTCTCGCGCTGCGGGACGCCGGTGATCTCCTGGACGACGTCGTTGACCGACTCCAGGTGCTGGATGTTCACCGTCGTCACGACGTTGATGCCGGCGTCCAGGATCTCGTCGATGTCCTGCCAGCGCTTGACGCGTTCGGAGCCGGGCACGTTGGTGTGGGCCAGCTCGTCGATCAGCGCCACCTTCGGCCTGCGCGCGATGACGGCCGCCACGTCCAGCTCGGTGAAGGCGGCGCCCCGGTGGACGACGGTCTTGCGGGGGACGATCTCCATGCCCTCCAGCAGGGCGGCGGTGCGGGGGCGGCCGTGGGTCTCGACGAAGCCCACGACCACGTCCCGGCCGCGTTCCCGGGCGCGGCGGCCCTCGGCGAGCATCGCGTACGTCTTGCCGACCCCGGGCGCCGCCCCGAGGTAGACCCGCAGCCGCCCCCGCACGTCACGCCCCGTCGAGGGCGAGGTTGAGTTCGAGCACGTTGACCGCCGGCTCGCCCATGAAGCCCAGCGCGCGTCCGGTGGTGTGCTCCTCGACCAGGGCCTTGACCCGTGCGGGCGGCAGGCCGCGTTCGCGCGCCACCCGGGGCGCCTGGAGCTCGGCGTAGGCGACGGAGATGTGCGGGTCCAGTCCGGAGGCGCCGGCGGTCACCGCGTCCGCCGGCACGGCCGGCGGCCCGGCGTCGCCGCGCACCGCGACCGTACGGCCCGCCGCGTAGTCCTCGCCCGGTTTCGCACACTCCACTCTCTTGCCCTGGTACGAGGCGATGAACGGGGTGGCGGGACAGGCCTGGTTGACGCTGACCGCGTGGCCGGCGAAGACCTTCAGCACCGCGCCGGTCCCGTCCGGGGTGCAGTACGGGCGGGCGCCGCTCACGCCCTCCAGCTCACCGGCCGCCTTCGAGCGGGCGCAGACCCGGGTCAGCAGCGACTGCCTGCCCTCGTCCCCGGCGCCGGGCACCGGCAGGACGTCCACGATGTCCTCCGGCCCGAGATTGCTCGCGCCGGTGGAGGTCGGGTCGTAGCCTTCGCCGGACGCCGCCGGGCGGGACTGGAAGTACTTCTTGACCGGATCGCCGTCGGCGTCGGTGAAGGACTGGCCGATCAGCGAGCTGCCGCGGCCGCCCTCGACGATGGAGCCGTTGGCCCGGTGGTTGAACAGGACCTGGGCGACGCCTGTGGTGACCAGGGGATAGATCAGGCCGAGCAGCACCGTCAGGACGGCGACCGCCCGGATCGCGGCGGCGTACCGGCGCACCCAGCTTGGCAGGCGTTTCATCATGACATCCCCGGAAGAAACTGGATCAGCAGATCTATGATCTTGATGCCGATGAACGGCGCGATGATGCCGCCCAGGCCGTAAACGTACAGGTTGCGCGACAACAGTTTGGAAGCGCTGGACGGCCGGTAGCGGACCCCGCGGAGCGCCAGCGGGATCAGCGCGACGATGACGAGCGCGTTGAAGACGACGGCGGACAGGATGGCGGACTGGGGGCTGGCCAGGCGCATGACGTTGAGCGCGTCCAGGCCGGGATAGACGGCCGCGAACATGGCCGGGATGATCGCGAAGTACTTGGCGACGTCGTTGGCCATGGAGAACGTGGTCAGCGCGCCGCGCGTGATGAGGAGCTGCTTGCCGATGTCGACGATCTCGATGAGCTTGGTCGGGTTGGAGTCCAGGTCGACCATGTTCCCGGCTTCCTTGGCGGCGCTCGTGCCGGTGTTCATGGCCACGCCGACGTCCGACTGGGCCAGGGCCGGGGCGTCGTTGGTGCCGTCGCCGGTCATGGCCACCAGCCGGCCGCCCTCCTGTTCCTTCTTGATGAGGGCGAGCTTGTCCTCGGGGGTGGCCTCGGCCAGGAAGTCGTCCACTCCCGCCTCGTCCGCGATGGCCTTGGCGGTCAGCGGGTTGTCGCCGGTGATCATGACCGTACGGATGCCCATCCGGCGCATGTCGTCGAAGCGCTCCCGGATGCCCTCCTTGACCACGTCCTTGAGGTGGATCACGCCCAGGACGCGGCCCTTCTCGGCGACCACCAGCGGGGTGCCGCCGGAGGCGGCGATGCCGTCCACGAGACCGCCGGCCTCGTCGGCGGGGTGGCCGCCGGCGTCGCGCACCCACTTCATGACCGCGGTGGCGGCGCCCTTGCGGACCTGGCGCCCGGCCTGGTCCGGCGCGCCGGGTTCAGGCGGGAGATCGACCCCGGACATGCGGGTCTGGGCCGTGAACGGCACCCACTCCGCATGGGCCAGCTCGCCCGGCCGGCGCTCGCGCAGGCCGTAGCGCTGCTTGGCGAGGACCACGATCGAGCGGCCCTCGGGGGTCTCGTCCGCGAGGCTGGACAGCTGCGCCGCCTCGGCCAGGTACGCCTCGGCGACCCCGTCCACCGGGACGAACTCGGTGGCCTGCCGGTTGCCCAGGGTGATCGTGCCGGTCTTGTCCAGCAGCAGCGTGGACACGTCGCCGGCGGCCTCGACCGCGCGGCCGGACAGCGCCAGGACGTTGCGCTGGACGAGGCGGTCCATGCCGGCGATGCCGATGGCCGACAGCAGCGCCCCGATCGTGGTGGGGATGAGGCAGACCAGCAGGGAGACCAGCACGATGCCGGTGACGCCGTCCGAGCCGAGGGCGAGCGAGTCCGGCACGCCCGGGTTGACGAGCTTGGTGTAGATGGCCAGGGGCTGCATGGTGACGGTGGCGGTCAGGAAGATGATCGTCAGCGCGGCCAGCAGGATGTTGAGCGCGATCTCGTTCGGCGTCTTCTGCCGGTTCGCGCCCTCGACCAGGGCGATCATCCGGTCGATGAAGCTCTCGCCGGGCTTCTGCGTGATCTCGACGATGATCCGGTCGGACAGCACCTTGGTGCCGCCGGTGACGGCGGAGCGGTCGCCGCCGGACTCGCGGATGACCGGGGCGGACTCGCCGGTGATGGCGGACTCGTCCACGCTGGCGATGCCTTCGACGACGTCTCCGTCGCCGGGGATGACCTCACCCGCCTCGACGATCACCCGGTCGCCCTGCCGCAGTTCGGGCGCCCGGACGACGTCCCAGTGGCCGGGGTCGTCGGGGCTCCTGAGCCTGCGGGCCTCGGTGCCGGTCTTGGCCGCGCGCAGCGTGGCGGCCCGCGCCTTGCCGCGGCCCTCGGCCACGGCCTCGGCCAGGTTCGCGAAGATCACGGTGAGCCACAGCCACACCACGACGGCCCAGGCGAAGAACGTCGGCTCCACGACGGCCAGCACGGTGGTGAACACGGCGCCGGCCTCCACGATGAACATCACCGGGTTGCGCCACGCCGTGACCGGGTTGAGCTTTCTCAACGCGTCCGGCAGCGAGCGGATCATCGGGACAGTCCTTCCGCGAGGGGGCCGAGCGAGAGGGCCGGAAGAAAGGTGAGGGCGACCAGGATGATCGTCACGCCGGCGACCATGCCGACGAACTGCGGCCGGTGGGTGGGCAGCGTGCCGGCGCCCTCGGGGACGGGTGACTGCGCGGCCAGCGAGCCGGCCAGCGCGAGCACCAGGATGATCGGCAGGAACCGGCCGAAGGCCATGCACAGGCCGAGCGCCACGTCGTACCAGGGGGTGTTGACGGTCAGGCCCGCGAAGGCGGAGCCGTTGTTGTTGGAGGCGCTGGTGAAGGCGTACAGGAGCTCGGAGAGGCCGTGCGGGCCGGTGTTGAGCATGGCCGCGCGCCGCTCTTCCGATCCCATCGCGGTCGCGGTCCCGGCCAGCACCAGGACCGGGGTCACCAGGAAGTACAGCGAGGCGAGCTTGATCTCGCGGGCGCCGATCCTCTTGCCGAGGTACTCCGGCGTGCGGCCGACCATCAGCCCGGCCACGAACACCGTGATGACGGCCAGGATCAGCATGCCGTACAGGCCGGAGCCGACCCCGCCGGGGGCGACCTCGCCGAGCATCATGTTGACCAGCGTCATCATGCCGCCGAAGGGCGTGTAGGAGTCGTGGGCGGAGTTCACCGCGCCGGTGCTGGTCAGGGTGGTGGAGGCGGCGAAGGTGGCGGAGTTGGACACGCCGAAACGCATCTCCTTGCCCTCCATGGCGGCGCCGGCCGCCTGCGGCACGGTCGCGTTCCCGGAGAGCTCGAAGACGTTGGTGAGCAGGACGCTCGCCAGCGCGAGCACGCCCATCACGGCGACGATCGCGTAGCCCTGCCTGACCTGGCCGACCATCCTGCCGAAGGTGCGCGGCAACGCGAACGGGATCAGCAGGATCAGGAAGATCTCGACCCAGTTCGTCCAGGCGGTGGCGTTCTCGAAGGGGTGGGAGGAGTTGGCGTTGTAGAAGCCGCCGCCGTTCGTGCCCAGCTCCTTGATGGCCTCCTGGGAAGCCACCGGGCCGCCGGTGATCGCCTGGGTGCCGCCGGTCAGCGTGGTGACCTCGTGGACGCCGGAGAGGTTCTGGATCACCCCGCCCGCGACCAGCACCAGCGCGCCGGTGAACGCGATCGGCAGCAGGACGCGGACGGTGCCGCGGACCAGGTCCACCCAGAAGTTGCCGATCGTGCCGGCGGAACGCCGGGCGAACCCGCGCACCAGGGCGATCGCCACGGCCATGCCGACCGAGGCCGAGACGAAGTTCTGCACGGCCAGCGCGGCCATCTGGGTCAGGTGGCCCATCGTGGACTCGCCGGAGTAGGCCTGCCAGTTGGTGTTGGTCACGAAGCTGACCGCGGTGTTCCAGGCGATGTGGTCGGTGACCGGCGCCATGCCCAGGCTCAGCGGCAGCTTGTCCTGCAGCCGCTGCAGCCCGTACACCACCAGGACCGAGACGACGGAGAACGCGAGCAGGGCGCGCGCGTAGACGCCCCAGCGCTGCTCGGCGTCGGCGCGCACCCCGAGCAGCCGGTAGATGCCGCGTTCGACGAGGTTGTGCCGGTCGGTCGAGTAGACGCGGTACATGTAGTCGCCGAACGGCTTGTGCACCAGGGCCAGCGCCGCGATCAGCGAGGTGACGAGGACGAGGCCCGCCACGGTGGTGCTCATCAGAAGCGCTCCGGGAACAGCAGGGCCGCGACCAACAGGATCACCAGGGCCACGGCGACCACGAGACCGGTCGCGTTGACGGCGTTCACAGCCGCTCCACCGCCCTGACGACCAGCCCGAGGACCGCGAAGACCGCGATCGTCAGGGCGACGAAGATGACGTCTGCCATTCCACTCCTCAGTTCGATGTCCGAGAGCGCCGCCGCCTTCACCGCGGTGGCCGCAGAACAAGCGAACGCTGAGGTATGGAGGGTTTTGCCGTTCTTGACGGGTTTCATACGGCTACGAACCGAATCTTGACGGCTTCTCTACGCGTGCCATCGAAAGCGACGCGCGCCGCCGGTCACTCCGGTTCGACGCGTACCGTGCCCGCCGTGCCGTCGACCGTGATCAGCTGACCGGTCGTGATCTCGCGGGTGGCGTCGCGGACGCAGATGACGGCCGGGATCCCGTACTCGCGGGCCACGGTGGGGCCGTGCGCGACCGGCGAGCCGGTCTCTGTCACCAGGCCGGCCGCGGTCATGAACAGCGGCGTCCACCCCGGGTCGGTGGTCGGCGCCACCAGGATCTCGCCCGGGTCGATGTGCGCCCCGACCGGGTCGCGGATCACCCGCGCCCGGCCCGTCGCCTGGCCCGCGGCACCCGACATCCCGGTCAGCACGCCGTCCTGGACCGGCCGCGCGGGGGCGAGCGCCTCCACGTCGGTCCCGTCGGACAGCAGGGCGCCGGGAACGGAGGGCCGCCGCAGCTCCCGCTCGTACTCCGCGCGCCGCCTCGCGGCCAGTCCCCGCTGGTCGGTTCCGTCGTGCACGGCGGCGCGCGCCTCGTCGAGAGTCAGGAACATGATGTCGCCGGCGTCCGCCAGCCGGTCACGGGCGGCCAGATCCGCGCCGACCAGGAGGAGTTGCCGCCGGGCCGCCTGGATCGCGGGCAGCCAGGCGAACTTCCCGATCTCCCGCAGCCCGGTGAGCCGGCGCGAGCGGCGCATGAAGAACACCGCCAGCCGGCCGCGCACCGGTCGCCTGCGCCGCGCCCGCCGCGACAGCGTCGCGATCATCCGCTCGGCCTTCGCCGCCGCCGCCCTGAACCGCACGTCGGGCGCCTGCCCGGGGTCGTCGACGCGGAGATAGTTGGCGATCGTCGCGAACAGCGGCGCGGGGTCCTCGTCCCAGTGGGGCACGCCGACGTCGATCTCGGCCGCGGCGCGCATCCCGTACTTCGCCAGGAAGCCCGCCATCCCGATGTCCGGGAGGTCACCGGCGAAGTATCCGGCGGCGAGCTCCTCCGGCGGGGTGCCGAGGAACAGCTCGCGGTGCTCGCGGGCCCGCACCGCGAGGTCCCAGAGCTCGAGGTCCATCTCCGTGGTCACGTTGTACGGCATGCCGCCGAGCACGGTGTCGAGCTCCTCGTCCGAGGCGACGCCCTTGAGCAGCGCGGCCGGGATCGTCCCGGCGATCAAGCCGGCCGCCAACGGCCAGAGGATCCCGTGCATGTCGATGTTCATGATCGGCTTGTGGGAGTCCTCGATCACCCACCGCAGCCGTTCCGCGGCGGTGGCGGACTCGCCCGGCGGGGTGGTGAGGCGCTTGATCTCCGCGACGCCACGGTAGGCGCGGGCGCGGGCGAGATCCGGGTTGACCAGGCTCGACACGACTCCGGCGACCCCGCCGGGCAACATCCGCAGCGCGCCCTTGACCAGGCTGCCGACGCGGAACGGCAGACCGGGCCGCGGCGCGAACCGCGGATCGTCCAGCATGCTCAGCACGGCGCCCTGCACCCTCGGCCCGTAGATCTCCAGCGAGGTCCCCAGGCGCCCGCGTATGACCCCGCTGCGCAGGAAGTCGGTCACGTCGAAGAACAGCCGGCCGCCGATCGACACCAGCCGGGGCATCGGGTCGCGCCGGTCGACCCGGGCCCCCGCGGCCTCGAACCACAGGCTCGAGCCCGACTTGAGCAGCGAGAACCCCATCGGGGTGCACGGGCGCAGCATGCCCTGCATGTGGCCGAACTCCAGGTAGAGCCGCGTGTCACCGGTGTCGGGCGGCGGCGGGAAGAGCGTGGTGATCGGCCGGGACTGCAGCAGCCACAGCGTCCCCCCGGCGTCGATCGCCCACTCGACGTCCTGCGGCGAGCCGAAATGCTCCTGCAGCCGCGCCCCCGCAGCCCGCAGCTCTTCGAGCCGCGCCGCGTCGAGACACCCGTCCGGGTCCGGCACGGCCGGCGCTCCCCGGCGGAGGACATGATGGTCGGGTACGACGGTGCCCTCGACGATCGCGGTGCCCAGACCGGGAGCGGCGTCGACGACCATGTCCGTACGGCAGCCGGTGATCGGGTTCGCGGTGAACATCACCCCCGCCACGACGGGGTCGATCATGCGCTGCACCACCACGGCCATGGCGGGCTCGTCCTCGACGTGCACGGCTGCGCGGTAGGCGACGGCGCGCTCGGTGAACAGGGAGTCCCAGCAGCGGCGGACCGCGTCGATCAGCTCCGCGTGACCCTCGACGCCGAGGTACGTGTCCTGCTGCCCGGCGAAGCTGGCCTCCGGCAGGTCCTCCGCGATGGCGCTGGACCGGACCGCCACCCGCCCACCGCCGAGCCGCTCGTACGCCTCGACCAGCTCCCGCTCCGGCAGCTCTCCTGACCGGTAGCACTCGACGGTGAGGCAGAAGCCGTCGGGGACGCGCTCACCCGCCCTGATCATCTCTCCGAGCCCGGCGCCCTTGCCGCCCACCAGGTCGATCATGGAGGCGTCGATCTCGGACAACCCGATCAGCTTCATCGCGCCATCTCCTCATGGCCGGCGCCATGCGCGACATGGCCGCCCCCGGTTTCCCGGCGCTCCGCCCCCGACGCTAACACCGCGGGGGAATCCAGACCAGGCGGTCACCCCCGTGTCACGAGGGTGACCGCCGGGCGGGTCAGGTCGTCGCCGCGAACGCCGGCCGTCGACGCGCAGGTCGACGGCCTCGACGTGGGGCTGTCCGCCGGCGGCGGACGCCGGGGGGACGAGGGGCTGCGAGAGGACGAGGGCGAGAGACACCCCCGCCCCGGCGAGCACGCGGGTCCGGCGAGGTGCGGTGAACACGAGGTCACTCCCTTCCGGCGGCATGGCCGCTCTTCCGTGGTGAGCCCCCTGGAGAGTGAAACGATTTAACATCCGCGGACGTCGTCACCGTAAGCGCTCCCTCATGTGCCGTCAAGAGGCAACGGTTCCCGCTCCCGTCCCACCTCATCCGGCCGCGTGGCGTGGATTCGTGGGTAACGTTACCCACGCGTCAGGACGCGGGCGGGGCCGTGGAGCCGCGGACGACCAGGCTGGGGGTGACCGAGAAGCGGACCGCGGACGTGCGGCCTTCGATGCGCTCCAGCAGCAGCTTGCCGGCGGCGCCGCCCATGACGGAGCCCTCCTGGTCGACGCTGGTCAGGGTGATGTTGGGCAGGGCGGCCAGGTGGGTGTTGTCATAGCCGGCCACCGAGACGTCCGCCGGGACGCGGAGCCCGGCCTCGTAGACCGCGGCGAGCGCGCCGAACGCCGCCTGGTCGGCCCCCGCGAAGATGGCCGTCGGTCGGGGATCGCGGTCCAGCAGCTCCCGCGCTCCCTCGTAGCCGCCCTTCTCGTGGTAGAAGCTGGTCGCGACGGCGATCTCGTCTGCCAGCCCGTGCTCGCGCATGACGCGCTCGTAGGTCGCGGCCCGGATGTTGTGGAGCAGGTCGGCCGGCTGCGCCTGGCTGTCGTCCTGGTGCGTGATGTGCGCGATCCGGCGGTGGCCGAGCTCGATGAGGTGCTTCACGACCAGCTCGGCGCCCGCCTCGTCGTCGTCGTAGACGGAGTCGTAGAAGGACGACCGCTCGTGGCGGGCCAGCACCACGGTGGGCTTCTCCTGGGCCACCTCCTCCAGCCGCGCCTTCGAGGCGAGCGGGGCGACCATGATGATGCCGTCGACCTGGCGGTCGATGAGGGCGTCGACCGCCAGTCTCTCCACCTTGCGGGTGGCGCCCCCCTGGATCATGAACGCCCGGTAGTCGGTGCCGGCGAGCTGCTCGGTGAGGCCGTCGAGGATGTCGGCGAAGAACGGGTTCCTGATGTGTGGCAGCATCAGGCCGATCGTGAAGGTGCGCCCGCGCATGCCCCGCGCCACGGCCTGGGGCCGGTAGCCCAGCTCCTCGATGGCCGTCTTGACCCGGTCTCTCATGGCGGGGCTGACGCCGTAGGCGTTGCGGATCACCTTGGACACCGCGGTGACGGAGACCTGGGCGTGGCTGGCCACGTCGTTGATCGTCACTCGTCGGCGTCGGCTGGGCGCGACCATGAGGCTCCAATTCCCGAGGGGTGATCCCAGTGTACGAGCTGGAGGTGAGCCGGTCCGACGGGGGAAACAGTACCTGCATTACCAGTGAGTACAGCGATCTCAACTGCGAGAAGAGTGGGTACCGTTACCCAAATCATGTCTTGACACCCCTTCGGGCAACGCCTACGTTAACCGCATCGGGGAGCCGCTTAAAACGATTCAAAACCCCTGGAGGGTGTGTGAAGACCTCCCACCGCATGCTGGCATCGGCCGTGGCCGTGCTCGCGACGGCGGCCCTTGCCTCGTGCGGATTCGGCTCGGAGCCCGCCGCCGACGGCACCGTGACCCTGTCCTTCATGACGGGCAGCGACCAGTCGACCGTGGACACCTCCAAGGCGCTGGCCGACGCGTTCATGAAGGTCAACCCCACGATCAAGATCGACATGGAGCACCAGCCGGGCGGCAGCGAGGGTGACAACGTCGTCAAGACCCGGCTGTCCACCGGCGAGATGACCGACGTGTTCTGGTACAACTCCGGTTCGCTGCTGCAGGCGCTGAACCCGGCCCAGACCCTGGTCGACCTGACCGGGGATCCCGTCCTGGCCCAGGTCCAGCCCGACTACCTGCCCGTCGTCTCGCACGACGGCAAGGCGTACGGGGTCCCGGCCACCACGATGGGCGGCGGCGGCATCCTGTACAACCGCAAGGTCTACGAGCGGCTCGGCCTGGAGGTCCCCAGGACCTGGGCCGACTTCATGGCCAACAACGACACGATCAAGGCCGCCGGGGTCACCCCGGTGATCAGCACGTTCAAGGACACCTGGACGTCCCAGATCTTCGTGCTCGCCGACTACCACAACGTCCAGGCCGCCGTGCCGGGCTTCGCCGCCGACTACACCGCGGGCAAGGCCAAGTTCGCCACCACGCCGGCCGCGACGGGCGGCTTCCAGCACCTCGCCGACGTGCACGCCAAGGGCCACCTCAACAAGGGCTTCGGCTCGGCGACCCTCGACCAGGGACTGAAGATGCTGGTCGAGGGCGAGGGCGCGCACTACGCGATGCTCAGTCAGCTGCTCCCGCCGCTCCTGGAGACCTACCCCCAGACCGCGACCGACGTCGGCTACTTCGGCATCCCGGGCGACGACCCGGCCGCCGGCGGCGCCACCGTCTGGGAGCCCGCCGCCCTCTACATCGCCAGGACCACCGAGCACCTGGACGCGGCCAAGAAGTTCCTGGCCTTCGTCGCCTCCCCGGCGGGCACCGAAGCCGTGACCGCCGCCGTCCAGCCGTCCGGACCGTACCGGATCAAGGGGTCGAAGCTGCCGGAGGACGCCATCCAGGTGGCCAAGGACCTCCAGGCCTACATCGACCGGGGCGCCACGACGCCCGCGCTGGAGTTCCTGTCGCCCATCAAGGGCCCGTCGCTGGAGCAGATCACCGTCGCCGTCGGCTCGGGGCTGACGCAGCCCGCCGATGGCGCCGCCCAGTACGACAAGGATGTGGAGAAGCAGGCCAGGCAACTGGGGCTGGCAGGGTGGTGACCGAGCAGCGTGCCGGGCTCCGCGCGGGGCCCGGCGGGCCGCCGGCCGAGCGGCACGCCCGGCCGGCGGCCCGGCGCAGGTCACCCTACCCGTACGCGCTCTACCTGCCGGCCGCCGTCGTCTACCTGGTGATCTTCCTGGTGCCGACCGTGATGGCGTTCTACTTCGCGCTGACCCGGTGGACGCTGTTCGACAGCGAGTTCGTCGGCCTGGACAACTTCCGCGACTTCCTCGCCGAGCAGAACCTGCGCGTCGGCTTCCGGAACACGATCGTCTACGCCGTGGTCACCAGCGGGCTGAAGGTGGTGCTCGGCCTGCTGCTGGGCGTGCTGCTCACGTCCAGGCTGCGGCTGCGAGGCTTCCTGCGCGCGGTGGTGTTCTTCCCGGTCCTGGTCTCCACCGTGGCGGTCGGCATCACCTTCAGCGCGCTGCTCCGCCCGGACACCGGCCTGGTGAACAAGGCCCTCGCGCTGGCCGGCGTCGACGGCGCCGACTGGCTCGGCGACGCGAACACGGCCCTGCTGTCGGTGGCGCTGGTCGACGTGTGGAAGGGGGTGGGCCTGGCCACCGTCATCTACATCGCCGGGATCATGTCGATCCCGCGCGACTACTATCAGGCGGTCGAGGTCGACGGGGGCGGCGCCTGGCACCGGTTCCGGCACGTCACGCTGCCGCTGTCCTGGCCCGCCACCTACTCGGTGATCATCCTGTCGTTCATCGGCGGGCTGCGGTCGTTCGACCTGATCTGGACGATGACGCGGGGCGGTCCCGGCTTCACCAGCGACGTCATCGCCTCGATCATCTACAAGCAGTATCAGGCGGGCTTCTTCGGCCTGTCGACCGCCGGCAACGTGCTGCTGTTCCTCATCGTCACCGCCATCGTCGTCCCGCTCACCTACGTCCTGGGCAAGAGGCAGGTCGCCGTATGAGGACCTTCAGGAGGTACGGCGCCGACACGATCGCGCTGGTCCTGGCCACCGTGATCTTCCTGGTGCCGTTCTCGTTCATGCTGCTGACCGCGGTCAAGGACCCGGCGCAGGCCGCCGATCTGGACTTCGCCTGGCCGGTCGACTGGCGGGTGGTGGACAACCTCGTCGAGGTCGTCCAGGCGCGCGACTACGTGCTGCTGCGCGCCTTCGTCAACTCCACCGTCCTCACCGTCGCCTCGGTCGCGCTGATCGTGTTCTTCGCCGCCATGGCCGCGTTCGTGCTGCAGCGCCGCGCCGGCAGGGTCGGGACGCTGGTCAACTTCCTGGTGCTGTCCGGGCTGATCATCCCGCCCGCGATCGTGCCCACCATCTGGCTGCTGCAGGCACTGGGCCTGTTCAAGACCCTGCCGGGGCTGATCCTGGTCGAGGTCGCCTACGGGCTGTCGTTCGCGATGCTGCTGTTCAGGGCGTTCATCGCGGCGATTCCGCGCGAGCTGGACGAGGCGGCCCAGATCGACGGCTGCCACGGGGCGCGGCTGTTCTTCCGGGTGATCTTCCCGCTGCTCCGGCCGGTCACCATCACGGTCGTGCTGACCTCGTCCGTGGCCGTCTTCAACGACTTCGTCAACCCGCTCTACTTCCTGCCCGGCGACGACAACGCCACCGTGCAGGTCACCCTCTACAACTTCCAGAGCCAGTACAGCACCCAGTGGAACCTGCTGTTCATGGACATCGTCCTGATCACGATCCCGCCGCTGCTGGCCTTCGTCTTCTTCAACCGCAAGATCGTGGCCGGCATGACCGCCGGCGCCATCAAGGGATGACATGACCTCTCTGCGGCGACGGCACCCGCACCGGCGTCGTCGCGTCGGGGGAGTCGGTGCTCGTGCCGTGGCCAGGACCGGAGCTGGGCTCGCGCGAGCGGCGCGGTCCCGCCGAGCGGGCCCGCCTGTACGTCACCGCGCACGGCACGTACGAAGTCGAGATGAACGGCCGGGTCGTGGGCGACGACGTGCTCGCCCCCCGGCTGGAGCAGCTAGCACCACCGGCTGCGCTACCGCACCCACGACGTCACCGCCCTGCTGGAGGAGGGCGCCAACACGATCGGCGCCACCCTCGCCGACGGCTGCTACCGGGGCCGCGTCGGCTTCGCCGGGGGCAGGTCCGCCGTCTACGGCGACCGGACCGCCCTGATCACCCAGCTGGAGATCACCTACTCCGACGGCACCACGGACACCGTCGCCACCGACGGCGCCTGGCGGTGCGCGCCCGGCCCGGTCACCGCCGCGAGCCTCTACGACGGCGAGTGCCACGACGCGCGCCTGCTTCCCGGCGGCGGCCTCACCCGCGCCCGCGCCACGCTCGACACCCCGTACGGCCGGGCCGAGGCCGGCTGGGAACGAACCGGAGACGAGATGGAGCTCGTCGTGGTGGTGCCGGCGAACACCACCGCCGCCGTCCACCTGCCCCTGACCCGGACACCGCCGTCGAGGTGGGAGCCGGACGGCACGTCTTCCGCTGGGCGTGATCAGCTGGGCTCCGGACCGAGCGCCCGGCGCAGGAAGTCCAGCTCCAGCAGGAGCAGGTTCTCGGCGACCTGCTCCTGGGCGGTCATGTGGGAGACGCCCGACAGCGGCAGGACGGTGTGCGGGCGGCCCGCGGCCAGCAGCGCGGCGGACAGCCGCAGGGTGTGCGCGGCGAAGACGTTGTCGTCGGCCAGACCGTGCACGAGCATGAGCGGGCGGCGCAGGTTCGGGGCGTCGGCGATCAGGGAGCTGCGGTCGTACGCCTCGGGGTTCCGGTCGGGATGGCCGAGGTAGCGTTCCTGCCAGTGGGTGTCGTAGAGGCGGGCGTCGGTGACCGGCGCGCCCGCGACGGCGGCGTGGAAGACGTCGGGGTGGCGCAGCACGGCCGCGGCGGCCAGATAACCGCCGTACGACCAGCCGCGGATCGCCACCCGGTCCAGGTCCAGGTCGAGGAAGCGGCCGGCGGCGGCCCGCAGCGCGTCGGCCTGGTCCTCCAGCGCCGCGCTCAGCTTGTCGAGGTGCACGGCCCGCTCCCAGGCCGGTCCGCGGCCCGGCGTGCCGCGCCCGTCCACGACCAGCACGGCGAAGCCCTGGTCGGCGAACCACTGCGCGACCGCGTAGTCGTCCAGCCCGCGCAGCACCAGGGCGCCGCCCGGCCCGGCGTACGGGCTGAGCAGGACCGGCAGCCGCCGCGAGCCCGGCACGTGCCCGGACGGGAACACGATCGCGCCGCGCAGCTCCCGTTCGCCCAGCGACACCAGGTCCGCCCGCGGGCGCACGACCGGGGTCGCGCCGTTCGAGACGATCGGCGTGGCCGCCCCTCCGCCGGTCACCGTGACGCGGGTCCCGTGCTCCTCCAGAGTGCGGCTGACGACCAGGGTGACGCCGCCGGCGCGCGTTCCGGTGTGCACCCCCGGCTCGGAGGTGACCCTGGTCAGCCCCGCGGCCCTGGAGTAGCTGTAGAGGTGGCGTTCCGTCGGCTCGTCGCAGCACTGCGCGAGCACGGTGTCGCCGTCCACCGCCAGGATCCGCAGCACCTGCAGGCCCGGCGGCGTGACCAGGTCGTCCCCGACCATCAGCCGGCGGGTGTCGTCGCGGTCCACCGTCCAGACCAGTTCCCCGGCCGCCGTGCGGGCGGGGGTGCCGGGCACCAGCGTCAGCCAGGCGTCGTCGGCGTCCTCGCGCACCAGCGTGGTCGCGCCCGTCCCGGGGTCGGCCTCCAGGAGGCGGGTGGTGCGCTGGTCGCGGCTCTGCACCAGGATCAGCAGCCCCTGCCCGGTCCACGACACCGCCGCGACGTACTCGAACGCCGCCCTGTCCCAGACCACCTCGGTACGCTCCCCGGCCGGCGTGGTCAGCCAGAGCGTCACGTCGGCGTTGTCGGTGCCCGCCGCCGGATAGGCCATGGTCCTGGAGGGCCTGCCAGGATCGGCGGGCTCGGACAGGTGCCACCTGCTCACCCGGGCGTTGTCCACCCGCGCCACCAGCAGGCGGGTGCCGTCGGGCGACCACCAGTAGCCCCGGTGGCGGGCCATCGACTCGGCCGCCACGTGCTCGGGCAGCCCCCAGGTCACCTCGGGACCGTCGGGCGTCAGCAGCGGCTTGCCGTCGAGGTGCAGGGCGCCGTCGGACACGTGGGCGACGCGCTGCCCGGCCGGGTCGAGCCGCGGGTCGGATCCGGTCGTGCCGAGCGGGGTGACCTCACCGGTCAGCAGGTCGACGGTGTGGAGCGCGCCGTCGAGCGCGTAGACGGCCTTGGTGACGGCGGCGTCGGTGGCGTAGGCGACGATGCCGCTCGCGCGCTCGCGGGTGCGTTCCCTGCGGGCGCGCTCCGCCTCCGGCAACGTCCCGCCCGGCGTGCCGGGGTCCACGAGCAGCCGCTCCTGCCCGGTGGCCAGGGTCAGCGTCCACAGCCGGTTGACCGGGTCGTCACCGCCCGAGGACCTGAGGAACACCACCCGGGCGCCGTCCGGCGAGATCGTGAAGTCCCTGGGGACGCCGAGCTTGAACCGGGCCGTACGGGCATGCTGACGAGGAAGCGTGAGGGGAGGCATGGGGGATCATAGGCACGCCCGCCAAGCCGGACGCAACCGCATAAACCAGCACCGACCGCCCTTCCCGCCACCCTGCGGTTACGTCGTCACGGTGCGGCCTCGTCGTTACGGTGAGACCCCTCGTTACGGTGCGGCCACGTCGTTACGGCGCGACCCTCGTTACGGTGCGGCCTCGTTGTTACGGCGCGGCCTCGTTGTTACGGCGCGGCCTCGTTGTTACGGCGCGGCCACGTCGTCACGGCGCGGCCACGTCGTCACGGCGCGGCCACGTCGTTACGGCGCGTCCGAGGCGGCCCGGATCGGGCAGGCGGAAGGAACCTCGGGGCGTTCTCGCCCGGCATCGGCGCTCAGCTTTTCGAAACCGGACTTGATCGACGAGATCGACCCGCACCTCGCGCCGACCCCTGCTCGCGGAGGTCCGGCTGTACGACAAGCCGGTCCGCCTCCACAACCCCAGCTCGGAAGCTCGCGTACGGTGCCGGACCCTCACGGCGCCCGGCAGTCTCCGCCCAGGGCGGGGGTTCGCGTACGGACCGGACCCTCACGGCGCCGGGCGGCCTCCCCACGAACCCGGGGGAGTTCGCGTACGGTACGGAATACTCACAGCGCCGGGCAGCCTCCACCACCCCAGGGCGGGGGTTCGCGTACGGACCGGACTCTCACGGTGCTGGGCGGCTCCTCCACGAACCCGGGGGAGTTCGCGTACGGTACGGAACCTTCACGGTGCCGGGCGGCCTCCACCCAGGGTGGGGGTCCGCGTACGGTGCCGGATGCTTACGGTGCCGGGTGGTTGATCGTGTGGGCGAGGACGAGGAGGCACCGTGGGCTGCCGTCGTCGCGTCGGCCCAGAGCCGTCAAGGGGGCCGTCGTCACGGTGAACCCGGCCGTTGTCAGCTCGGCGCGGACCGCGCTGAGCGGGCAGGTGCTGTAGTACATGACGAACGGCGGGCGCCACAGCGCGTTCCGGGCCCGCATGGCGAGGTCGAACCCGAGCATCGCCCAGTACATGCCCGAGGTCACGAGCGGCGGCGCGCCGATGGGGAAGGCGAAGAGCCCGCCGGGCCGCAGCGCGCGACGCACCCCGGCGAAGAGCGCCGGCCGTTCGGCGGGCAGGAAGTGCCCGAGCGCCCCGAAGCTGACCGCGAGGTCGAAGGACCCGGCGAAGGGCAGAGCCCGGGCGTCGGCCTGGACCCACGCGGCGTCCGGGTGCGTCCGGCGCGCCCGCGCGAGCATGCCGGCGCTGAAGTCGACGCCCGTGATCGGTCCCCGGCACAGGGGCGCGAGGACCCGCATGCCCGCGCCGGTGCCGCAGCACACGTCCAGCGCCTGACCGAACGGCCCGAGCGGGCGCAGCACGTCGGCCGTGGCGTCGAGGACGCTGTCGGGGGTGCGGAAAGGCGTGTGGTCGAACTTCGGGGCCAGCAGGTCGTAACCCCGCTCCACCGAGGACAGCGCCTGGACCACCAGTTCACGCAGCGACGGACCCTGAGGCCAGAACATCGGCCCAGGGTACTTCGCCCGCCGATGTCAGGTTCGAACACCCGCCCCAAAACGGTGGGAAACCGCCGAAAGCAGCTTCCGCTTCCGCCCCGAAACGGCGGGCAACCGCCGAAAGCGCCTTCCGCTTCCGCCGCCGTTACGTGCGGACCGGCAGCGCATGGCACGCTTCTCCGTGACGTCACCGCCCGGTGACCCCCTTCTCCGCAACCTGCCGCGATGCGTCATCACCCGGCAGCCCCCTTCTCCGCGACCTCCCGGGGTGCGTCATCGCCCGGTGGCCCTCTTCCCCGCGACCTGCCGCGATGTGTCATCGCCTGGCAGCGCCCTTCTCTGCGACCTGTCGCGGTGCGTTATCGTCCGGCGGGCGTCCCTCTCCGCGACCTGCAGCGGGGCGTTATCGCCGGGCGGCGTCCCTCCGGGACCTGCCGTGGTGCGTCATCGCCCGGCGGCGCCCTTCTCCGCGACCTGCCGCAGGGCCTCACCGCCCGGCGGCTCCTTCTCCGCGACCCGCCACGGGGCGTGATCCGCCGGTTTCCGGTCCGGGGGGCGTCTGGTGAGGCGGGCCGCGATGGGTTGTCCCAGGAGGATGCCGAGGAAGACCAGGACGAGTCCGAAGATCTGCCGGCCGGTCAGCGTCTCGCCGGCGAGCACCGTACCGAGGAGGACTCCCGTCACCGGGTTGAGCAGCCCGATGAGCCCGACCGTGCCGGCGCTCAGGTGGCGCAGCCCCGCGAACCAGGCCGCGAAGGCGAGCGCGGTCGCGATGACCGTGACGTAGCCGAAGCCGAGCAGTGCGGGCCCGTCCAGCGAAGGCGGCGCGCCCTCGACCGCGACCGCGACGGGCACCAGCGCGGCGCCACCCGCGATGAGCTGCCAGGACGTGAGAGAGAAGACGTCGACGTCGCCGCTCCACCGCTTGGCCAGCACGTATCCCAGGGACGACATCGTCATGGCGGAGACGGAGGCGAGGATGCCGGTGAGACCGGCCGCTCCCATGTCCTCCAGCAGCATCAGGCCGACGCCCGCGATCCCGACGCACGCCCCGGCGAGATGGGTCACCCGGGGCCGTTCGGACAGGGCGGCCCAGGCGAACAGCATCATCACCATCGGGGAGGTCGCCATGATGGTGGAGGCGACGCTGGTCGGGAGCGTCTGCGCCGCCAGGTAGACCAGGGCGAAGAAGGCGCCCATGTTGAGCGTGCCGAGCACCGCCGACTTCCACCACCACGATCCCCGGGGGAGTCTCCTGCGGACGAGGAGGAGCAGCAGGCCCGCGGGCAGCGCCCGGATCGCGGCGCCGTACATGGGATGGTCGGCCGGCAGGAACTGCTGGGTGACGTAGTAGGTCGCGCCCCACGCCACGGGCGCGATCGCGGTGACGGGCAGCCAGCGGAAGGTAGCTTCCATGGAAGCAATATAACTTCCCGGGAAGATATATTGGAACCATGAGCGAGTACTCGGACCACGTGGCCAGGATCCAGCGAGCGTGGGAGCGCGAACGGCCCGACCTGGACGTGCGGCCGCAGGGCGTGATCGGGCGCCTCCACCGCCTCGCCGGACATCTGACCGAGCAGCTCTGCGCGGTCTACCGCCGTTACGGGCTGGCGGAGGGGGAGTTCGACGTGCTCGCCACGCTGCGGCGCGCCGGCGAACCCTTCGAGCGCGCGCCCGGCGAGCTGGCCGCGCACACCATGGTCACCACGGGGGCGATGAGCAAACGCATCGACCGGCTCGAACGCGCGGGGCTGGTCACCCGCCGCCGCAGCGCGAGCGACGGGCGCGGCCGGGTCGTCGCCCTGACCGCCGCCGGCCGGGAGCTGATCGACGAGGCGTTCACCGAGCACATGCGCAACGAGCGCCGGCTGCTCGACTGCCTGCCGCCCGAGGAGGCAGTCCAGCTGGAGTCGCTGCTGGCCACCTGGCTCGCCTGCTTCGAGACGCCACGCCGGGACGACGCCGGCCGTTGACGTGGGGGCCTTCGCGGCAAAACCCTTAATTTCAGGTTGACTTAGTGGGGAATTTCGGCCAACCTGTGACGCATGCACTCCGGGTCCCTTCTCTGGTCAGACCTGCCCGTCGATCTCGGACGGCAGGCGAGCGCGCTGTGTACGGCGCCCGCATCCGCGTGACGACGACCGGCATCGACCAGATCAGGAACACCGACATGACCGTGACGACATCCGCGCCCGCCCGTCCCAGCCTGGAGAGCAGGGCCCGCGCCATCGCCGCCGACCTCGACGCGTGGGTGGGGCGCGTGCGGCTGAACACCGGGGAGCGCTGGTACGAGCGACTCCACCAGGACGACGACCACGAGGTCTGGCTGATCAGCTGGCTCCCCGGGCAGACGACCGGCTTCCACGACCACGGCGGCTCGCGGGGCGCCTTCGCCGTCGCCCTCGGCACCCTCCGGGAGCACGACCTGACCGCCGAACGCGACCTCGCCCCCGGTGAGGCCCGCGCGTTCGGCCCCGGCTACGTGCACGAGGTCCACAACGGCTCCGCCGCGCCAGCGGTCAGCGTGCACGTCTACTCGCCTCCGCTGTCCACGATGAACCGCTACGAGCTCACGGACCACGGCCTGGTCAAGCTGGTGGAGGAGACGGCGGAGCAGTGGTGACGGGACCGCCGCCCGGCGCGCGCACGATCGACCAGATCCTCGACGACAGGCGGAGGCTGCTGCGCCGGCTGCCGCCCGCCGAGGCGCACACCCGGTCCCTCGCCGGGGCGCTCATCGTCGACATCCGCCCGGCGGCCCAGCGGGCGGACGAGGGCGGGGTTCCGGGCGCGCTCGTCGTCGAACGCAACGTGCTCGAATGGCGCTTCGACCCCGCGGGAGAGGCCAGGCTGCCGGTGGCGACCGGCTACGACGTCGAGATCATCGTCCTGTGCTCGGAGGGCTACACCTCCAGCCTGGCCGCCGCCTCGCTGCACGAGCTCGGCCTGACCAAGGCCACCGACGTCGTCGGCGGCTTCCACGCCTGGCGCGCGGCCGGCCTGCCCACGACCGGCGGCACCGCGGCCTGGTACGGCAGCCGGAGGTCGTGATCTTGGGTGTGGCGGCGTGACATAGGACAGCCACCACATGATCATGCCGGGCTTGTGCCGAGTACGAATGCATCAGGATGCACGTCTTGGGGACAGCACTGCATCAAGTCGGTCGAAGCCCTCGGCCACACCGCGGGCCATGGGGGAGGAGACGACGAGATCGCGGGTGTGCTGCG